>CALCIA010000346.1 GCA_937907435.1 uncultured Actinomycetes bacterium
GGAGGAAGCGTGGAGTTCCCGGCATCTCCGTGACGAGGTCTGACTCCCGTCACGGTTCCGTGCCATTCCCGACGCACTCCCGTGACGCTCCCGTAGGCCTTCCTCCACACCTTCCGCACACCCGCCCCTCTCGCCACGGCCACAGCCTGCCCGGGCCGTGGCGAGAGGGGCGGGTCCTACCCGGGCGACAGCTTGCGGGTCCCCGTCCCTTCCGAGCGCCGGCCCCGGCCCTTGCCCTGCCCCGCCCCCCCGGGGGGGCCGCGGAAGCGGCTAGTTGAAGACCTTGCGCATGCGGGCCAGCTCGCGGAGGCTGCCGTGGGGGCGGATGCGGCGGCTGAACAGGAGCTTCAGCGGGTTGGCGTCGGGTTTGGTCGAGGCCAGCCAGTCCGCCCAGCTCGCTTCGATCGTCACCGCCGGGTTCGGCGCCAGGCCGGGCTCGGCGCGGGTCGAGCCGTTGTCGATGACGATGTGCCAGGGGTCCGCGTCGGTGAACTTCCACTGGTAGACGAGCGGCGAGCCGTTCGCGGCGGCGGGGTCGGCGACGCGGGAGGTGATCGCGAACCAGAGGCGCATCAGCTCCGGGTCGGTGCTCGGGGCGACGCTGCCGTCGGACGGGCCGAGGATGCCGCCGAGCATCAGCTTCACCTGGTCGGCGGCGATCTCCTCCTCCGACTTGTCGGGGTCGAAGGGGAAGACGCCGGGCGGCATCTCCTCGGTCGGGAAGCCGATCGTCCGCCAGCGCTGCCGCACCAGTTTGAGGCCGAAGGCGTAGATGTCCTCCATCGTGAAGCCGTAGCACTCGGTGTAGGCGCGGTCGAGGTTCGGCGGCCGGAACACGGCCGGGCTGTAGGGGAGCACTTCGCGCAGCAGCTCGACCACCGCGGCGCGGCACTCCTCCGAGGCGGGGTGCTCCGGCGCCAGCAGTTCGGAGAGGACTTTGACGCCGAAGCCGATGTGGCGCTGCTCGTCGCGGGAGACGTTCGCCATCCCGGCGCTGAAGCCAGGCATCGCCCCGCCCTTGGCGAAGAAGTCCTCGATGAAGTGCTGGCCGGGCTGGGCGAGGCTGCCCTCGACGATCAGGTGGTAGAGCGTGATCGCCTGCGCGTACTTCGGCAGCGAGGTGTCCTTGCGCAGTTCCTCCGCCATCCGGTCGAGCCGGTCGAAGACGCCCCGGTAGCCCCAGTTCAGCTGCGGCAGGGTGGCGGCCAGGGTGTCCTCGATGCTCTCGCCGCCGACCCCGATCACCTCCTTGAAGAAGCGGTGGAAGAAGAGCGAGTGGCGGACCTCGTCGACCTGCTGGGTGGCGAGGAAGTAGGACTGCTCCTCGGTCGGCGCGGCGGTGACGTAGGGGGCGAGCGTGTCGGCCACCCGGTCCTCGCCGTAGAAGAACATCGAGTAGATCCACATCGCCGAGGCGCGCTGCAAGTCGGAGAGCGCTGCCCAGCCGGCGACGTCGGCGGAGAAGTCGATGTCGTACGCCGACCAGTTCCCCTGCTCCCAGCGTTTGTAGAGGTCTTCGTAGCTGATGTTGTCCATCAAACGCTGGGAGGCGACGCTCATCTCAACCCCGTTTCGTGTCGTGATCGGCTGCTTCGGCAGCGTACCGGAAGAATTGGCTGCCCGGCCAGTTTTCTGCTGTCCAAAGCGTTATGTAGGAGTGCGTTACGTAAGTTTACGTAACGGAGGTCAACGTAATTGGTTAGGGTGAGGGGATGGCTGAGGCACCGCTCAACCCTTTCCGCTTCGGCACCTTCGTGATCGACGAGTTTGCCGACCGGGAGGTTGAGCTGGCCGAGGTCGAGGCTGACATGAGGAACGGCCAGGACCTGGTCATCTTCGCGCCGCGCCGCCTCGGCAAGTCCTCGCTGGTCCTGAAAGCCGCCGCCACGACGCGTCGGAAGAAGGGCCTGGTCGCCTATCTCAACCTGATGACCACCCCGAACAAGGCGCGGCTCGCCGAGCGCCTCGCGGCCGCCATCTACGCCGACATCGCGGCCCCGAAGGCGAAGCTCAAAGAGCGGGGACTGGCGATGTTCCAGGGCCTGCGCATCTCGCCGACGGTCATCGTCGACCCGATCGACGGGCGGCTCAGCTTCTCCTTCGGGTTCGGCCATACCGAGACCGACATCGAGACGACGATCGAGATGCTGCTTGAACTGCCGGCAAAGATCGCCGCCGAGCGCGAACAGCGAGTCGTCCTCATCCTCGACGAGTTCCAGGAGGTCGTCGACCTCGACCCCGACTTTCCCAAGCTCCTGCGGTCGGTGTTCCAGGCCCAGCCCGATGTCTGCCACGTCTACCTCGGCAGCAAGCGCCACGTCATGCGCGAGCTCTTCAGCGACGCCAACGAGCCCTTCTGGCGCAGCGCGAAGCAGATGGAGATCGGGCTGATCCCGACGGACAAGTTCTCCCGCTTCGTCCGGCGACGCTTCACCGCGACCAACAAAGAGCTTGGTCCGGCGACCTGCGACCTGCTCTTCGAGATCACCCGCGGCCACCCCTACGCGACCCAGGAGCTCGCGTACTCGCTCTGGGAGCAGACGCCGTTCGACGGAGTCGCCGGCGACGATCTTCTCGCGCGGGCTCTGGAGCTCGTCCTCCAGTCCGAGAACGCCCATCTCTCGCTCGTCTGGGAGGGCCTCTCGGCGGGGCAGCGGGTGCTGCTCGAAGCCCTCGCTCGCGAGCCGGGTCGGCCCCTGTCCGGCGCCTACCGGGCCCGTCACCAGCTGGCCGGGCCGAGCTCCGTCCAGACCGCCCTCAAGGCCCTGACCGACCGCGAGCTGGTCGAACGCGAGCCCGACGGCGGCTACCGGGTGATGGAGCCGTTCCTCACCGAGTGGCTCGGCGAGTTCGTCAACTGACCTCCGCCGGGACCTCGATCTCGCGCTTGACGATCTTGCCGGTCGGGCCTTTCGGCAGCTCGTCGAGGAACCAGACCACGCGCGGGTACTTGTAGGCGGCGATGCGCTCGCGGACCCAGGCGCTGATCTCCTCCGGGGCGAGTGCCTCGCCCGGTTCGAGGACGACGGCGGCGCCGACCTCCTCGCCCCACTCGGGGTGGGGGACGCCGACGACGGCGGCTTCGCGGATCGCCGGGTGCTCGTAGAGGAGCTCCTCGACCTCGCGCGGGTAGACGTTGTAGCCGCCGCGGATGATCATGTCCTTCTTGCGGTCGACGACGTAGAAATAGCCGTCCTCGTCTTCGCGGCCCATGTCGCCGCTGTGGAACCAGCCGTCGCCGCGGATCGCCTCGGCGGTCGCCTCGGGTTTGCCCCAGTAGCCCTTCATGATGTTGTGACCGCGGATGACGATCTCGCCGACCTCGCCCTGCGGCACCTCCTCATCGTTCTCGTCGACGATCCGCATCTCGACCTTCTCCAGCGGCGTGCCGATCGAGCCCGGCTTGCGCAGTTTCCCGGGGAAGCCCGAGGAGGCGGTCGGCGAGGTCTCCGAGAGCCCGTAGCCCTCCAGCAGCTCGGCGCCGAAGGCCTCCTCGAAGCCGTGCAGCACCTCGACCGGCATCGACGCCCCGCCGGTGATGCAGATCCGCAACGAGGACGTGTCGAAGTCCTCGCGCCCAGGGTGGTGGAGCAGCGCGCCGAACATCGTCGGCACGCCGTAGAAGTGGGTGACGCGATCGCGGTCGATCGTCGCCAGCGCCGCGCCCGGGTCGAATTTCGGGACCAGCGTGAGGCAGGCGCCGCGCCGCAGCGAGCCGTTCATCCCGACCGTCTGGCCGAAGGAGTGGAAGAGCGGCAGGGCGCCGAGGACGACGTCGCCGGCCTCCACCAGGCACGTGGTGCGGGAGACGATCTCCGAGTTTTCGTCGAGGTTGCGGTGGGAGAGCTCGGCGCCCTTCGGTTTGCCGGTCGTGCCGGAGGTGTAGAGGATCACCGCCGTGTCCTCGGCGTCGGTGTCGACGATCTCCGCGGTCGGCTCGAGCCCGGCGAGCGTCGCCGCGAGCTCCTCCGGCTCGATCGCGATCAGCTCGGCGCCCGCGTCGGCCGCCCCCGCGCGGGCCTCGTCCGCGAACCCGTGCCAGGCGAGGATCAGCTTCGCCCCCGAATCCTGCAGGTAGAAGGCGATCTCGCGCCGTTTCAACAGCACGTTCATCGGCACGACGATGCCGCCCGCGCGCAGCACCCCGTAGTAGGCGAGCGGGAACTCGAGCACGTTCGGCAGCATCACCCCGACCCGGTCGCCGACCTCCAGCCCGTGCTCGCGCAGCAGCGTCGCCACGCGGGCGCTGTCGTCCTCCAGGTCGCCGAAGGCGAGCGTCCGCTCGCCCAGCCGCACCGCCGGCGCGGCGGCGTCGTGCGCGGCGCCCGCGCTGACGATCGAGGCCAAGTTCGTTCCCATGCGTCCCTCCCGGTCGGGTGTTCCCGCCCCGAGTCTAGGGCGTGCTTGGGGACCCGGGCGCGCTCCGTTAGGCTCGCGGCCATGGACGATCTCGGCTCGAAGGTTTCCTACCTGGTCGCCAAGCGCGGCATCCCGGTCTACTCCAGCGACGAGGTGAAGCTGGGGACGGTGGTCGAGGTGCTCGACGCGCCCGAGGCCGACCTCTTCGACGGCATCATCTTCGACACCACGCCGAACCGCCCGGGCGGCCACAAATTCGTCGACGCCCCCGAGGTCGAGGGGATCTACGAGCGCGGCGTCGTCCTCCAGATCGACGCGGCCGCCGCGGCGAAACTCGCCAAGCCGGGCAAGAACCCGGGCTCGATCGAGATCTCCCCGGACGACGTCGCTGGCGAGCCGGCGCCGAGCTTCTGGCGCCGCGCCTGGAACCTGCTCTCCGGCAAGGGCTGACCCCGCCCAGCTGTTCTTTTTGGCCCTCACAGGTCCAAAAAGAACAGCGGAACGCATCCATGCCGCGCGGCTGACCGCGCAGGGGCTGGCGACGCGCCCGGGACGCAGCCCGGAGGAGGTGGCGGAGCGGCTGCTCGCCATCCAGGGACAGGACCCGCGCGGGGCGCGGCTGGCGGTGCGGGCGCGCAGCGAGGGGCTCGTGGCATCGGATGTCGACCGGGCGCTGGACGAGCGGCGGCTGGTCGTCACCTGGGTCAACCGCGGCACGTTGCACCTGATCCGCAGCGAGGACTACCCGTTGCTGCACGCGGTGACCACGCCGCCGCTCTGGACCTCTTGCCGGACGCGGCTGCGCCAGACCGGGGTGGGGGACGCCGCCGACCGCGGCGTCGACACCGTGCGACGCGCCTTGGCGGACGGCCCGCGCACGCGGGTCGAACTGCGCGACGCGCTCGACTCCGCCGACGTGCCGACCGCCGGGCAGGCGCTCGTCCACGTCCTCTTCTACGCGACCCTCCACGGCGTCTGCGTGCGCGGGCCGATGGTCGGCAAGGAGCAGGCCTTCGTCTCGACGCGCGACTGGCTGGGCGAGCAGCCGGAGGTCGACCGCGACGCTTTGCTCGGCGAGCTGGCGCGCCGTTATCTCGTCGGGCACGGCCCCGCGACTGCTGCCGACCTCGCCCGCTGGGCGGGCATCTCGCTCGGCGACGCGCGCGCGGGGCTGAAGCGGATCGCCCGCCGCATCGTCGACCTCGGCGACGGCCTCCTCGACCTCCGCAAGCGCGAGGACCCCGCGCCCCTCCCGCCGCCGCGTCTCCTCGGCGCCTTCGACCCGCTGCTGCTCGGCTGGGAGTCGCGCGAGCGGGTCGTCGGCGAACACAAGAAGCTGGTCACGGACAACGGCCTCTTCCGCCCCTTTGCCCTGGTCAAGGGCCGCGCCGTCGCCACCTGGCGGCTGCCGAAGGGCAAGGTGGAGATCGAGCACCTCGAGGACGTGACGAAGAAGGCCGCGCGCGAACTCGAAGCCGACGCCCGCGCGGTCGAGGCCTACCTCAACGGCCCCTGAGCTCCTGCTCCCAGACGTGGTTCAGGGACACCTGCAGGTAGGCCCACATCGCCGGCTGGATGATCACCCAGAGGAGCAGGACGAGCCAGCCGTTGATCGGCTCCCGGTCCGCCAGCGCCTCGGTCCCCTGCACCCGGTTGGTCCCCCGCCAGTAGGTCATCAGGGCTGGCACGATGATCAGCCCGCCGGGGAAGACGGCCAGCACGGAGTTGGTCGGGTTGCGCCCGAGGTCGTAGCCCAGCGACTCGCCGTAGGCCTTCATCTCCTTGTTGATCCGGTACCACCAGAGCAGGTGGTAGATCCCGAGCGTGACGAACGGCAGCAGCGCCACCGCCCAGGGGCTGCGGACCTTGACGGTCTCGGCGCTGTCGGGGATGCGGAGCTCGGCCGCCATCGCGCCTGATTCTGGCGCCTGGCGGCCGAGCGGTCCGGTGCGGCTCAGGCGTCGGTGAGTTTCGGCGGCATCGGGTCGTCGCTGTGGGGCGGCGGCGCGTCCTGGCCTGGGGCCGGCGACAGCTCCTGGCGCCAGACGCTGTTCAGCCCCACCTGCAGGTAGGCGGGAAAGGCGATCCCAATGAACAGGTAGAGGACCAGCGCGATCCAGCCGTTGACCGGCTCGCGGCCGACCAGCGCCTGCGCGCCCTGCACGCGCTTCGTGCCCCGGTAGTAGGAGACCAGCGGCGGGATGATGATGATGAAGCCCGGGAACAGCGCCAGCAGCGAGTTCGTCGGGTTGCGACCGAGGTCGTAACCGCGCGACCCACCGAACGCCTTCAGCTCCTTGTTGACGCGGTACCACCAGACCAGGTGGTAGATCCCGAGCGTGACGATCGTCCACAGTACGACCAGCCATGGGTTGCGGATCTTGGCCTTCTGGTCGCTGTCGGGAATGTCCATCTCATATGCCACGGCGGGCTCCAATCGGACGAGCAGGGATAGGTCCGGATCTTTTCGACCGTTCGAACCTACGTCATGACCCCGAAAGTCGGTAGGCCTGGCCGACGCCCACCGGTGAGTTCGCAGAAATCCGCGGATAGCGCGGATAAGTGCGAACTCACCCGGGAGGAGGCGCCCGGTTTGGGGACGAAGGCACACGGAAGTGTCACCTCTCCTCCCTTCCGTGACCTTCTCCACGGATCCGTGCGTCTTGCGTGAGGCCGGATCCGTCGCTCGCTGAGTTGACAACACCCCGGTGTGGACGGGTCAGCGAGCGCGTGGCGGTGGGTATGGAGGCGTTTCGGGAGGGCATCCGCGGCTCTCGCAGGTGCCCCGTCCCTTCCCCCTCGGCGCCGGCGCCGCTACCCGAGCTTCGGGCTCTTCCAGGGTGCTTCGAGGCGCTTGACCAGCTCGTCGCCGAGGCCCTCGATCGGGACGCGGATCTGCTCCAGGGAGTCGCGATCGCGCAGGGTGACGGTGTCGTCGTCCATGGTCTGGAAGTCGACGGTGATGCCCCAGGGGGTGCCGATCTCGTCCTGGCGGCGATAGCGCTTGCCGATCGAGCCGCCCTCGTCGAACTCGGCGGGGAGGCGCTTGCGCAGGTCGGCGAAGACCTCGCGCGCCTTCTCCGGCAGGCCCTCCTTGGAGACCAGGGGGAGGACGGCGACCTTCACCGGGGCGAGGCGCGGGTGCAGGCGCAGGACGGTGCGCTGGCGCCCCTCCACCTCCTCGACCTCGTAGGAGTCGACGAGGAAGGCGAGCGTGGCGCGGTCGGCGCCCGCGGCGGGCTCGATCACGTGCGGGACGTAACGCTCTTTGGTCCCCTGGTCGAAGTACTCGAGCTTCTCGCCGCTGAACTTGGCGTGCTGGGTGAGGTCGAAGTTGCCGCGGTTGGCGATCCCCTCCAGCTCCGACCAGCCGATCGGGAAGAGGTACTCGACGTCGCTCGTGCCCGAGGAGTAGTGGGAGAGCTCGTCCTGCTCGTGCGGGCGGACGCGCAGGTGGTCGGGGCGGATGCCGAGGTCGGTGTACCAGCGCTCGCGGATCTCGATCCACTCCCGGTACCAGCGCTCGGCGTCGTCGGGCGGGACGAAGAACTCCATCTCCATCTGCTCGAACTCGCGGGTGCGGAAGATGAAGTTGCCGGGCGTGATCTCGTTGCGGAAGGACTTGCCGACCTGGGCGATGCCGAACGGCGGCTTCTTGCGGGCGAAGCCGAGCACGTTCTTGAAGTTGATGAAGATGCCCTGGGCGGTCTCCGGGCGGAGGTAGACCTCGGAGCCCTCGCCCGCCACCGGGCCGACGTGCGTCTCGAACATGAGGTTGAAGTTGCGCGGCTCCGAGAGCTCGCCGCCGCACTCCGGGCAGCGGATCTCCCCGTCCGGGTCGCCGCCTTCGGCCGCCACGGCCTCGCGCAGGTGGTCCTCCCGCCAGCGCCGCTTGCACTTGCCGAGGCACTGGACCAGCGGGTCGGTGAAGCCCGCCAGGTGGCCGGAGGCCTCCCAGACCTTGGGGCTCTGCAGGATCGCCGAGTCGAGGGCGACGATGTCGTCGCGTTCCTGCAGCATCGCGCGCCACCACTCGTTCTTCACGTTGGTCTTTAGCAGCACCCCGTAGTGGCCGTAGTCGTAGGTCGAGCCGAGCCCGCCGTAGATCTCCGAGGAGGGGAAAACGAAGCCGCGCCGCTTGCACAGCGCGACGATCTCCTCCATCGTCACCTCGGTCTCGGGCTTCTCCTGTGGGGTCGTCGCCATGCTCGAACCGTAGCGGCTGCGATAATCAGGGGTCCCGTGCCGATCTACGAGTACAAATGCGACAACGGCCACGTCTTCGACGTGATGCAGAAGATGGCGGAGGAGCCGCTGACCGAGTGCGTCGAGTGCGGCGCCCCCGCGCACCGCGTGCTGACCGCGCCTGCGGTCCACTTCAAGGGCTCCGGCTTCTACAACACCGACTACGGCAAGCGCAAAGGCGGCGGCTCGAACGGGTCGAGCGGCGAGGGCTCCTCGGAGTCGAAGTCGTCGAGCTCCTCCGATTCGGGCAGCAGCTCGGGCTCCGGCTCGAAGTCGGAGTCGACGGCCGCCGCGTCGTCGAGCTCGTCGTCGTCGAGCGACTGACGCCGCCTCAGCCCATCAGCCGGTGGACCGCAGCGCGGCGGACCGACTGGGGGACTTCGATCGAGCCTCCCGGCCCGTTCAGGTTGCACTTCGCCGCTTCCTTGGCGCTGGTGCCGCAGAGGACGTTGGCGGCGCCGGTGCCGCCGAGCGCCGCGGAGATCACCAGCTGCGGCATCGTGAAGAAGCCCATGTCGGAGACGAACGCTTTCGGCGCGTCCCAGCCGATCCACGGGCCGTGGATGAAGTTGTAAGGGATGCGGGTGAAGCTGGTGAGCCGGTCCTTGATCCCGTTGATCACTTCCTGCTGGGCGTTCTCGCGGTCGAGGTCGGAGTAGCCGAACGTGTAGGCGCTCTTGCCCTTGCCGGGGCATTCGCTCGGCTCGCGGATCCGCGAGTAGGCAAGCGCCTGCTCGCCGTTCAGCGTGTTCGCGCCCTTGCCCAGCCGCAGCGTGACGCCGCCCTGCCCGCCCCCGGCTCCGCCCGCGATGTCGGCGCAGAGCTTGTGCTTCAGGTTGACCTGGACGCCGCCGACCGCATCGACCAGGTTTTCGAGCCCGGTGAAGTTGATGATCGCGACGTGGTCGATCTTGATGTTGAGGAACTTTTCGACCGTCTTGATCTGCAGCGCGGCGCCGCCGAAGGCGAAGGCGGCGTTGATTTTCTGCGGCTGCTCGCCGGGGATTTCGGCGTAGGAGTCGCGCGGGATCGAGAGTTTGTTGAAGGTGCCGCCGCCGGCCCGGATCACCATCAGGGTGTCGGCGCGGTATTCGCCCTGGGAGCAGGGCGGGTGCGGCGCCTCGCCCTTTTCCTGCTGCTCGTAGCACTTGGGGTTGTGGGCCGCGCCTGGTTCCTTCGTGTTCGGCGGGCGCGCGTCGGTGCCCATGACGAGGATGTTCTGTGCGCTCGGCAGGAGGAACGGGTTGCCGTGCAGGGCGTCCTTGGCTTCGCCGGCGAGCTTGAACGACTGGAGCTGCGCCGAGATCGCGAAGGAGAGCAGGCTGACGACGATCCAGCCGACGATCGCGATCCCCGCCCAGAAGGCGATCCGCCGCGCCGGCGGCTTGCGGCGCCCGGGCCGCGGCCCGCGTTCCTCGCGGCGCTTCCAGGGCAGCTTGAGCGGCGGCAAGGAGGGGCCCTCGCGGTGGCCGCGCCCGTAGTTGGTGCGGCCGGGCTCGTCGGGCGGCCCGCCGGAGCGCCCGCGGTCGCCGCCCCCGGCGCCCGCCCCGGCACCGGCGCCCTCCGCGTCCGGGCGCGGCACGTCGCCGCCTTTCAGGCGCGAGAAGATGCCCCGCCGGGAGCGGTACACCTTGTAATCGGGCCGCCCCGCGGGCGGTTCGTCTGGCGACCCCTGCGGCCGCTTCTCACCATCGTCAGGCATATCTCAGGAAAAAGAGGGTCCGAAACCGTAGTCGAGGTTTCTAAGGAACAACGAACTTCGCCGGATGGCGCGATCCGCCTGCAAGACGGCCGGGAAGCGCGTTGCGGGCGCGGCCGCCGCCGCGCCGTCGAGACGGCAGGAGGGCTAGCCTTGGCCGCCATGAATGAGGCCGAGACGATCGGTGTCGACCTCGGCGGGACGAAGATCCAGGTGGGCGTCCTCGCCGGTGTCGAGACCCTGTGGGAGAGCCGCGAGACCTCGCGCGGCCAGGACCAGGACGAACTGGTCGAGCTGCTCGTCCGCGAGGTGAACGCGGCGCGTGCGGCGCGGCCGGACGCGGTGGCGGTCGGCCTCGGCATCCCGGCGACGATCAACCAGGAGCGCGGCGTCGCGATTTCCGCCGTCAACCTGCCGCTGCTCGACCTGCCGGTCCGCGATGTCGTCTCCGAACGGGTCGGGCTGCCGGTCTTCCTCGACAACGACGGCAACGTCGCCGCGTTCGCCGAGCACCTCTACGGGGCGGCGCGGGGGAAGCCGACGATGGTGATGCTGACGATCGGCACCGGGATCGGCGGCGGGCTGATCCTCGGCGGCGAGATCTTCCGCGGCGCGACCGGCGCCGGCGCCGAGCTCGGCCACGTCGTGATCCAGGCCGATGGCCCGCCGTGCCAGGGCAACTGCCCGAACCACGGCTGCGTCGAGGCGCTGGCCTCGGGGACGGCGCTCGGCCGCGAGGGCCGGGCCGCCGCCGAATCGGCGCCCGACTCGGCGCTCGGCAAGCTGCACGCCGAAGGGGTCGAGGTCGACGGGCTGGCGGTCACCGAAGCGGCGCTGGCCGGCGACGAGACCGCGGTCGGCGTCTTCGACCTGATCGGCAGCCGGCTCGGCGTCGCCTGTGCGAGCTTCGCCAACATCTTCGAGCCGGAAGCGATCGTCGTCGGCGGCGGCGTGATCAAGGCCGGTGACCTGCTGCTGGATCCCGCTCGCAAGGAAGTCCGCGCGCGGGCGCTCGACCCGATGAACCAGACCCCGATCCTCGAAGCGACGCTCGGCAACGACGCCGGGATGATCGGCGCCGCGGCGCTGGCCCGCACCGAGCTCGAGAAACAGAGCTGATGGCGGGCGCGCTGGCCGTCTGCCCGACGCCGATCGGCAACCTCGACGACGTCAGCCCGCGCATCCGCGAGACGCTGATCTCCGCCGACTTCGTCGCCTGCGAGGACACGCGGCGGACCGGCCAGCTGCTCGAGCGCCTGGCGATCCGCCCGGCGCCCCGCCTCGTCTCCTTCCACGAGGGCAACGAATCGGCGCGCGCGGTCGAGCTCACCCAGCAGATCGAGCGCGGGTACAACGTGGCGCTGGTCTCCGACGCGGGGATGCCGGCGATCTCCGACCCCGGTTTCAAGCTGATCCGCCGTTGCATCGACCGCGACCTCGAGGTGACGGTCCTGCCCGGGCCCTCGGTGGTGCCGGTGGCGGTGGTGGCGTCCGGGCTGCCGACCGACCGCTGGCGCTTCGAGGGCTTCCTGCCGCGGCGGGCGGGGGAGATGGAGCGGGTGCTGCGCTCGACCGAGACCGTCGTCTGCTTCGAGTCCCCGCGCCGGGTGGGGGAGAGCCTCACGGCGCTGGCGGCGATCGCCCCCGACCGCGAGGCCGCCGTCTGCCGCGAGCTGACCAAGATCCACGAGGAGGTCGCCCGCGGCACCCTAGGCGAGCTCGCCCGTCGTTTCCGCGGCGACGTCAAAGGCGAGATCGTCCTCGTCATCGGCCCGGCGGAGACCGGTGAGCACGGCCAGGACGTCGGCTTCGCCGTCGACGCCCTCCGCCACCTGGTCCAGTCCGGCGCCCGCCCCCGCGCCGCCGCCTCCGTCGTCGCCGCCCTCACCGGCACGCGCGCGAACGACCTCTACAAGGCGTTGACGGGCCGCGAGGCGCGGCGGTGAGGCGGGCGCGCAAGGCTCTCACTCTCCCGCTGATCCTCCTCGCCCTCGTCGTCGGGCTTGCCGCCTGCGGTGGTGGCGGTTCGAGCAGCTCTGGGACGACGACCGTCGCCGATGGCCCGAGCCCGGAATCGACGTGGGGCAAGGAAGTCGAAAAGGTGATGCGGCGCTTCGAAAACCAGGTCTCGGCGCGGGCGACGGAGCAGATCCACACCACCTCCTCGCAGCAGTTGGTCGAACCGATGTACCGCGCCTACGGCGCCGCGCTGACGAAGCTCGGCGACGAACTGGAAGCGACCAGGGCGCCCGCCGCCTGCGTCGCCCTGCGCAAACAGATGAGCGACGACGCCCACGCCCTCGGCCAGCTCACCACCAAACTCGGCCATGAGGGCCAGGTGGACCAAGAAGAATTCTCGGCGCTGGTGGTGGTGCAGGAATCCCGCCTCCACCGCTACGGCCGCGACCTGACCGAAATCACCTACCGCCCCCACTGCTGAGCGCCGGAGGGGGACGGAGCCCCTCCCGACCAGGGCGGAGCGACAGGTGAGTTCGCACTTCTCCGCGCTATTCGCGGATTACTGCGAACTCGACCCGGCGGGCCCGGAGGAAGCGTCACGGAAGGGGGGAGGAGTGACGCTTCCGTGCGCCTCCGTCCCGGAACCGGGCGGCTCCCACTGGTGCGTTCGTCGTTAGTAGCCGTATACCGAACAAGCGACGAACGCACCATGATGGGAGCGATCGGGTGAGGCTTCTGTGCGTCCTCCGTCCCGGACGCGGCTTCCCGCGACCTCTCCCGGTGCCCGGCTCGGCGGCTCACTGGAGGTCTTGGCCTGCCGGGGCCGCCAACCAGCCGCGAGGCGACAGCTTTCCCTGCGCACCGCACCGGGCGTCAGTCGGCGTCCCAGCCCAGCGGCCTGGGCTCACGAACCTACGCGCGCCGCATCCGCAGCTTCATCGCGAGCGGCAGGCCGGCGCTGAGGCCGATGCCCACCCCGGCGGCGAGGATCGCCTGGCCGCGCCCGAGCCGACCGTCGCGGTGCAGGGCGCGGGCCCCCGCCTTGGCATGGACGCCCATCAGCGCGACGGCGGTGACGAGGCCGGGGTTGTAGCGGCGCTCGCGCAGCGCCATGCCGGCGTGCATCGCCGCGTTGCCGGCCTCCGCCCAGAGCACGATCGCCGCGGGCGCGGCGCTCCGGCGCCAGAGGAGGGCGGCGGCGATCGCCGTCCCCCAGCCGGCCGTCACGTTGACGTGGAAGCCGTCGCGCTCGGTCAGCGGCCAGCCCGGCCGGTCGCTGCCCAACAGCCGCTCGTTGCAGAACGGCAGGAAGCCGCCGGGGCGGACCCACTCCTCGGTCTGGTGGGCGACGAGGATCGGCAGGCCGAGCAGCGCCACCCAGGCGTCGTCGCGGCGGAGCGCCTCGCGCCGGGCTAGTGCCGCGCCCCAGGTGGGCGCGACGAGCGCCGCCGCGCCCCAGGGCCAGCGTCCGTGCGTGTCGGGACGTCCCGATGCCAAGGCGCTCGTCCCTCGCGGCCCGCTCAGGCCGCCCGGCAGACGTCGCTTCCGGCCGGCTCCGCGGCGGCGACCGACCGCCGGGCGCCGCGCTCGCCCACCCGGTCGATCACGGCAGCACCTCGTCGAGTCCCGAGACATGGGTGCCGATGCCGCCGCGCGCGAACGAGTAGAGGCCTTCGGCGACGTTTTTGCGGCCTCCCGCCGCAAGCGCGGCCCGCTTGGTCGCCTTGTTGTCCAACCCGCCGACCACGACCGAGCCGAACCCACTGGCCTCGTTGCTATGGCCGCCGACGACGGTCGATTCGCTGCCCGAAGCTACGTTGGATTTGCCGCCGATCACGGTCCCCCGCGTCTCCAGGCTCCTGTTCCATTCTCCCGTCACGACCCCATACCGGCCGCGGATCAGGTTCCGCTCCCCCGCGACGAGGGAGTAGTCGGACTCGACGTGGTTCCCGAACCCGAGGATCAGGTTGCCCTTGCCGAGGAAGGTGCTCTCCTCGCCGATCACCAGGTTTTCGGTCCCCGTCCGCGGCTGCGGCTCCGACCCCTGGCCCTCGTGGCCGATGAAGAGGTTGCCCAGCCCGCTCTTGTCGTCGTGCGACCCCCGGTCGATCCGCACGTTGACGCCCGCGAACCGCACCGTCGACCCGTCGCGCGTCACCCCGGCGAAGGTCTTCTCCAAGGCGTCGACCTTCTTGCTCAGCGCCTTGTTCTCGGCTTCGAGCGCCCGGACCTGTTCGGTGAGGGCGACCGGTTCCGCCCCGCCCGAGGTGCCGTTGGCCCCGCTCGGCCCGGCCGGTCCGCGTTCGCCCCGTTCCCCGCGCTCGCCCCGCTGCCCCGCGATGCCTGCCGGGCCCTCCGGACCTGCCGGGCCCTCCGGACCTGCCGGACCCCGCAACGCCGCCCTGGCCTCCTCGCTCAGCTTGGCCGGGGTGACCGCCCCCTTCTGCAGCTGGCGCGTCCCGACGGAGTCGGCGGGCAGCTCGGTGGCCGCGTAGCCGACCCCTCCGAGCGCGACGAACAGCGCCGTGCAGGCGATCACGTTGGCGAAGGTCAGGTGCTTTCTCAGTCGAATCATCGGTCGTCCTTCCGGCGAGGTGGCAGAGCGGGCCGAAGGAAAGCACTCCGCGCGGCTTCGGTAGCGAGCGATCGTTCTGAGTAGGCTCGGGGCCGAATGGCAGCCGGTCGCTATTTCGCCATCGCCGCTCTGTTCGCGCTTCTCCCCGTGACCGTCGCCGCTTCGTCGGCGGCTCGAAGGAACGCATCATTGAGGGAAGTCGAAGAGGTGTCCATCTACCTTCCCTCCCCGACCAACCCCCGGAACGCGCTGTCCCTCGAAATCTTTCCGGCCGAAGGCGTGGCGGTCGCGAGGATCTTTTACGGCGGCCACCTCGAACCCGATAGTGGCGCGAACTACTCCATCGCGATTCCGCCGGCGGCCTTCGACGGAGTTCTCGATGTGGACTTTCCCGGCCTGGGGGAGGTCTCAGGCGAGGTGACGCCGACCGAGACCCGTGGGGCGGCGGCGGAGGCCGGTTTCTGCGAACAGAGGTATCCATCCGAATCCGCCACGTTCGAAGGCCAGATCGCCTTCCATGGCGCCGGCGATCCTCGTCGTTGGAGGGTGAAGGAGGTCGAAGCCTCGATCGTCCCGAGCTGTGGCGCGCGACTCGAACAACGGAATGGCCCTGCATCGCTCTTTCACCACCTAGGCGGTTTTGGCCCCAGCTTCAGCGGAGATTTCATCCGTTTGTTCGCCCACCGCGAAACCAGGGCGCGCCGGGTGGAATTCGTCGCCGTCGGTGACCGGATTGAGAATCGCGGGACGCTCATCGCGATCGCCACGGAATGGGTCAACGGCGAAATTGCCACCCAGCGCTGGGTCAGGCGCGTCCCGAAGTCTTTCGAAGGGACGGTGCACTTCGCGCAGGACGACGACGAACCGTCCCGTGTCACCGTCACCCCACCTGCGCCGTTCTTCGGCCGGGCTGTCTACCTGCGACGCACCGGCAAGTTCACTGGCACGCTCGGGGTCCACTTTCCCGGATTGAAGGTCCGCCTCGCCCACCCACCCGCCGAAGCGATCTTCGAAGACGAAGAACCTGGGTCGGCGTGAATGGGTCGGGGGCTTCTCCGGAACGGATAGGCACGACGTTCTAAGTAGGCTCGGGGCCAATGGGACAAGGCCCGAACAGATTTTTCGTCACGACGCCGATCTATTACGTGAACGCCGAGCCGCACCTCGGGCACGCGTACTCGACGCTGGCCGCGGACATCCTTGCGCGGCATCACCGGCAGCGGGGGGAGGACGTGTTCTTCCTCACCGGGACCGATGAGCACGGGGAGCCGATCGAGAACGCGGCGGCGCAGGAGGGGATCACGCCGGCGGAGCTGGTGGATCGGAACGCGGCCAAGTTCGAGGCGCTGATGCCGATCATCGACGCGACGAATGACTTCTTCATCCGCACGTCGGACCCGCGGCACGAAGCGAAGGTCGCGGAGATCATGCAGCGCGTCTACGACAACGGCTGGGTGCGCAAGGGCGCCTACGAAGGCTGGTACTGCCCGCGCTGCGCGGACTTCAAAACCGAGCGCGAGGTGGCGGCGGGGAACACCTGCCCGATCCACGAGATCCCGCTCGACTGGGTCGAGGAGGAGAACTGGTTCTTCGAGCTCTCCCGGTTCCAGGACAAGCTGGAAGCGCTGTACGAGGAGCAGCCGGACTTCGTCGTGCCCGACTTCCGCCGCAACGAGGCGGTCGCCTTCATCAAGGGCGGGCTGGAGGACGTCTCGCTCTCGCGGCCGACCCTGAAGTGGGGACTGCCGCTGCCCTGGGACCCCGAGCAGCGCATGTACGTCTGGTTCGACGCCCTCCTCAACTACGTCACCGCGCTGACCTTCGCCCGCCCTGGCGAGGACCTGACCGAGCGCTTCTGGCCCGCCGACCTGCACGTGATGGCGAAGGACATCCTCAAGTTCCACGCGGTGATCTGGCCCGCGCTCTGCATGGCCGCCGGCCTCGAGCCGCCGCGCCGCATGGTGATCCACGGCTTCCTGCTGATGGGCGAGAAAAAGATGTCGAAGAGCCTCGGCAACGTGCTCGACCCGTTCGAGGTGATCGAGCGCTTCGGCGCCGACGCCTTGCGCTTCTACCTCTTCCGCGAGGTGAGCTTCGGCCAGGACGGCTCGATCTCCACCGGCGGCTTCGAGGCGCGCTACGAGACCGAGCTCGCCAACGACTACGGCAACCTCGCCAGCCGCACGCTGGCGATGGTGGCGCGCTACCGCGACGGGGTGGTGCCGGAGGGCCAGGTCGACGCGGTGCTCGCCGAGGACTTCGAAGGCGCCCTCGACCGCCTGCGCGAGCTGATCGACCGCGCCGAGCTCTCCCAGGCGCTGGAGGTCATCTGGGCGCTGGTCCGTCGCCTCAACCGTTATGTCGAGGAGACCGCGCCCTGGGTCCTCGCCAAGGACGAGGCCGACCCGGCCCGCCTCGACGAAGTCCTCTACAACCTGGTCGAGGGCCTGCGCGTCGTCACCCTGATGCTGGTGCCCTACCTGCCGGTGACCGCGGAGCAGCTGCTCGAGGTGCTGGGCGAGAAGGGGCGCGGCCTGGCCGAGCTCGGCTCGCGCGCCGGCGGCCAGCAGGTCGAGCGGATCCAGCCGCTGTTCCCGAAGATCGAGACGGCGGCGTAGGTAGCTGGAGGCGGGGGGTGGTCGGGCGGGGGTCCGGGACGCCGCCGGCCGGTCCGAGATGGTCCGGGGGTGTCCTGGGCTCCTCATGGGGGTCCTGGCAGGCTGT
>CALCIA010000347.1 GCA_937907435.1 uncultured Actinomycetes bacterium
TGGGCTCCTCATGGGGGTCACAGCCTGCCAGGACCCCCATGAGGAGCCCAGGACCTCCCTCGGACGGCCGGCAGCACCCCGGACCCCCGCCCGTCCCTCCCCTCCGCCGGTAACCACCTACCTAGGCCACCGCTGCGGCCTGGGCCTGGGCGCGGGCCTCGGTGGCCTCCTCGGCCGAGGCGACCAGCTCGCGCAGCAGCTCCTCGAGGGCGTCGGACTGCTCCGGCGTCAGCGTCAGCTCGCCGTCGGCGTAGGAGTCCTGGGCGCGGGGGAAGGGGAATTCGCGCTCCAGCACGCGGCCGCCGAGGGCGCCGAGCACCTTGCGCGTCTCGGCCTGGGCCCAGACCGCGCCGAACATCCCGGTCGAGGCGCCGATCACCGCCGCCGGCGTGCCCATCAGGGCGCTCTCGCCGGCCGGGCGCGAGGCCCAGTCGAGGGCGTTCTTCAGCGCGCCCGGGATCGAGCTGTTGTACTCCGGCGTCGCGATCAGCACCGCGTCGGCATCGCGCATCGCGGCGCGCAGGTCGGCCACCGCGGCGGGCGTCTCGCCGGACTCCTCGAGGTCGCCGTCGTAGGCCGGGATCTCCGCCAGCTTCTCGAAGCCGACGAAGTCCACCCCGCCGGGCAGCCGCTCGGCGGCTGCCCGCAGCAGGGCGGAGTTGTAGGAGTCCCGGCGCAGGCTTCCCGATATGCCCAGGACCCGCATGACTATGCCTCCTGGGCGACGAGCTCGAGGTCGACGTCGATCGCGACCTCCCACTCGAGGACGGTGCCGCCGCTCGGCAGGTCGGCGTTGAACTCCATGCCGAAGTCGCGCCGGTCGACCGCGGTCGCGACCGAGAGGGCGACGCGGGGGTTGCCGCCGAGGTCGCCGCCGATCTCGCCGAAGCGGCCGGTGGCCTCGACCTCGCGCACGTTGCCCTTGATCTCGAGCTCACCGGCGAGGCGGACGGTGCCGTCGTCGGCGACGTCGAGGCGGGTGGAGGTGAACTTCAGCTTCGGGTGGCGCTCGATGTCGAAGAATTCCGGCGACATCAGGTGGCCCTTGAGCTGTGGCTCGTCGATGTCGATCGACTGGACGTCGACGGTGCCGACCAGCTGGGGCGCCTCGCCGCCGGTCAGGGTCGCCTCGTAGCTGTCGAACTTGCTGCGGAAAGTCGCGACGTTGTTGTGGGTGACGGAGAAGGCGACCGAGGAGTGGATCGGGTCGACGGTCCAGGTGCCGGTCGGGACCTTCTGGTTGACGGTGTCGGTGCTCATTGGCGTGGGCCTTTCGTTTCTGTGCTGTGCAGGTCTTTTCGAAATCAATGGTTGACGCAGAAACGACTTTAGCAGAAATATTTGAGAGAGCAACTATTGTCTCGACAAGTGTCATGTGTCATCATTGAGCCATGGCTGACTCGTCCACCATCCCCGCGGAACGCACCATCTCCCAGGCGGCGACGCCCGCGGCCGGGCGCGATCCGCTCGGCACCTGCTCGCCCCACCACCAGGCCTGGCGCTCGCTCGCGCAGACCCACGCCGCGGTCAGCGGTCGGCTGCAGGACGCGCTGGCGCAGGCGGAGCTGCCGCCGCTCGCCTGGTTCGAGATGCTCGCCGCGATCGCCGCCGCCGAAGAGCAGCGGATGAAGATGGGCGAGCTGGCCGAGGCCCTCGTGATCACCCGCGGCGGCCTCACCAAGCTGGTCGACCGCCTGGTCAAGGCGGGCCTGATCGAGCGCACCTTCTGTGACACGGACCGCCGCGTCAGCTACGCGACCCTGCTCCCCGCGGGCGTCGAGCTGCTGGAGGAGATGGTCCCCGTCGTCTCCGCCGAGCTGGAGCTGACCTTCGCCGCCCGCCTCACCGAGCGCCAGGCCGACGACCTCCGCACGACGCTGGACACAGTCCGCGGCACCGCCTGCACGGGAGACTGAGCCCCACATCGGTGAGTTCGCAGTTATCCGCGGTAGGCGCGGATAACTGCGAACTCGACCGGGTGGGGCAGCTCAGCTCTCGGTCGCCGCTCCCGCCGGGAGGTCCGCGCCGGCTCCCAGGCGCGCGGGCAGCGCGGCGCCGAACAGGGCCGCCAGGACCGAGAGGCCGGCGCTGACCGTGATCGCGGCGACGAAGCCGTCGCTGAAGTCGGCCGGCGAGGCGTAGCCGCCGGCGCCCGCGAAGGCGGCGACGCCGATCGCGATGCCGAGGACGCCGCCGAGCTCGCGCATCGTCGAGTTGGTCCCCGCCGCCTTGCCGATCGCCTCCTCGGGCACCGCGCCGACCACCGAGTTCTGCGCCGCCGGGAAGGACATCGAGATGCCGACCCCGGCGACGATCAGCGGCGGCACCAGCGTCCAGTAGTCCATCCCCGCCTGCGCGACCAGGGCGATCCAGCCGAAGCCGACCGCCTGCAGCAGCGGGCCGACGACGAGGAAGGGACGCTCGCCGAAGCGGTCGACGAGCTTGCCTGCCACCGGGGCGACGAAGAAGAGCGTCGCCGTCCAGGGGAGGAGGCGCAGGCCGGCGCCGAGCGGGTCATAGCCGAGCCCCGTCTGGAGGAACTGGGACATGAAGAAGACCGCGCAGAAGAGGCCGCCGACCGCGCAGAAGATCGCCGCGTTGCCGGCCGAGAACGCGCGCGAGCGGAAGAAGCGCATCGGCAGCATCGGCGCCCGCGCCCGCAGCTCGAAGGCGGCGAAGCCGACCAGGAGCACCGCCGCGGCGACGAACGCGCCGAGCACCTCGATGCTGCCCCAGCCCGCGTCGTTGCCGCGCACGAGTCCCCAGACCAGGCCCAGCACGCCGCCGCTGACCAGCGCCAGCCCCGGCAGGTCGAGCGACTTGTCGGGCCCGTGGCTCTCCGGGATCCGGGTCAGCACCAGCGGGATCAGCGCCAGCCCGATCGGCACGTTGACCCAGAAGATCCACTCCCAGGCGATGCCCTGGGTGATCGCGCCGCCGACCAGCGGCCCGCCCGCCACCGCCAGCCCGTTGACGGCGAAGAAGATGCCGAGCGCGCCGCCGCGCTTCTCCGGCGGGAAGGCGGCGCCGACCAGCGCCAGGGCGAGCGTCGTCACCGCCGCGGCGCCCGCGCCCTGGACCGCGCGCGCCGCGATCAGCGCGCCCACCGACGGCGCCACCGCGCAGGCCGCCGAGGCGGCGACGAAGAGCCCGATCCCGGCGGCGAAGACGCGCCTTCGGCCGAGCCGGTCGCCGAGCGCCGCCGCGGTCATCAGCAGCACCGCGAAGCTCAGGTTGTAGGCGTTCACCGTCCACTCGAGGTCTTCGACCGAGGCGCCGAGGTCGCGCTGGATCGTGCTCAGGGCGGTGGTGACGACGAGGGTGTCGAGCGCCGTCATGAAGGCCGCCATCGCGGCCAGGAGAAGGATCCACTTCTGTTTGGAAGTCATGCCCGTTACGACGCGGAGGCGCCGGCGAATTGAGCGATGAATTCGCGCCCCGCCCGGTGTCCCTACTCCGAGATGACCGCGACGAGCGAGGGGGACCGATGCGATGGGAGACTCAGCCGATGAACGGCGAGGCGAGCACGGCGGCGACGCTGGCGCGCGCGAGGGCCGGTGACGATGAGGCGTTCCGCGCCCTCACCGAGCCCCATCGGCGCGAGCTGCAGGTTCACTGCTACCGGATCCTCGGCTCGCTGCAGGATGCCGAGGACGCGGTCCAGGAGACGCTGCTCGCGGCCTGGCGTGGGCTGGCGGGATTCGAGGAGCGCGCCTCGCTGCGCGCCTGGCTTTACCGGATCGCCACCAACCGTTGCCTCAATGCGCTCCGCGCCGGCGGCCGCAGGCCGAAGCTGATGGCCGGGAGCGGGCTCACCGACCCGCCGGAGCCGACCCGTCGCTCCGAGCCGATCTGGCTCCAGCCGTACCCCGACGACCTGCTGGAGGGACTGCCCGACGGCGTCCCGGGCCCCGATGCCCGCTACGAGGCCAAGGAGGCGGTCGGGCTCGCCTTCGTCTCCGGCCTGCAGCGGATGCCGCCGCAGCAGCGGGCGGTGCTGGTCCTGCGCGACGTGCTCGGCTACCGCGCCGGCGAGGTCGCCGCGATGCTGGACACGAGCGAGGCCTCGGTGAACAGCGCCCTGCAGCGGGCGCGGGCGGCGCTCGCGGCGGCGCCGGAGCGCCCGGTCGGCGGCGCCGTCCCCGACTCACCGGGTCGGCGACGCATCCTCGACCGCTTCGCCGAGGCCTTCGAGGTCGGCGACGTCGACACCGTGCTCGAGCTCCTCAGCGAGGACGCCTGGATCCGCATGCCACCGGAGCCGCTCGAATACAACGGCCGCCCGGCGATCGGCGAGTTCCTCCGCACGCGCCCACTCTGGCGCGAAGGCGAGCGACTGCGGATGGTCCCCGCCCGCGCCAACGGCCAACCCGCCTTCGCCTACTACCTCCCCGACTCCCAGGCCGACCTCTTCCGCATCGGCGGCATCTTCGTCCTCACCCTTGCGGACGACGAGATCGCCGCGATCACCCGCTTCGCCGAGGGCGGCTGGCTCCCCTGGTTCGGCCTGCCGCGGACGTTGCCAGGGTAGGGGGCGGGCGCCGCGGGTTGGCGACCGGAAGGGACGTGAGGCCTACAAGCTGGCGTCCGGCGGGAGGGATGGGGCCGCAAGCTGACGCCCGGGAGGGACGGGGGCCCGCAGGCCTGCGCCCGGAAGGGCTCAGGCCCCGCAAGCTGTCGCCCGGTAGGGACCCGCCCCTCTCGCCACGGCCCGGG
>CALCIA010000348.1 GCA_937907435.1 uncultured Actinomycetes bacterium
GGCTCCTCATGGGGGTCACAGCCTGCCAGGACCCCCATGAGGAGCCCAGGACACCTTCAACCCATCTCGGACGGCCGCCCGGGTCCCGGGCCCCGTGAAATGGCCCACCTACCGCCGAACCCCAGACGGCGACGCATCGCGGATCAGCAGTGCGACCTGCACGCGGTTGTCGGCGCCGAGCTTCTCCAGCAGGCGGGAGACGTGGGCCTTCACGGTGGCGACGCTGAGGTGGAGCTCGGCGGAGATGTCGGCGTTGGAGAGGCCGCGGCCGACGGCGCGGGCGACCTCGAGCTCGCGCGGGGAGAGGCCGGCGAGGAGGCGGTCGGCGTCGGCGCGCGGTGTGCTCTCGTCGGCCTCGCCGGCGACCAGGTCGATCAGCCGCCGCGTCACCGCGGGGGAGAGCATCGAGTCGCCGGCGTGGACGAGCTCGATCGCGCGGACGATCTCCGCCGGCGGCGTGTCCTTCAGGAGGAACCCGGCCGCCCCGGCGCGGAGCGCCCGCAGCACCAGCTCGTCGGCGTCGAAGGTGGTCAGCATCAGGACGGCGGGCGGCGAGGGCTGCGCGGCGAGTAAGGCCGCGGCCGAGACGCCGTCGAGCCCCGGCATGCGGATGTCCATCAGGACGACGTCGGGCCGGTGCCGGTCGACCGCGGCGAGGACCCGTTCGCCGTCGTCGGCCTCGGCGACGACCTCGACCGTCTCGGTGCCCCCGAGCATCATCCGCAGCCCCGAGCGGACCAGCGGGTCGTCGTCGACCAGCATCACCCGGATCGGGCTCATCGCTCCCACGGCAGCGTCACCTCCAGGACGAATTCGCCGCCCGGACCCACTTCGTGGCGCAGCGCGCCGTCCGCCAGCTGGACCCGCTCGCCGAGGCCGACCAGCCCGCTGCCCGCGCCGGGAAGCGCCGGAGCGGGCAGCGGGACCAGCGGGGCGGGGTTGCGGATCTCGATCCCGAGCGCCTCCGCCGACGCCGTGACCCGCACCCGCACCAGCACCCCGGGCGCGTGCTTGCGCGCGTTCGTCAACCCCTCCTGGACCACCCGATAAGCGGTGCGACCGACGCTGCCGCCGGTCGCCTTGGGCAGGTCGAGCTCCGCCTCGATCCGCATCCCCGCCGCCCGCGACTCCTCGATCAGCGTCGGCAGGTCGGCGAGCGTCGGCTGCGGCCGGCGGACCTCCCCGTCGGTCCCCTCGCGCAGCACGCCGACCACGTCGCGCAGCTCCTCGAGCGCCGCGGTCGCCGCCTCGCGGACGACCCCCGCCGTCGCCGCGATCTCCTCCGGCGGCGCGCCGGGGCGGAATTCGAGCGCCCCCGCGTGCAGGCTCAGCAGCGACAGCCGGTGGGCGAGCACGTCGTGCATCTCCCGCGCGATCCGCTCGCGCTCTTCCAGCCGCGCCCGCTCGACCCGCAGCCGCCCTTCGTCCTCCAGCCGCGCCGCCCGCTCGTGCAGCGAGTCGACGAGATCGCGGCGGACCCGGACGAAGAGCCCCCAGCCGATCGCGATGCCGAACAGCAGCACGCCGACCAGCACGTTGTCGCGCAGGTCGGTCCCGTCCATCGCGTAGAGCAGCGCGTTGACGACCGCGGCGGCGATCGAGGCGACCGTGATCCAGGTGAGGTCGCGGCGGTTGCAGCGGATCGCCGCGTTGAAGAGGACGACGAGCCCGGCGCCGCCCGCCAGCGCCGAGATCGCCGAGGCGGGGACGACGAAGGCGGCGACGCCGACCGGGTGGCGGCGGCGGTCCCAGAGCGCGGCCAGCGAGGCGACGCCGAGGACGATGTCGACGGCGCGGAAGACGACGCCGTGCTGCCCCCAGGTGTCATGCAGGGCGATGACCCCGATCCCCAGCGCGACCACGGTGACCAGCGCGTCGACCGCCCAGTCGCGCAGGCTGCGCCGCGCGTCGGGCCCGTCGACCATCGAGCCGGGGAGCAGCCGCCGCTGCCAGCGCGCCGGCTCCAGTCCACGCTTCACCTCGATCGAGGCCACGTCCACAGCGTAGGGCCGCCGTGGAGTCCGGTGCCGCTACCAAAGTAGGGGCCGGCCGTCGACTTACGGCGGGGTGAACTGGCGACCAGCGGCGGATGCGCGCGCCGCGCGGAAGGGGAAACCTGGCGGCATGATCGAAGCCGAGAAGTTGACCAAGAGATTTGGCGGGAGGGCCGTCGTCGACGACGTGACCTTCCGTTGCGAGCCGGGCACCGTCACCGGCTTCCTCGGTCCCAACGGGGCGGGGAAGACGACGACGATGCGGATGATCTGCGGGTTCTCGACGCCGGACGCCGGCCGCGCCGGGGTGCTCGGCGGGGAGTACCGCCGGCTGCCGAACCCGGGTCGGCGGGTCGGCGTGCTGCTCGATGCCTCCGCCCAGCACGGCGGCCGGCGCGGCCGCGAGGCGCTGGCGATCTCCGCCCAGACGATGGGGGTCGAGGAGAAGCGGGTCGACGACCTGCTCGGGCTGGTCGGGCTCGACCGCGCGGCGGCGCGCAAACGGGTGCGCCAGTACTCGCTCGGGATGCGCCAGCGGCTGGGGATCGCCAACGCGCTGATCGGCGAACCCGAGGTGCTGATCCTCGACGAGCCCGCCAACGGCCTCGACCCGGAGGGGATGCGCTGGATGCGCGGCCTCCTGCGTGACTTCGCCGAGCGGGGCGGGACCGTGCTCCTCTCGTCACACCTTCTCCACGAGGTCGACGCGATCGCCGACCGTCTCGTGATCATCGGCAGCGGCAAGATCGTCGCCGAGGGGAGCAAAGAAGAGCTGCTGTCCGACGCCGGGACGCTGGTCCGCGCCGACGACGGCGAGGCCCTCGGCCGCGCTCTCGCCGGGGCCGGCCTCGAGGCGCGCGAGGCCGAAGGCGGCGGCTTCCTGGTCGACGCCGAGCCGCGCGCGGTCGGCGTCGCGGCGCAGGGGGGAGGGGTCGCCCTCGTCCACCTGGCGCCCGCCGGGGACGCCGGCCTCGAGCAGCTGTTCTTCGACCTGACCACCGACAACGGCGAGGAGGGCAAACGATGAGCGCCCACGCGATCGACGCAAGCGAGAACGCGGCGCCCGCGGCGCGCGACCGGCGGCCGGGCCTGGCCCGCCTGACCAAGGTGGAGCTGCGCAAGATGGTCGACACCCGCAGCGGCTTCTGGCTGCAACTGGCGGTGTTGGGACTGACCGTCCTCGCCGTCGTGATCACCGTGCTCGCCGGCCACGATGACGACAAAACGTTTCGCCACGTGATCTCCAACGCGCTGCAGCCCGCCGGGATCCTGCTGCCGGTCGTCGGCATCCTGCTGGTCAGCTCGGAGTGGTCGCAGCGGACGGCGCTGGTCAGCTTCGCCTTGGTCCCCGAGCGCCCGCGGCTGCTCGTCGCGAAGCTCTGCGCCGGGGTCGTCCTCGCCCTGGTGGCGACGGTGGTGGCGGTAGCGCTGGCGGCGCTCGGCACGGCGCTCGCCTCGACCGACGCGCCGAACGTCTGGTCGCTGCCGCTCGGGCTGCTCGGTCAGGACGTCGTCTACGTGGTGACCGCGATGGTGATCGGGATCGGCTTCGGCGCCGCCTTGCAGTCCTCGGCGCCCGCGATCGTCCTCTACTTCGCGCTGCCGGTCGCCCTCGCCGCGCTCGGCTCGATCCACGCATTGCACGGCGTCATCGACTGGATCAACAGCGCCGAAGCGCTGGAACCGCTGACCACGACGGTGATGAGCGGCCACGAATGGGCCCAGGGCCTGGTGGCGCTGGCGCTGTGGATGGGGGTGCCGCTGGCGATCGGCCTGTGGCGGCTCACCCGCCGCGACGTCGGCTGAGCCCCATCGCGACCCAGGCGGACGTTAAGGTGACGGCGTGGACTTCCTGCGCCGTCACCTCACGTACGCCAACATCGCCGCGACGCTCGCCCTCTTCCTCGCCCTCGGCGGCGGCGCCTACGCGGCCACCCAACTGCCCCGCAACTCGGTCGACACCGCCCAGCTGAAGAAGGAAGCGGTGACCGCGGGCAAGATCGCCAAGAAGACCCGCGCCCAGCTGCAGGGCGCGCGCGGTCCGGCGGGCGCCCAAGGCCCGCAGGGCAAGACCGGCAAGCCGGGCCCGAAAGGCGCGACCGGCGCCAGGGGCGCGCAGGGCATCCAGGGCCCGAAAGGCGAAGCCGGCGACCTGCCGGCATTCGAAGTCTTCGGCACCGCGAAGCCGATCGCGCCGACCGCCGCCCCGGTCCTCGCCGAGAACCTCGCCGCCGGCTCCTACGTCGTCAGCGCCAACGTCGTCATCGAAGCGACGGCGGAAAGCACCGTCGCCTGCACGCTGAACGGCGGCGGCGAAGCGGTCGCCACCCTCGGCGCCGCCAAAGTGACGACCCTGTCCCTCTCAGCGGCCCGCAGCCTGACCACCGCGGGCCCCGCGATCCTCACCTGCTCGGCGAGCGGCGCGGCCACCGCGAAGTACGCCAACCTGGTTGCGATCCAGGTCAAAGCCCAGTCCCGCGTCCCCGGCTAGTCGCCCGACTTCGAGACACCGGGGTCTGCGGGACAAGGGACGGGAGCCTGCGGGGAGGAGACGACACACACCTCCATGCCGCACCGCGCTCGCTGACCGGGCCACACCGGGGTGTGGTCAACTCAGCGGGCGACGGATCCGCCGTCACGGAAGACGCACGGATCCGTGGAGAAGGTCACGGAAGGGAGGAGAGGTGAGGCTTCCGTGCCCCTCCCGCGCGCCTTCGTCCCGAAACCGGGCCAGCCCACCCGGTGAGTTCGTACTTCTCCGCGCTATGCGCGGATTTCTGCGAACTCACCGTGGTGGGACCTCTCAGGTGTCACGGAAGGCGCACGGAAGGCGCAAGTCGTGACGCTTCCGTCGGTAACCCGTGAGGCTTCCGTGCGCCATCCGTCCCGGACCCTGCCTCCCGAGGATCTCCCCCGGTGCCCGGCCCGGCGGCTGATCGGCGGCCTTAGCCGGCCGGGGCCGCCGATCAGCCGCCCGAGGCGACAGCTATCCCCCGCCGCAAACCTCCGAGGCGCCAGCCATCCCGCCCCCGGTCCCCGCCGTCCCAGCGCCCGAATCGACATCCGCTCGCCCATCCGCTCAACGCCTTCCCACCTAAGCCGTTCCCGCCCGCTATCCTTGTCCGAGCCTCGCGCCTCGGCCCGGGGTTTTACTTTGTAACGAGTGCCTTCGGGCACGGAACTTGAGGGGACAGATGGCTCGCGGAGATGTCCGCATCGCGGTGACGCTGGCTTGCGAAGACTGCAAGCGGCGGAATTATCAGACCAACAAGTCGCGGCGTAATTCGCCCGACCGTGTCGAGCTGCGGAAGTTCTGTCGCTGGTGCGGGAAGCACACCCCGCACAAAGAGACCCGGTAGAGGTCGATGGCGAAAACCCGCGCACAGCGCAAGGCCGAGCGCCGCGCTCGCGAAGCCGAAGAGCAGAAACGCTCCGGCTCCGAGCGCCGCGCTGAGTCGCGGGCGCAGCACGACACCCAGATCGGCGTCTCCGGTGACGTCGCCGAGGTCGAGGCCGTCGAGGCCGGGATCGCGGCGGGCGCCTCGGAGGCCGACCTGGACACCCCCGACGCGCCGCACGAGCCCTCACGGGCGGAACGGCGCGCCGAGGCGAAAGCCGCCAAGCAGGCGGAGCGCGAAAAACGTGACGAGCAGAAACGGCGCGAGAAAGAACAGCTCGCCCGCCAACAGAAAAAAGCCACCGCCGAACGGCAGAGCCGGGCGCGCGGCGGCGTCATCGGCTTCCTGCTTTCCTGCTGGGCCGAGCTGAAGAAAGTCCAGTGGCCCGACCGGGACATGCTGGTCCAGGCGACCGTCGTCACGATCATCTTCGTGGCCGTCACGGCGGCCTACCTCGGCGCCCTCGACGCGCTCTTCAACTGGCTCGTCAAGCAGATCCTCTAACCGACAAGAAGGCTTCCCAATTCGATGTTTCGCTGGTACGTGATCAACACCTATTCCGGGCACGAGAACAAGGTCAAGCACAACCTTGAGCACCGCGTCCAGACGATGAGCCAGAACCGCAATGTGCGGCAGGTCGTCGTCCCCACCGAGCAGGTCTCCGAGGTCAAGGACGGCCAGAAAGTGACCCAGGAGAAACGGACGATGCCCGGTTACGTCCTGGTCAACATGGAGATGACCGACGACGCCTGGAGCCTGGTCAAAAACACGCCCGGGGTCACCGGCTTCGTCGGCGCCGAACGGAACAAGCCGGTGCCGCTCTCGAAACCGGAGGTCGACCGCCTGCTCCACCGCGAGACCGCCGAGCGGCCGCGTACCCAGGCGCAGTTCGCGATCGGCGAATCGGTCAAAGTCATCTCCGGCCCGCTCTCCGACTTCTCCGGCGAGATCGCCGAGATCAACGAGGACGGCGCGAAACTCAAAGTCCTGGTCTCGATCTTCGGTCGCGAGACCCCGGTCGAGGTCGGCTACGACCAGGTCAAGAAGATCTAGACGGGCGCGACCCGCTACGCTCCCCAACCGCCCATGGCCAAGAAAGTACTCACCGTCATCAAGCTGCAGATCCAGGCAGGCAACGCCAACCCGGCGCCGCCCGTCGGCCCCGCGCTGGGCCAGCACGGCGTCAACATCATGGACTTCTGCAAAGCCTTCAACGCGCAGACCCAGGGTGAAGGCGGGACGATCATCCCGGTCGAAATCACGGTCTACGAGGACCGCTCCTTCACCTTCGTCACCAAGACGCCGCCCGCCGCGGTCCTGATCAAGGAGGCGATCCGCATCCCGAAGGGCTCCGGCGAGCCCCACGTGAACAAAGTCGGGACGATCACCCCGGAGCAGATCCGCGCGATCGCCGAGCGCAAGATGCCCGACCTCAACGCCAACGACCTCGACGCCGCCTCGAAGATCATCGCCGGCACCGCCCGCTCGATGGGCGTCGACGTCAAATAGGAGATCCGAGCGATGGCCCACGGCAAACGCTTCCGCATGCAGCACCAGAAAGTCCAGCGCGACCGGCTCTACCCGCCGGCCGAGGCGGTTGCGCTGATCAAGGAGACGGCCAGCGCCAAGTTCGACGAGACGGTCGAGCTCCACGTGTTGCTCGGCGTCAACGTGCGCCACGCCGACGAACAGCTGCGCGGCACGCTCGCCCTCCCGCACGGGCTGGGCAAAGACGTCTCGGTCGCGGTCTTCGCCCAGGGCGCCAAGGCGCGTGACGCCGAGGCCGCCGGCGCGGACTTCGTCGGCGCCCAGGATCTGGCGGAGAAAGTCCAGGGAGGCTGGACCGACTTCGACGTCGCGATCGCGACCCCGGACATGATGCCGGTGGTCGGCCAGCTCGGCCGCATCCTCGGGCCCCAGGGCAAGATGCCGAACCCGAAAGTCGGCACCGTCACCGAAGACATCGAAAAGGCCGTCCAGGACTCGAAGTCGGGCAAAGTCGAATACCGCACCGACCGCCAGGCGATCGTCCACATGGCGATCGGCAAGGCCTCCTTCGACGGCCAGAAACTGCTCGACAACTACACCGCGGTGATGGACGAGATCATCCGCGCCAAGCCCGCCGGCGCCAAAGGCAAATACATCCGCTCGGCGACCCTCGCCACCACGATGGGCCCGGGCATCCGCGTCGACACCGGCAAAGCCGTCGACCGCGAGCTGGTCGGCGCCGGCGCCTCCGCCGAGTAAGCGTCATCTTCTCCGCCCCAAGGGGGCGAACTTGTAGCGGCTGAGCCCTTAGGGGCTCATGCCCCGCGTGAGCGCCTTCTACGGCATCGTGATCTTTTTCCTCTACAACGAGGATCGACACAAGGGTCGGCCGCATTTTCACACGCGGAATTCGCCGGTCAGCGGTTCAGCTACGACATCGAGACCCTGAAGCCGCTCGGTGGCCGGCTGCCACGTCGGCCGAATCGGCTCGTCACCAGATGGGCACGCTTGCATCAGGACGAGCTGCTCGCCAACTGGCACCGTGCGCGTCAAGAAAAGGCCATGGTGCCGATTGATCCCCTCCCGTGAGACCCTTAGTCTGAGGCCATGCGCTGGGACTATCCACGGCTGATCGAGGCGAAGCCGACTGAAGGTACGTTGGTCTGGCTGCGCTGGGAGGATGGCCTGGCGGCCGAGGTGGATCTCGGCCGCGTCGTCGGTGGCGGCCCCGTCTTCCAGCCTCTTCGGGATCCGGAGTACTTCCGCAGGATCGCGATCTACCCGGGCGGTATGACGCTTCACTGGCCGAACGAAGCAGACATCGCGCCGGAGACGTTGTACGAATGGACCGAGGAAGCAGCTCGCGTCGCTGCTTAGACGCGCTCGTTCCGCGTTTCCTCTACACTGCGTCGCCGCCCACCTGAGACCACCGGCGTGGCAATGCCTCTAAGCCCGGTGTAGGAGAGACGATGAACCGCGAGGAAAAGTCACAGACCATCCAAGAGATCGCTGCCCAGATCGAGGGCGCGGAAGCGATCTTCGCCGTCGACTACCGCGGGATCAGCGTTCCCCAGGCAGCCGAGCTGCGCGGCAAGCTGCGTGAGACCGACTCGAGCTTCCGGGTCGTCAAGAACCGGCTGACGAAACGTGCCGCCGAGCAGGCCGGGGAGGACCGGCTCGCCGAGCTGCTGGTCGGCCCGACCGCGTTGACCTTCGTCCGCGGCGACACCGCGGCCGCCGCCAAGGCGATCACCAGCTTCAACAAAGAGCACGAGGTCCTCACCTACAAGGGTGGGCTGATGGGCGAAACCGTGCTCGACGAGGCGGCCTTCAAATCGATCGCCCGCCTGCCTTCGCGCGAAGTCCTGGTCGGCCAGTTCGCCGGCCTCGTCGCCAGCCCGCTGACCGGCGTGGTCCGCGGCCTGAACGCGCTGATCCAGGGGCTCGCCACGCAGCTCGGCCAGATCGCCGAGAAGGGCCTCGTCACCGGAGAGGCCCCGGCCGCCGCGCCGGAGGCGCCCGCCGAGGAGCCCGCGCCCGCCGAGGCCGCGACCGAGGCGCCCGCGACCGAGGCGCCCGCTCCCGCTGAGGCGCCGCCCGCCGAGGAGACTTCCACCGAGGAGCCCACTGCCGAGGCGGGCGAGGCTCCCGCCGAGGAGGCTCCGACCGAGCCCAAGGGCGAGGGCGACGACACCACTTCCGAAGACTCAAACGACCAAGAGGGGTAGGACCAGATGGCAACTTCAACTGCTGAGTGGATCGAGGAGCTGAAAGGCATCTCCGTCCTCGAGCTCTCCGAGCGGATCAAAGCGCTCGAGGAGGAGTTCGGCGTCTCCGCGACCGCCGTCGCGGCCGCCGCGCCGGCCGCCGGTGGCGGCGGTGGGGGCGAGGAGGCCGGTGGGGGCGAGGAGTCCTCGACCGTCGACGTCGTCATCACCGAGGTCGGCGGCCAGAAGGTCCCGGTCATCAAAGTCGTCCGCAACGCCACCGGCCTCGGCCTCAAAGAGGCGAAGGCCGTCGTCGACGCCGCTCCGGGCCCGGTCAAAGAGGGCGTCGAGCGCGACGAGGGCGAGAAACTCAAAGCGGAACTCGAGGAGGCCGGCGCCACCGTCGAGCTCAAATAGCCGACGCTTCGCGTCTCGCGACTGGAGGCCAGTCGCAGAGCCAAACTTGCGGCCGGGGGATAGCGCATGCTATTTTCCCCGGTCGCGCGCTTTTCTGAGTACGCCTGCCCGCCGCACGGGCCCTTTTCACAGTCCCTCTGACCGTCCGAGGAGTCGCCGACTTGGCACGTTCCAACGCTGCCCCCGTAACCCGTAGGAGCTTTTCCCGCCTAGAAAACCCTCTCGAAGTCCCACATCTCATCGATATCCAGCGTCGTTCCTTCGAGGAACTGACCGATCCGGTGAACGGTGGACTCCGCGAGACGATCAACGACATCTCCCCGATCGAGGACTACACGGGGAACCTGCAGATCGTCTTCGGCGAGTTCAAATTCGAGGAGCCGCCGCACTCTATTGAGGAGTGTCGCGAGAAGGACATGACTTACTCGCGGCCGCTGACCGCGACGGTCGCCTTCCAGAACAAGGAGACCGGCGAGATCCGCGAGCAGGCCGTCTTCATGGGCGACTTCCCGTGGATGACCGAGCGCGGGACCTTCATCATCAACGGCACCGAGCGCGTCGTCGTCACCCAGCTCGTCCGTTCGCCGGGCGCCTACGTGATGGCCCCGAAGGACCCGGAGAAGCAGGTCTTCATCGCCAACCTGATGCCGGCCCGCGGCTCCTGGCTGGAGCTCGAAGTCGACAAAAAAGGCAAAGTCTTCGTGCGGATCGACCGCAAGCGGAAACTGCCGGTCACGGTCCTGCTGCGCGCGATGGGCTACGTCGAGGACCAGAAACTCCTCGACCTCTTCGACAACTCGATCTACATCCGCCACACGATCGAAGCCGACAGCGAGGCCACCAGGACGGAAGAGGGCGCCCTGGTCGAGCTGTTCAAAAAACAGCGTCCGGGCGAGCCGCCGAGCGTCGACGCCGCCCGCGGCCTCCTCGACCAGCTGTTCTTCGACCCGAAGCGTTATGACCTGACCCGGGTCGGTCGCTACAAGCTGAACGCCCGCCTCGATCTCGACATCGACCTCGAGACGCGGGTGCTCACCCACGACGACATCATCGCCCTGGTCAAGGAGCTCGTCTCCCTGCCGAAGCTGCTCGGGATCCCCGAGGAGGTCGACGAGGAGAACCCGATCAAGGACTACGCGGCGGAAGCGCTCACCTACCCGCGCGAGGCGGTCTACGAGCACCTCGACGAGTACGAGCACTTCGGCAACCGGCGCCTGCGCACGGTCGGCGAGCTGATCCAGGAGGCCTTCCGGATCGGCCTCTACCGGATGGAGCGCGTCGTCCGCGAGCGCCTGACGACCGAAGACTCCGACGCGATCACCCCGCAGACGATCATCAACATCCGCCCGGTCGTGGCGGCGATGAAAGAGTTCTTCGGGTCCTCGCAGCTGTCCCAGTTCATGGACCAGACCAACAGCCTCTCGGGGCTGACGCACCGCCGCCGCCTCTCGGCGCTCGGTGCCGGCGGCCTGACCCGTGAGCGGGCCCCGATCGAGGTCCGCGACGTGCACCCGACCCACTACGGCCGGATGTGCCCGATCGAGACCCCGGAGGGACCGAACATCGGCCTGATCGGCTCGCTCGCCTCCTACGCGGAGATCTCCGAGCACGGTTTCGTCACCACCCCCTATCGCCTCGTGAAGGACGGCGTCGTCACCGACGAGATCGTCCGCTACGACGCGACCCAGGAGGAGGACAAGATCATCGCCCAGGCGAACTCCGAGTTCGACAAGGCGACCGGCAAGCTCAAGGGCCCGCAGGTCCTGGTCCGCGCCGGCGAGCAGGAGTACGCGACCGCGTCTCCTAAAGAAGTCGACCTGATGGACGTGTCGCCGTCCCAGATCTGGTCGGTGGCGACCTCGCTGATCCCGTTCCTCGAGCACGACGACGCAAACCGCGCCCTGATGGGCTCGAACATGCAGCGTCAGGCCGTGCCGCTGCTCAAACCGGACCCGCCGCTGATCGGCACCGGGATGGAGCGGCGCTGCGCGATCGACTCCGGTGACGTGGTCATCGCCAAGCACGACGGCGAGATCTCCTACGTCGACGCCAACCGCATCGAGGTCACCCACGCCGAAGGCAAGGACGATCACCGCCTGAACAAGTTCATGCGGTCGAACCAGGGGACGCTGATCCACCAGCGCCCGATCGTCAAGGCCGGACAGAAAGTCAAGACCGGCGACGTGCTCGCCGACGGCTCGGCGTCCGGTGGCGGCGAGATCGCGCTGGGCAAGAACTGCCTGGTCGCCTTCATGTCCTGGGAGGGCTACAACTTCGAGGACGCGATCATCCTGTCGGAGCGCCTGGTCAAGGAAGACGAACTCACCTCGATCCACATCGAGGAGTACGAGATCGACGCCCGCACGACCAAGCTCGGCGACGAGGAGATCACCCGCGACATCCCGAACCGCTCCGAGGAGAGCCTGCGCAACCTCGACGAGCGCGGCATCGTCCGCGTCGGCGCCGACGTCGTGTCAGGTGACCTGCTGGTCGGCAAGGTCACGCCGAAGGGCGAGACCGAGCTGACCGCCGAGGAGAAGCTGATCCGCGCGATCTTCAAGGAGAAGGCGCGCGAGGTCCGTGACACCTCGCTGAAAGTGCCGCACGGCGAGGGTGGCGTCGTCATCGACGTCCTCACCTTCAGCCGCGACGAGGGCGACGACCTGCCCCCGGGGGTCAACGACCTGGTCCGCGTCTTCGTCGCGACCAAGCGCAAGATCTCCGAGGGCGACAAGCTCGCCGGCCGCCACGGGAACAAGGGTGTGATCTCGAAGATCGTGCCCGAGGAGGACATGCCTCACCTGGCCGACGGCACCCCCGTCGACGTCATCCTCAACCCGCTCGGCGTGCCGAGCCGGATGAACATCGGCCAGATCCTCGAGACCCACCTCGGGTGGGTCGCGGCGAACGGCTGGTACGACGACGGCTCGGAGGCCTACAAGCAGGCCCACTCCGACGAGGGCGACGGCCGGGTCTACGTCGCGACGCAGGTCTTCGACGGGGCCACCGTCGAGGACGTCGACGAGGCGCTGGTCCACTGGCAGAAAGAGAACGAAGACCGCGGCATCGACCTCGGGGTCGACGCCCACGGCCGCGAGGGCGCGAAGGCCTCGGGCACCGCGCAGCTCTACAACGGCCGCACCGGCGAGCCCTACGAGGGCAAGGTCACGGTCGGCTACATGTACATCCTGAAGCTCCTGCACCTGGTGGACGACAAGATCCACGCCCGGAGCACCGGTCCCTACTCGCTCGTCACCCAGCAGCCGCTGGGCGGCAAGGCGCAGTTCGGCGGCCAGC
>CALCIA010000349.1 GCA_937907435.1 uncultured Actinomycetes bacterium
GGATCGTCACGTAAGTCCGACTTCCTCACGTCCCTGTGACGCCTCTCCCACGCACGCCTCACGTCCTGGGCTCCTCATGGGGGTCCACAGCCTGCCAGGACCCCCATGAGGAGCCCAGGACCCCCCTCGGACGGCCGGCAGCACCCCGGACCCCCGCCCCGACGGCCGCCAGCCCCCGCACCCAGCCGGCGTCAGCTGCCCTAAACTTTTCTCCACTATCAATGTGAAAAAGGCTCCGACGCGAGGGGATGATGCGACATGACCGTGCAACGGTGGGAGTTGGGACAGGGTCCGCGACGCCAGGCGGTCGCCGGTGGGCCGATCGCGGAGGTGGTGGTCGGCGCCGATCAGGAGGTCGGGGTCGGGGTTGTCGACGTGACCGTGCCGGCGGGGGCGGTGATGCCCGAGCACGCGCACGGCAATTCGGCCACGCTGCTGCTTCCGCAGGAGGGCAAGCTGCGGCTCGTGGAGTCGAAGGGCGGCGCCGTCACCGAGCTCGAGCCCGGGTCCGTGGCGACGATCCCGGCCGGCCTCCACGTGCGGCTCGAGAACCCCGGCGAGAGCGAGGCGCGGATGCTCGTCGTGCTGACGCCGCCCGACTTCGCCGCCTCGGTGGCCAACTGGCCCGAGGCGACCTGAGCGCGCCGGCTCGCTAGGAGACCGGCGGGCGGAGGTCGGCCCAGGGGCGCTCGGCCTCGATCTGGGCGGCGAGGGAGATCAGGAGCGGCTCGCTTTCGGGGCGGCCGATGATCTGGATCGCCAGCGGCATGCCGTCGGCGCCGAGCCCGAAGGGGATCGACATCGCCGGGTTGCCGGTGTGGTTCCAGGGCACGCAGTAGGGATAGAAGCGGCTCATCCCGAGGACCGTGTAGAGGGCGCTGCGGCCCTGCCAGCGGCGGATCGGCAGCGCCGTGCCGCCCATCACCGGCATCACCAGCACGTCGACGTCGTCGAAGATGGCGTTGATGCGGGCGATCTCGGCGGGGCGGTTGGCCATCGCCTTCTCGTACAGCGAGTCGGGCAGGAGGTTGCCGAGCCTGCCGAAGCCGCGCGTGCGCCGTTCGAGGCGCTCCGGCCGTGGCACTTCTTCCACGGTTTCCGCGACTCCCTTGAGAAAGCGCGCGGTGATCGTGTCGCCGACCCGGCCCCAGTCGGGGTCGCGCGGGGCGACGTCGTGGCCGAGCGTGGCGAGGAAGGCGGCGGCGTCGGCGGTCGTCTGCTTGACCTCGTCGGAGACGTTGGGCGGCGCCAGCGCGCGCGGCGCCAGGGTCGACCAGCCGATGCGCAGCTTGCCCGGCGAGTCCTTGACCGACTCGACGAAGGGCTTGGCGGGCGGCGCCGGCGCTTCGTCCTCGGTCGAGCCACCGGAGACGACGTCGAGCCACAGCGCCGTGTCGAGCACCGAGCGGCTGAGGCAGCCTTCGACCGCCAGCCCGCGCCAGCCTTCCTTGTGCGGGGCCATCGAGACGCGGCCGCGGCTCGGCTTCAGGCCGAAGAGACCGTTGCAGGCGGCGGGGATGCGGATCGAGCCGGCGCCGTCCCCGGCCGAGGCGATCGGCACCATGCCCGCGGCGACCGCCGAGCCCGAGCCGCCGCTCGAGCCGCCGGGCGTGCGCTGCGGGTTCCAAGGGTTGCGGGTGACGCCGTAGGTGGCCGACTCGGTGAAGCCGCAGATCGCCAGCTCCGGCAGCAGGGTGAGGCCGACGATGATCGCGCCCGCCTCGCGCAGCCGGCGCACCACCTCGGAGTCCGCCTTGGCTGGCACCTCGAAGGCGTCGGTGCCGTGCGTGTTGATCTCGCCGGCGACGTCGATTTCGTCCTTGATCGCGATCGGCACCCCGAGCAGCGGTCGGTCGTCCCCCGCCCCGCGCCGCGCCTCGGCCTGCTCGGCTTCGAGCATCGCCTTCTCGGCGAAGACCTTGCGGAACGCGTTCAGTTGCGGGTCGAGCCGGTCGATGCGTTCCAGCGACTGCCCGACCAGCTCGGTGGGACTGACCTCCCCGGCACGCACCATCGCGGCCTGCCGAGCCAGCCCCGCGAACGCGATCTCATCTACCCCCTGCCCCACGGCCCGCGATCCTACCCACCACCGCCACCCAAGTCAGATCAGGTGTGCCAAAAGTGCAAATTTTCGGGATGACAAGCGGGATCCGCGCTACCGTCAACCCATGGACGCCACCGCAGCAACGCAGCGACTCAGAGAGCTCGAGCCGGTGCCCGAGCCGCCACCCGGACCGACCTACGACCACATCGTCGGCAACCAGATCCGCTGGACGATCAGCGTGCTCCGCTACGAACGCTTCCGGTGGCGCAAACGCAGGCTAGAAAAGGCAATCCGAAAGCAGGGAAGATCGAATGCCTCGCATCGAACGAGCGAAGCCTGAGTTCTGGGCTCGACTCTGCGTCTCGGCGATCTTCTCGGTCGCCGGCTTCGCAATCGTCCTCCTCGGCGTCGGGGATCAGTCAAGCGCCCGAATGGCCGCCGGCTGGCTCGGCGCGGTCCTCGGCTTCTGGCTCCGCTGAGATAGGGGTCGGACGCCCGCGACCGCACCCCCGGGGCGCGCGCCCGAGAAGGGACGGGGCCCCGCAAGCTGTCGCCCGGGAGGGTCCAGGCCCCGCAAGCTGGCGCCCGGGAAACGGACGCGCCCCTCTCGCCACGGCCCGGGCAGGCTGTGGCCGTGGCGAGAGGG
>CALCIA010000350.1 GCA_937907435.1 uncultured Actinomycetes bacterium
CACGGCCACAGCCTGCCCGGGCCGTGGCGAGAGGGGCGCGTCCCCTTCCCGGGCGCCAGCTTGCGGGGCCCGGCACCGTGCCTGGGGCATATCGCTCGCGGAACCACTTGTCTAGGCTGGCGTGTCGGTGGAGCTGCTCGAGAGCAAAGTCGCCTACGAGGGCTACGGCGTCGACGTGGAGATCCGCCGTTATCGGCGCGTCGACGGCACCGAGGTCGAGCGCCAAGTCATCGACCACCCTGGCTCGGTCGCGATCCTCGCCCACGACGACGAGTTCGTCTACCTCGTCGCCCAGCCCCGCGAGGCGGTCGAAGAGGACGCCCTGCTCGAGATCCCCGCCGGCACGCTCGACCGCGACGGGGAGACCGAGCTCGAGTGCGCCCGCCGCGAGCTCGCCGAGGAGGCGGAGCTGGCCGCCGCCGAGTGGACCGAGCTGGCCAAGATCTACCCGAGCCCCGGCTACATCTCCGAGCTCGTCACCATCTTCATCGCCACCGACCTCTCCCCGGCAAGCGGCGAGCGCGACGCCGACGAGGCGATCGACATCGTCCGCCTGCCCGTCACCGAGCTCGACGAGGCGCTGCCGCGAATCCGCGACGCCTCCACGCTGATCGCCCTGATGGCGCTTCGCGACCGCCTCGCAAGCGACCGGCGCTAGCGCTTCTCCAGATCCTGCCCCGCGCGCCGCTCTTCGCGCCGGTGCCGTCGCCAGACCGGCCCGATGTAGCCGATCAGCATCCCGATCAGGACGAAGACCGCGAGGACGATGATCAGTGGCGCTTCGAAGCTGGCGAACAGTACTTCGATCTCCGTGCTCTGGCTGTTCTGCAGGCACACGACCACCACCAGCACGATCAACACCCCGACGATCCAGGCGCGCCAGTTGGTCGGCTTCTTCTCCTGTGGTCCCATCGGGCCAGATTAACTAGCCTGGCGCCCCAGATGGCCACCTCGCCGATCGACGCCTACCTGGCCCGCCTCCACGAGACGTGGCTGGCCGACGGCACGGGCGCGGTGGCCGACTACATCTCGCCGCTCGCGCTCGCCGACCCGGAATCGTTCGGGATCGCGATCACGACGACCGAAGGCCACTGCTACGAGGTCGGCGACTCGCGCTCCCGCTTCACGATCCAGTCCATCTCCAAGCCACTCACCTATGGACTGGCGCTCCGCGATCGCGGCTTCGATGCCGTCGACGCGAAGGTCGGCGTCGAGCCCAGCGGCGAGGCGTTCAACTCGATCAGCCTGGCGCCCGGGAGCGGTCGGCCGCTCAACCCTATGATCAACGCCGGGGCCATCACCTCGACCTCGCTGGTCGCCGGTGAGACGGCGGCAGAGCGGGAGCGGCGGGTCGTCGATTTCTACGGGCGCTTCGCCGGGCGCTCGCTCGCCGTCGACGCCGAGGTCTACGAATCGGAGCGCGACACCGGCCACCGCAACCGCGCGATCGGGCACATGCTGCGCGCCTTCGGCGTGCTCGAGGACGACCCCGAGGAGGCCCTCGACCTCTACTTCCGCCAGTGCTCGGTGAGCGTCGACTGCCGCGACCTGAGCCGGATGGCGGCGACGCTGGCGAACGGTGGCGTCAACCCGCTGAGCGGCGAGCGCATCTTGGGACGCGCCATCGTCGACCGGGTGCTGAGCGTGATGACGACCTGCGGGATGTACGACTCGGCCGGCGAGTGGGTGGTCGATGTCGGCATGCCCGCGAAGAGTGGCGTCGGCGGCGGGGTCCTCGCCGTCCTGCCCGGCCAGCTCGGCATCGCCGTTTTCTCACCGCCGCTCGACCGCCACGGCAACAGCGTCCGCGGAGTGGAGGTCTGCCGGCAGATCTCGACCGATCTGAACCTCAACCTCCTCCACGTCGCGCGCTCTTCGCGCTCGGCGGTGCGCCGCACCTATGCCGTCGCCGACGTCCCCTCGCGCCGCCGTCGCCCCGCCGCCCAGTCGGCGGCACTGGCCGAGCTGGGATCCCGCGGCGTCGTCCAGATCCTCCATGGCGACCTCGTCTTCGCGGCCATGGAGACCATCGTCCGCGCGATCGTCGAACGCTCGGCCGAGATCGACATCGAGATCCTCGACCTGACCGAGGTGACCGAGCTCGACCTCGGCGCCGGCCGCCTCCTCCTCGGCCTGGCCCAGTCGATGGCGGAGGACGGCGGCACCTTGGTGATCGTCGCGCCGCCCCACGGCGACCTCCTCGACGGCCTCGACACCGACGGCCTCGAGCTCTTCCCCGACCTCGACCGGGCGACCGAGTGGTGCGAGGAGCGCCTGCTCGCCGGCCATGGAACCGAGCCCTCCCGGCCGCCGCGGGTCAGCCTGGCCGAGCATCGACTCGCGGGCGGACTCACCCCGGCACAGCTGGCGAAGCTAGAGGAGGTTCTCGTCCCCCTCCGCTTCGCAGCCGGGGACGCGATCTTCGCCGTCGACGACCCCGCCGACGCGGCCTACTTGCTCCTCGATGGCGAGGTGACCCTCGAGCTGGAGATCGGCAGCTCGCGCCGTCGCCTCGCCACCCTGACGCCGGGCCTCTCCTTCGGCGAGTTCGCCTTCGTCGACTCCACCGCCCGCCCGGTCTCCGCCCGCGCGGAGACCGACGGCGAATGCCTCGCCTTCACCCTCGAGGCCTTCGAGGAGATCGGCGACCGCGAGCCCGCCCTCCAGGCAGCCTTCCTCCGCAATCTCCTGGCCGGCTACTACGAGATCATCGGCCGGACCACGCGCGAGATCGGCTCCCTCGCCGGCCGCCCCTGACGGACCCCTCCCGCCAAGCGGTCTGAACCCGCCCAGGGCAGGCTCCGTATATCGGCACCAAAGCGGACCCCATCCGCGACCAGCTCGTCCAACAGAGGAGAAAAACATGCTCAAGCGAACCGCAGCAGCAACCGGCGCCGCCCTTGCCCTGGCGTTCGGCGGCACCGGCGCGGCCCTGGCCGCCAACGGCGCCGACGACCCGCCCGCCCACCACCAAGAGCACCAAGGCAAGGGCCACCACGGCAAGCACCATCACCACGGCCGCCACCACCATCACGGCAAAGGCGACGACCACGGCGGCCGCGGCAACGAGCCCGGGGACGACAACGGCGGGATGACCGAAGCCCCACCCGCTGGCGAATCCGGCTACTGAGGCGGTTAGGGTCTGGAGTCGCGGACAGTCGATCAGAGTTCAGTGGTCACGAGGGCGCTGACCCTCCACTGACCGTCTTCCTTTGCCAGCGGCAGTGCGTAGTCCTTACCGTCGTTGCCGTGGTAAAGGGCGTAACCGCGGTCCCCCTTGATGCGGAGGACGGCGATCGACCCGGAAAGGGTGTCTTTGCGGATTTCCTTGCTGCCGGAGAGCGGTTCGGCGAGCTTCTTCAGCGCGGCCGGGCAGCCTTGGTGATCCTTTGCGTTCGGGATTTCCTTGATCGCGTGCATGTTGAGGGTCTGGCACTGGGTGGCGAAGTCGGCGTCCTGCCTTGCCTCCAGGCTTTCCACCACGACCGTGTTCGCGGTTTCGCGCTCTTCCTCCGACGCTTCTTCTCCGAACTTCGCGATCGTGTTCTTCCCCTTCGGTTTGAGGAATTCGGCGCTGGCTTCCCCGTTGCCGGATTGCGAGGCGGTGTTTGACGATGACGACGATCCGCCACCGCAACCGGACACGATTGCAGCGAGGCAGACGATCACCAAGATGAGCCAGCCCCAGGCGCGCCTGGACGTCGGGTTCGGTCGTCTACACATCCGAACCGCTCCCGAAGAGTTCCGGCGAGGGGATTCCGATGAGGTCTCCCCGGAACCGCTTGCGAGTCCCATAGACGACCCACGTGGTGTCGATTTCGCCGATTTCCTGCTCGACACGAAGCTGCTCGGGATGCTGCTCCGCGTATTCGAGGTGCGTCAGACCCGCTTCGTAGCGCCCCTCGAGGAGCTCACGTGCGACGATCGGCTTGGACACCACATCGACGATCTCCTCCCATCTGGTTTCGTCGATATAGCCGGCGGTCGCGGGGACAAGGCCAAGGGACTTGGGCCTTGCCACCTCGCGCCGACTGAGCACTGCCAAGGCTTTCGTGGGATAGACGAACGTATCCACGACGAAGATCTCGTCCCAGTACCGCTCGGTGACCTTGTGCACGAGCGGATGCGCGCTGCATTGGATGAGGAACGCTCCCTCGCGCCCTCGGATCCTCTCCAAGCCATCGAAGAAATCTTCGATGAAGTCGATGGCGAAGTCGTGGACCCCTTGGAAGTCCATGTAGGCCTGGGTCGCGCGCTCGTGGCAGGTCCCGGCAGGGCCGAGCGTCACCAGCGTCACCATCCCTGAGTCTTTCCCGCCGCCTTCCACCAAGATGCACAGGCTAAGTCGATTAATTGCCGAAGTCAATAGCAAAGAGGGATTGCGCGCACGGTACCCATGCCTAGATCGCTCGGTACGTATACATAGATAACCAAGAACGATAAGGTCTTCCTTTGTGGTGGGGTCGGGGATGGCGCGACCAGAAGCCTGGAGATCTCAAAAGTCCACGCAGCTCTTAGTCGTCGGCACCCGAAGGCACGACGATGATGAGTTGTACAAGAAGCTGCAGCCCGGCCCTGGGCTCTCTTCCGAGCAAGTCCTCGCGCACCAGCGCGCGCGTCTCTGTGGCGCGATGCTCGAATTGGCTGCGGACCAAGGCGTTCGTAACGTGACCGTGAGAGGCCTCACCGCGCGGGCCGGGGTTTCGACGCGCGCCTTCTACGAATGCTTCGCCAATGCAGAAGCTTGCTTCGGCGCCACCTACTCACGCATCGTTCACAACCTGCTGGCGGGCGCGATCGAGATGCCTCCCGCCGGCGAGGCCGAGGTCCGGGCGTGCGCTCGCGCCCTCCTCGCGTCGCTGGCCGAGAACCCGGACGCGGCGAGGCTTGTGCTCGTCGAGTCCCAGTTGGCCGGGCCGGCGGCCCGCAAGGAATCGCTCGGAGCCGTAACCGCCTTCGAGCGTTTGATCAGAGAGGGGTTCTCGATTGAACCGAATCCCGTGGTCCCGCCTCCGCGCGTGGTGCGAGCCATTGCGGGCGCGGCGATATGGATCGCCCGTTCACGCCTTCGGAGCCGACCGACGGCCCTTGACGGGGTAGCGGATGAATTTGTCGATTGGATGCTGGCATTGCGGGACAGTCAGGTCGAACGATTGCCGGTGATCGACCGGTTCCGAGCAATGGCGGCCTTTCGCCCGCCGGGCCGCGAGCCGGTCGGCGAGGAGCGCGGCTTCCTGCTGACGGCGGCGGCGAAGCTTTCCGCTGCCGAGGGCTACGACAGCTTGACCGTGCCCAGGATCCGACGCGAGGCCGGAGTTTCGCGCCGTAGCTTCGACGCGAATTTCGGCGGGGTCGCCGAGTGCTTCCTGGAGGCGGTCGAGACGCGAACGAAGGCAGCCGTGCGGGGCGCGGAATCGGAGGCCAAGCGAGCCGCGAGCAGCTGGGAACGGGCGCTGGTCCGGATCCTGTCGTCCCTTTGCGCGGGCGTCGCCCGAGACCCAGGTTTCGCCCGCCTCGCCTTCCTCGAGATCTTGGCGCCCGGTCCGGAAGGACTCGTCAAGAGCGAGCAGATCGTCAACTACTGGAGCGAACGCCTGCGCCGAACGGCTCCGGTGGAGCGTCGACCGGGTCCGTTCGCCGCCGAGGCGTCGGTGGCGGCGATCTGGAGCCTGACCCAGTGCGAGGTTCTTTCCGGAAGGGGACGCCGTATCGACGAGGCGATCGCGGAGATGGCATTTGTGCTCTTGGCTCCGATGACCGGCGCCCGCCCGGCGGGCCGGGCGATCCGCGCGGAGTTCGACGAGTCCATAGCGAACAGATAGAAAACAGCAATCACAAACAGTTGACGGATCGGGGGTCCCTGTACGAGAGTCCGGCGAACAGGGGGCCGTGCGAGACGGGGGAAGAGCTATCGAGTCTGCGCGGCCGTAAACACGCAACGGACCTGCCGACGCGCTGGTGGGGAAGTGCAGGGGAGTTGGGAGAAAGTCATGAATGTGAAATCAGGCGCCAGATGGCTCGCGGCGCTGCTGTGTATAACGGCGCTCGCGGGGCTGCAGGCAGCCAGCGCATCGGCACACACCGGGGAATGGGCGAAGTTCAACTATTGCCCGACTACGCAAACCGGAGTGGTCAAGTGCATCTACTCGCTGACCGAAGGCGGCGAAGTGGTGCTCGGCAACAAGAAAGTTCCGATCGTCAACCCGGTCACTCTCCAGGGTGGCCTGTCAAGTCCGACCGCGGGAGTGCGGACGATGTTCGCCGCGACCAACGGCGAAACGCTATCGAAGACGCCGGAGCCGGTGCCGGGTGGTCTGCTCGGGATCGTGCCACCGGAAGATTCGCCGTGGCTGGTCAAGCGGCTGTCAGCCTTCTTCTTCGAAAACAGCCTCACCGGTGTCAACGCGACGCTGGAATTGGCAAAGCCGGCCAACGAAGTCCAGCTCAACGAAATCAATCTGGCCTTCGAAGAAGGTACGGCGCTGAAGCTCCCCGTCAAGGTTCATCTGGAAAATCCGTTCCTGGGGAAGAATTGCTATGTGGGTTCCAGCAGCGCACCGCTGATCTGGAACTTGACCACCGGGGTAACCAGCCCGCCGGCGGGCATCGAAGCGATCGCTGGATTCGGCGGTGAAGCCGAATTCAAGGAAGGCGGTGCGCTCGTGCAGATCAACAACGCCAAGCTGGTCGAAAACAACTGGTCGGCTCCGAAGGCGAGCGGGTGCGGCGGAATCCTCTCCTTCCTCGTCAACCCGATCATCGACGCCCAGATCGGGCTGCCCACCGCGGCCGGTCATAACAAGGCCGTCCTGGAAACCACGAACGACCTCGCCACGGTAGCGGCGGTCAACTCCCACTGAGCTGGCGAGTCGACAAGGAGATCTAGATCATGAGAACCAAGACGATTGGAGTGATCCTGGCGGCCGTGCTCGCCACGCTTGCCCTAGGTTCGGTGTTTACGGCAAGTGCCAGCGCGGCACCTCAGTGGAACTTCGCCGGTACGGCACTCACTGGGAAAGAAGACATCCTCGGAGCTGCGATCAGCAGCAGCATGACCATCCCCGGGATGACCACGACGTGTGATCACTTCCTCTACAACATGCAGATCGAAAACAGCGGTGGGGCCGGCAAAGGAAAAATCGACGAACTCCCGCTGTTCGAATGTCACACCAACACCCCGGCATGCACGGTGGAAGCGATCGAAGCGAAGGCTCTCCCGTGGCCGACGCACCTGATGACGGTCGCGGAAAAACCGTACCTGTTCGTCGAAGGCATCGAAGTGGGCATTCTCTACGGGGGGGCGGAATGTGCTCTCGGAGAAGTCGAAGTGCCGGTCAGGGGAACCGCCGGTGGGTTGCTCAGCAACGAAACCGAAAGCGCGACGTTCAACGCGTCGACGTTCTCGGCGACGGGCGCCAAACTCAAAGTCGGCAGCACGCCGATCGAATGGAATGGCGTCTTCCCTACGGAAGCATTTGAATGGCACCGGGAAGAATCACTCTCGGTGGAATAGCCGCCGCGGCGGCTTCCATTGCCCTTGCGGTCTCCGGGTGCGGAGGGGGTTCCTCCTCCGCACCCGGGACTACGGGCGGCGGGTCCGCAACGGCGCCCTCGAGCGCCGCGTCGCAGCCTGCCGATGGAGGCAGCTCCGACGCGACCGCGACGAAGACCGGCGAAGGAAGCGCGAGTAAGGCAGCTGCGCCAGGTGACAAATCTGCGCCGGGCAGGAGCCCAGGCAAATATGAAAAGAAGCACCCGCCGCTTGAGCTGCCGACCGGTAAGCCGGAATCCGGGCCTACCAAGGCCCAGCAGGAAAGAGTCCCTACCGCGGACATCAAGGTGACGATCCCCGACGGGCTCACGACCGCGAACACCTGCAATGGCAAGAACACCTCTCCGGCGATCTCCTGGCAAAACGTCCCACCCGGAACCGCCGAACTGGCGATCTTCGCGATGAGCGTCAAGCCGGTCGATGGCAAGCTCTACTTCGACTGGGCCCTCGCCGGGGTCGATCCGAATCTGTCGGAACTGAAGCCGGGCGAGGTGCCGAATGGCGCGGTCCTGGGCCGCAACGGCGCCGGTCAGAACGGCTATTCGCTTTGTCCCGCGGGATCCGCGGCAGAAACCTACATCTTCTCTGTTTACGCGCTTCCTGACAGCCTCTCGGCGAAGCCGGGGTTCGATCCGCTGGCTCTGCGCAAGCAGGCCACCCGGGCATCGGAGGAGGTGGGCCTGGCGGCCGCGACGTTCCAGGGCTGATACTCCACAGGTCCTTGATTGCTCAGTTCCTCTGTGCTAAAAACCCAGGGCATTGGTCGGCTGGAATGGGAGGGAGCCTTTGTTCGATCTACCAACGGCGGCGCGGGCAAGCACGGAAAGAGATTCGTCAGTCGCCTACCGTCGCCTCAAACCCGGTCCGGGGAAGGCGCCGAAAGCAGTCGAATCAGACCAGCGGGATCGACTCCATCGAGCGATGGTTGATCTCATCTCATCGGGCGGGCGGCAGGCGGCGACGGTGCGCAGGCTGACGAAGCTGGCGGGCGTTTCGACCGCGACGTTCTATTCGCTGTTCGATGGAACCGACGAGTGTTTGGTCAGCGCGTACGCGTCGCAGATGGACCGGGTGCGCGAGAGGATTGCGGCGACGCGCACCTCGTTCAGTTGCAGTCGGTGGCAGGACGAGCTTGTCCTGCGAGCGCTTCTGCATGCGCTCCTCGAGGATCCCAAGGTGGCTCGGTTGATTCTGGTCGACGTCTTCGACGGAGGACCTGCGGCCATCGGTTCGATCCGGACCCAAGAGACATTGCTCGAGGCCGAGCTGCGTGAGGCCCTCGACCGGCGTGAGCGGCAGGTCTCACCGCTCGCGGTTGCCTGGGTGGTCGCCGGACTGCTGCACGGCGCCCGTCAACTGCTCGCGGCGGCGCCGCGGTTGATCTCTCCCGACACGACAACCACCCTCGTTCGTTGGGCGCAGACATGTCTGGCCGAGCGGGATCCAGGCTGCCACGTCCCGACCTCGTCCCATGCCGCGATGCTTCCGACGGAGCTCCGCACCCTCGTGCGGCGGCCGCCTCGAGAGGGCGAGACAGATCTGTTCGTCAACGCTGTGCTCAAGTTGTCGTGTGGCGATGGTTACTGGAAGCTATCCGTGGCTCGGGCGAGCCGGATGGCCGGAATCCCGGCGACTCGGTTCAAGCGCTACTTCGGGAACCTCGATGAGGCGTATCTGCTCGCCGTGGATCGGACCGCCAGGGGTCTCTTTTCGGGTTTCTCCTCTCGAACACCCGACCGTGTCCGTTCATGGAGGCAGGCCTCGTTCGAGCAGTTTGCCTCGTTGTCCGCGCGCCTTGCGTCCACCCCGAAGGTCGCAGGCCTGGTCTTCAGTGGCATCCTTGCCCCTGGTGCCGACGGCCTCACACGCAGGGAGGCCCTGATCGACGAGCTGGCGGCGACATGGCGTTCGTCCGTCCCGGCTCGCGAGCGGCCTTCGGCCCTCTTCACGAAGGCGTCGATGGCTTCCCTGTGGAGCGCTTTCGCGCGGGCTACGGAACTCGGCCGGACTGAGGTGCTCGCGGAGCAGGCCGAGACAAACGCTCATTTCTTCCTCGCTCCGATGCGGGGGCCACGGATTGGCGAGCCTTCTGCCGGACGAATCGCGGTGTCAGCTGGCGCCTGAAGCGGAGTCGATGTCCCACGCGCCTCGCAGTGGGATAGTCCGCCCTTGGGTACAGGCCTATCCGCCCGGGGTACTCATCTACTAGTCTGGGAGTTGAGAAGTAAACAAGGCGCGTCGGGTCGGGGAGTTGGATCTAGGGCCGGCGCGTCGGGGAAAACAGGGAAGGGAGAGCGCCGATGGGGACCGCTGTAGCCCGGAATCTGGGGGACCACAGGTCACCCCCGGGTCTGCCGCGGACATCGCCGAGCTCGCACTTCAATCGATCGATTTGGCCGGCCCCTCAACTCCGGCCGGTGCATAAGGAGAAAACCTGATGTTGGACAGATTCCAAAGCAAGTTCGGCACCGCCGGTCTCGTGGTCGCCATCGTGGCGCTTATCGCCGCGCTCGCTGGCGGCGCCTACGCGGCCGGCGGGGGTCTTTCAGGCAAGCAGAAGAAGGAAGTCAAGAAGATCGCCAAGACCGAAGCGAAGAAGTACGCCAAACAGGGTAAGCCCGGTCCCGCAGGCCCAGTCGGTCCGGCTGGAGCGACGGGCGCGAAGGGCGATGCCGGGGCGCAAGGCGCCACTGGTCCGCAAGGTCCAGCCGGACCGCAGGGTCCCGGCGGAGCGCCCGGCACCCCAGGTGCAAATGGGAAGAGCGTGGAAGTCCTTCCGATAAACACGGGCGCTACCGCTTGTGGAGGGCGCGGCGGCGCATCCGTCGAAGTTGAAGAATCGGGTGAACCGCCGCAGGAAATTTGCAACGGCTCGCCTTGGGTTGCTGGCGGCCTCCCGAAAGGTGCGACCGAGACGGGTGCCTGGTCGTTCAGCGGCGCATCGACGAGCGGGGAAGTCTACGTTCCGATCTCCTTCTCGGTGCCTCTGAGCGCAGCTCTGTCTGGAAGCAACGTCCATTTCGTCCCGGGCGGTACTACCAATCCAGCCTGCCCCGGGGGTAGTGCGGCCAATCCAACGGCAGCCGAAGGACAGCTTTGTGTCTACCCGACCGAACCCGTGGCACACGCCACTTTCGGCGGCATCTGGAATACCGGCAACACCGCAGAAGGAACCGGCAAGTCCGGCGCGTTCATCTTCTTTGAAGGTGCGACCACTGCGGCCCAGGGCATCGGCAGCTGGGCCGTCACCGGCGGCTAACCGGCTGCACGCTCAGTCCGGGGGTGGGTGCCAGCCCGCTGCGCCCACCCCTGCTCGCCTGCCTGCCACGCTGGCGGAGTCTGGAAATCCGCTGGCCAGATTCCTGACAAGTCGCTATCACCGAGGCTGCCAGGGCGGCCAGAGGTGAGAAGTGAACGATCCGCCCACCTGCTCGGTGCCGGGCGGAAGAAAGAGTCATGCTCCCCTTGAGCGGCGTCACGACCCCGGCGAACGGGCATTCCGTCCTCGGGAGTTCGATCGTGGCGAAGGTCGTTCCGCCTGCCACCGGGACGACCTTGTCGAAGAGGGGGCCCGCGGCATTCTTCGGGTCCATGGTCACTTCGCCTTCGATGGATTCTGTGTGAAGAGGTGCCCTGCCAGGAAGATGCTCCAGCTACACCGGTTCCGACCCTTCCGTGAGGACCATCCGACCTGTCAGCTCAACTGCCGCGAACTCGCGAGCACCTACCCCGTCTATATCCAGAGGTTGATCGCACGTCGGGACTGCCTCAGGATACCGGTGTCACGGTTGAAAAACATACATGCAGGTCCTTTGACTAGCAACCCGGTCGGGTTGAACGTCTCTCGACGACGTGGGTCGCGGCCGTCCTTAAGGCCAACCCAATCGAATCGAGAGGAGACAACAATGCGATTCAGGAAGATCGCCCTCGCGCTGTTCGCATGCATGGCGCTGGCCGCCGTCGCGGCGGGCTCCGCCCAGGCGCAATGGACAATCGGCACCCCGGGCAACGCCCTGGGCGCCAGCGCTCACGAAAAAGTCGAAGTCAGCAAGCACCCGGGGACCACGCTCCGCCTTGACGCCACCATCCTCGGCGCGCCGATCACGCTCACAGCCGAAAACGTGCACTGCGCGGCCGGCGTCGAATGCACGATCGACGGTGAAAACTTCGGCACAAACCACAGCACGGGCACGCTCGAATTCACCAACGTAACTGTCGACCCGTCGACCTGCTCGATATCGGGTGGGAAGATGGTGACAGAACCCATCGAAGACAACGTGATCATGGACCCGAGCAACGCCGCGGGCCCCGTCTTCGACAAGTTCATCCCGGCGGCAGGAAGAACGACCTTCGCCACGATCGAACTCGTGGGCGCGGAATGTCCGTTCGCCGGGGTCGTGGCGCCGCTCAAAGGGAGCATGGCCGGTGAAGCGGTCAGGACAAGCGCATCCGGCGGGTTCGAACCGGTCGCGACAGGGGTGCTGCAGACCCCGCAGACCCTGCGCTTCGGCGAAGCGCAGCAGGCGACAGGGGGCGGTGCGATGACCCTGGGCAAAGCTGCAATGGTCCTCTCGGGCGCGGTCGACTTCACCCTCGCGGGTGCGAACGCAGGTAAAGCGTTCGGGGCTGACGAATAGGTCACGCCCCTGCTCGGTGACGCATGCAGGTTAAGAAGTCAGGGCCGCCTCGCGCGGCGCTGGCGATCGCTGTCGCCGCTCGAGATGGGCCCCCTCCCTGGAGCTATGAAACATCCGCGTCATTTTCTTGGTCGATCGGCGCCTGTGGTGGACCGTAGCGCGAGCCGGAGCGAAATGGCCGGCTACAACAACTAAAGAGAGGAAAGTCAAACATGCGATTCAGGAAGATCGCCCTCGCGCTGTTCGCCTGCATGGCGGTGGCCGCCGTCGCGGCGGGCTCCGCGCAGGCACAGTGGACAATCGGCACCGCGGGCAACGCCCTGGGCGCCAGCGCTCACGAAAAAGTTGAAATCAACAAGCACCCGGGGACCACGCTCCGTCTGGACAGCACCGTCCTAGGCGCGCCGATCACGCTCACAGCCGAAAACGTGCACTGCGCCGCCGGCGTCGAATGCACGATCGACGGTGAAAACTTCGGCACAAACCACAGCACGGGCACGCTCGAATTCACCAACGTGACGGTCGACCCGTCGACCTGCTCGGTGCCGAACAACAAGGTCGTGACCGAAGCGCTCGAAGACGAAGTGATCATGGACCCGAGCAACGCCGCGGGCCCCGTCTTCGACAAGTTCAAGCCGGCGGGCGCGGGAACGACCTTCGCCACGATCGAACTCACGGGGGCGGAATGCCCGTTCGCCGGAGTCGTCGCGCCTGTGAAAGGCACCGCGACCGGTGAAGCAGTGAAAACAAACGGATCCGGCGGGTTCGAACCGGTCGCGACAGGGGTGCTGCAGACCCCGCAGACCCTGCTCTTCGGTGAAACGCAGCAGACGACAGGGGGCGGCGCACTGACCCTGGGTAAAGCAGCAGCCGTGCTCTCGGGCGCGGTCGACAATACCCTCGCGGGCACCGCGCACAAAGGCGAAGCCTTCGGGGCTGACGAATAGACAGCCCTGTTTCGGCAGCACGCCGACGCAGCGAAAAGGGGGCCGTCTCGTGCGGCCCCCTTTTTTCGGTGCAGCAAGTTGACAGCGTCGTCGAAACGTGATGTGATCAGGCAGCCTTTGGTACCAGCTAATCCTTGTCGGGTATGTGGGTGCCGTGGCATCAGTCAGGGAGATGTAGAGAGCTAGCCGCGAGGGCAGGGTTCCGGCGGCTTTTTCGACAGGGAGGAGATCGCGCTGATGGAGATCGCGAGGGCCGCGACGGTGAACAACCGATGGGAGCGGCTGGAGTCCATGCCCGGAGAGCTTCGGCCCGGCCCGGCTCGGTGGTCGGCGGCGCGTCTCCTGACCATGATCATCCTGCCTAGCTTTGTGATGCTGGCACTCACCGCAGCTCCCGTCCAGGCCGCCAGAGTGCATGCCCTAGAAGTGACCGAAACGCTGCCAGGACAGAGGACTCCAAGCAGTGTCGCCATCAACCAAGCTACTCATCACTTCTATGTGGTGACTGCACCGGTCGGACCAGGAGCCTGGAACACCTTCAACTTCGAAGCGAGTGGCCAAATCGACCTCAGCAATCCGGAACTCACCGGGGGAGCACAAGGGCCTTTTCGAGTCGCGGCCGACAACTCCAGTGGCTCCTACGCTGGCTATGTGTACACGGTGCAACTCCCTAGCTCGAGCATAGAAGTGGTTCCACACGAAGGGGTTCAGCAATTCAACGCGTCGGGAGAAGCAACCGGACTGGAAATCACCGAGGCATCGCTCCCGCCAGACGGCACCGGGCAGTTGGGTGGCCTGCCGCCCGTCGAGAATTCCGGCAGCTTCCGTCCTAGAGCTGTGACCGTCGACGGCTCGGGCAATGTGTTTGTCGTGGACATAGCAGCGGAAGCGATCGATGTATTCACGGCGACGGGCACGTTCCTGAGGCAACTGGCTGCGGGTACCGTGGGTTCCGGAACTCGCAACGTCGCTGCTGATTCATCAGGCCACATATATATAGCCCGGGATGCCGCAGGGGGCCTCGGCAACGGCCTCTTCGAGTTCGACGCCGCAACGGGCGAATGCGTCCCGGCCAACTGTGCGCCGATCGACCCGGCACCGGTCGTCGGGGTGGCGGTCGACAACGCGGCAGGGACCATCTTCACGAGCGGGATACTCAGCGAAGCCAACCTCGAAGGCAAGTTCACCGAATACGAAGCCGCCACCGGGAAACTGCTCGGAGTGACCCATCCCAGGGCGCTTCATAAACCCGAAGGGATTGCGGTGGATGAAGATACGGGGCGAGTGATCGTGGTCGACGGTCTGCCGGCGAAGGAAGGGACGGTGAAGATCTTCGGCCCGGCGGAGGAAGTCCCGACCCCGGTGACCGAAGTTCCGGAAGGGGTCACCGACCACTCGGCGACCCTGAAGGCGACCTTGAAGCCGGAAGAAGTCTCGCCCTCGACCTGCCTCTTCCAGTACGCCACCGACGAAGAATTCAAGGAACACGGCTTCGAAGGCTCACCCGAAGTCGGGTGCCGACCGGAAGGCCCGTTCAGCGGGAACGGTGAAGAGCATGTGCACGCCGACATCACCGGCCTGCGCGGCGGCACCGTCTACCACCAGCGGCTAGTCGGGGTAAGCGAAGGACACGTCAACCCCGGGGAAGACATCCCCTTCACGACCGCCGGCCCGACCATCACCGGCACCGCGGTCGCCGGGATCGGTGCCGAAGGCGCCACCCTACAGGGCTTGGTCGACCCACGCGGCTCGGCGACCACCTACAGTTTCCAGTACCTGACCCGGGTTCAGTTCGAAGCTGGCGGCTGGGCCGCTGCCACCGAAGTCCCCGCCGCCGCCGCCGCGATCGGAGAAGGGAGCACGTCGGTTCCGGTCTCCCAGGTGATCGGGGGCCTCACCCCCGGCACCGCTTACCGTGTGCGGATCGTTGCCGTGAGCACGGGCGGGGGGACCGCTGGGGCGACGGAAGGGGAGGAGGTCGCGTTCGCTACCCAAACGCCGGCGCCTAGCTTCGGCGGCTGCCCGAACGAAGCCCGCCGCAGTGGCCCTTCGGCGATGCTGCCTGACTGCCGCGCCTACGAGCAGGCGAGTCCAACCGACAAGAACGGCGCCGGCGCCCAAGGCGGGATCAACTCGGTGCAGGCCTCTCTGGCGGGTGATCGGGTCACCTTTTTCTCCAACACCGGCATCCCTGGTGGGGAAGGCGCCCAGGAGTTCCCGACCTTCATGGCATCCCGCGCACCCGATGGCGCGAGCTGGTCGACGCAGGGTCTACTCCCTCCCGCCTCGTATGGCTCGCGGGCATCGGTGCTCGGCTGGACCGAAGACCTCCGGGATACTTACGATTTCGCAAGCAAGTCCTTCGGGACGGCGAGCCTCTTGCGGCGGCAGAGCTCGGATGGTGCGACCAGCTTGGTCAGCACCCTCGAGACCAAGAACACCACCCTCACCTACGCTGGATCCTCTCAGGGGGGGGCAGTGGCGCTGCTTGAAAGCGCGCGTGGCGGCCTCGCTCCCGGTGACTTGGAAGGCAGGCAAAACGTCTACGCCTATGACCGCGGGACGGACAGGTTGGTGGTCGCCGGTGTGTTGGGCGACGGCGAAGTGCCGAGCGAAGGGGCAGTGGGGGGCCCTTACAACTGGCTCGGAGAACTCAGTTCAGGCGGCGCCCTGGGTCGCTACTACACCCAGACCAGCCATGCGATCTCGGCCGACGGGACGAGGGTCTTCTTCAGCGCTGCGGGCAGCGGGCAGCTTTACGTGCGGGTCAACCCATTTGGCATCCCGGCGGAACTGAACCCGGCCGAATGCCTCGCCGCGACGAACGGAAAGGCCTGCACGGTGCGCATATCCGCGCCTGAAGGCATGCCCGATCCCGAAACGCCAGCCGCCTTTGTCGGTGCCTCGGCCGATGGGCGCCTCGTCTATTTCCTTGACAAGGGGCGGCTCACCGCCGACTCCACCGCCGGACCGGGATACGACCTCTACCGTTACGACCTCGGAACTGGCAACCTCAGAGACCTCACTCCGGACCCGACCGACAGAAACGGCGCCCGGGTGGAAGGGATGCTGGCGGTCGGTGGCCCTGCTGGCGAAGACGCCTATTTTGTCGCCCCCGGCGCGCTCGCCGAAGGGGCTTCCCAGGCGCCCACGGGGGAAACCAACCTCTACGGGCTGCACGGTATGGCGATCGAATACATCGCCCGCCTGGGGACGGGGAAAGAAGAAGCTCTCGACTGGGCGCCAGCCTCCAAACTCCAGGCCCAAGGTGCCGTCGTCACCAACGCATCCCGCATCTCCGGCGACGGTCGGACGCTGCTCTTCACCTCGTCCCGTCGGCTGACCTCCTATGACAACGAGGGCCGCGAATGCGTGGGGACGCAGCGGTTCCCCGGCCCCTGCCCTGAGCTCTTTTTCTATCGCGCTGGCCAGGGAATCTCATGCATCTCGTGCAACCCGACCGGGGAGGCTCCTGCGGGCCCAAGCGGGGTGCAGAGCATTCCGCCGGTCGGTTACGAACTCGGGCGTAAATACTCCTTCCTGACTCGCAATCTCTCCGCTGACGGGCGCCGCGTAGTCTTCGATTCCGCTGACCGCTTGGTCGCCGCTGACCAGAACAGGGTCAACGATGTCTATGAGTGGGAGGCAGAGGGTGAGGGGTCCTGCGAATCGGAGGCTCAGAACGGCGGCTGCCTTTATCTGATCTCGAGCGGCGCTGCAGGCGCGGGCCCTTCTTGGTTCGGGGACGCCGACGAAGAAGGCAAAAACATCTTCTTCTTCACCGCGCAGTCTCTGGTCGCCCAGGACCGCGATGAACTGGTCGACGTCTACGACGCCCGGATCGAAGGCGGCATCTTGACGCAACAGGAAGAACCGCCGGCGCGCTGCGAAGAAGAGACGACGTGCCGTGGAGCGGCTCCCGCGCCCCCGAATCTGACCTCGCCCGGCACCTCGTCTTTTCATGGTTCCGGCAACCCGGCCCCCGCCAAGCCATGCAAGAAAGGCAAGGTGCGCAGGCACGGGGAGTGCGTGCGCCGCATGCGCCACCGTACCCACCGCCACCACGGGCGCAAGCACAAGGGCACGGTCGGGCACCACGCCAAGGTGGGACGCGGCCATAAGAACCACAAGAGGACCGATAAGAAGGGACCTGGGCACGGCAAGGGGAAGGGAGGCAGGCGATGAGACGGCTGCTCGCAGTGGCGATGGTGGTGATCTCCACGGGGGCGTTCGGCTTCGCACCGGGGGGCGCTGCGGCCGCCCCGGCTGCGCCTGCCTGGACGATCGAAACGGTCCCCTACCCGAGCGCCTTCGCGGCGGGCACCGTCTATGAAGCGGACAAGACTGGCCCTGCCTACCTAGTCCAGGCTTACAACGTCGGCGGCGCGCCGACCAGCGGCGAATTCACGATCACTGACACCCTGCCCCCAGGATTGCTGCCAGCTCCTGGATTCCCGCCGACGGGAGCCTACGGCCAGGTTGCCGAAGCAGTTGTCGTACCGTTGAGCTGCTCCACTCTGGGGCGAAAGGTCACCTGCACTGGCGGCACGGCAAGCCCAATCGGCCCTGGAGAAGGGGTCACCGTAGTGGTCCCGATAGAGGTCCAGGCCAACGCCGCCGAAAAGGCCGCGGCCTCGGGGGGCTTCCTTTCCAACGGGGCTTCGATCGAAGGCGGCGCCGCCGCCGCGGCCAGCACGGTCCAGCCGACCCCCGTCTCCACCACCGAAAGCCCCTTCGGCTTCCTCTCCAAGCCAGCTGGCCTTTACGGCCTGACCACCGAGGTCGATGGCTCGCCTGCCGGACAGGCAGGCTCCCATCCTTACCAGATGACGGTGGCCGGGATGAACCTGACGATGAACCCCAACGACCTGGAACCGTTGCTGCCAGCGGGTGGAGGGCTGCGCGACGCAGTGGTGGAACTGCCGAAGGGGACGGTCGTCGACCCGGCGGCAGTACCCCGCTGCAAGGAGGGCGAACTGGAGAGCGGGGAAACGGGGTGCCCGGACGCCTCCCAGGTGGGGACGATCGCCCTCACTCTCTCGGTCGGCGCGGGCTTCGGTACCCATCCCAGCGTTCATCCCGTCTACAACATGGTGCCGCCGTCCGGGCACCCGGCCGAGCTTGGCTTCGAAGTGATCGAAGGGACCGACGTGCACCTGCTCGGCTCGGTCAGCTCAGACGGCTCCTTCACCCTCACTGCGGCAGGTAGGGATGTGCTGGCGCGAGCAGCGATCGGAGGGGTGCGCACGACCCTCTGGGGTGTGCCCTCCGATGCGAGCCATGATGGCCAGCGTGGTCGCTGCCTCTTCCACTATCCCGAAACCGGGTGCGCGGTTCCGCGCACCGCGAGGCCATTCCTGACGATGCCAAGCTCCTGCGGCGGCCCGCTTACCACGACCGTCCGTGTCGACGACTGGCTGGAACCTCAGGCCGTCGTCACGGACAGCTACCCGTCTGTCGACCGCGAAGGGAACCCGGTCGGGGTGGCGGGCTGCAATGCGCTCGAATTCGGGCCGACGATCTCCGCCCGGCCGACCACCGACCAGGGTGACTCACCCTCGGGCCTCGAATTCACCCTGCATCAGCCCCAGCACGAAGGCGCGGGGGAACTGGCCGCCGCCGACCTCAAGGACGCCACGGTGGTCCTGCCCGAAGGCATGGCGGTCAACCCCTCGGCAGCCAACGGTCTTCTAGGCTGCTCGCTGGCTGAGATCGGCTACGACCCCGAGAAGAGCGGGGCGGAGGGTGCCATCCGCTTCAAGGAAGAGCCGGCCCACTGTCCTGACGCCTCCAAGCTCGGGACGGCGCAGGTCGTCACGCCGCTGTTGGTGGACGAACCGGCTCTCGGCCAGCAGATCCCCCACGTGCTGAAGGGCTCCGTCTATCTTGCGAAGCCCTTCGACAACCCATTCCATTCGCTGACCGCGCTCTACCTGGTGATCGAAGACGAATCGACGGGGATCATCGCCAAGCTCCCCGGCAGGGTCGAACCGGACCCGCGGACGGGACGGTTGACGACGACCTTTGCCGAAAATCCGGAGTTGCCCCTGGAAGACGTGAAGCTGAACCTCTTCGGCGGCGCCGGCGGTGCGCTGACCACGCCGCTTGCTTGCGGCGAACACGCCACCAGCTCCACGCTCGTACCGTGGTCGACGCCCGAAGGTGCAGACGCCCACCCGGGCGACTCTTTCCAGATCGCGGGCTCCTGCTCGGCCTCCGAAGCCGCCGCCCCGAAAAGCTTCTCCTTCTCGGCCGGCACCACGAACCCACTGGCGGGCGCCTACAGCCCCTTCGTCCTGCGGATCGCCCGCGGCGACGGGACCCAGCGGATCACCACGATCGACACCGTCCTTCCGGAGGGGCTGACCGGAAGGCTTGCAGGCATCCCGTACTGCCCCGACTCCGGGATCGCGCAGGCCGAATCGCGTAGCCATCCCGAAGAAGGGAAGCTCGAGCGAGGCAGCCCATCCTGTCCGCAGGCATCGGAAGTCGGGACGGTCACGGTCGGCGCCGGCTCGGGTCCAAGCCCGGTCCACGTGACCGGGCACGCCTATCTCGCCGGCCCTTACAAGGGCGCCCCGCTATCGCTGGCGATCGTCACGCCCGCAGTCGCCGGACCCTTTGACCTCGGCGTCGTGGTGGTCCGGGTGGCCCTCGAGGTCGATCCCGAAACGGCGCAGATCACGGCCAAGAGTGACCCCCTGCCGACGATTCTCGACGGCATCCCCTTGGATGTGCGCTCCGTGACGGTGGAACTGAACCGTGCCGGGTTTACCTTGAACCCGACGGACTGTGAAGCGGCGGCGGTCTCCGCCCAGGTCGGCACTCTCGCCAGCCAGTCCACGACGGTCTCAAACCGCTTCCAGGTCGGCGGCTGCGACAAGCTGGGCTTCAAGCCGAAGCTGAAGGTCCAGCTGAAGGGCGCGACGAAGCGCGCAGGCCATCCGGCGCTGCGGGCCGTGCTGACGATGCCCTCGGGCGGCGCCAACATCGCCCGCGCCCAGGTCGGGCTGCCGCACGCCCTCTTCCTCGACCAGAGCAACCTCAACAAGACCTGTACGCGCCCCGTACTACTTGCCGGCCACTGCCCGCCGAGCACGGTCTATGGGCACGCGAAGGCATGGACGCCCCTACTTGACAAGCCGCTGGAAGGTCCCGTCTACCTGGTCGGCGGCTACGGCTACAAGCTTCCCGCCCTGGTCGGCGAACTGAAAGGCCAGATCAGGATCCTGCTGAAAGGAAGGGTCGACACCACCAAGCGCCACGGGATCCGCAACACCTTCGAAGTCGTCCCCGACGCGCCGGTCAGCCGTTTTGTCCTGCAGATGAAGGGCGGCAAGAAATACAGCCTGCTCGAAAACTCCGAAAACCTCTGCGCCAAGGCCCAGAAGGCAAGCGCTCGCTTTGTCGCGCAGAATGGTCGTGTCGCTCAGCTGCGTCCGAAGATCGCCGTGCAGTGCGGACGGAAGAAGAAGGCCAAGAAGCGGCACGGGCACAGCGCCGGGCACCATCGAGCGAGCGGCGGGAATCAGACGAGCCGGTAACACCTTGCGGGGCCGGTGGGGTTGCGGTTCGTCTACCAACTTTTGGGAAATACCGCTCAAGCAACTTGACAGCGCTACACGCCGTCACAGTAGAATGAAAACTCCTGATAACTAGGGGAGTAATGGATTGTGTTATCGGGTTCCGCCGGTAGGGAATCGGGGCGGAAAACCTAGGGACAGCGAGCAGCTGTGCTGATCACTGCACGAAATCGGGAGGGCCGGAGAAAGGACTAAGGGAGTGCCTGGGGAGCCCGCACTTGCTAACGCGCATGCGGGAAGTCCGCCTCTGAGGCCTCTTTCGCCGACCTTCTCTCAGTTTCGGGCTGGATGCAGCCCGAAGGTCATAACAACGAAAAAAGGAGCACCAGCGTTATGCGAATGCAGATAACGAAGGCAAGGCTCTTCTCCGCGGCTCTGTTGGTTGCCGGTCTGGCGACGCTCGGCGTCGTGCCGACCGCCTCCGCGCACGAAGGGGAATTCGCCAAGTTCAACAACTGTCCGTCGACGACTGAAGGGGTGACGAAGTGCCTTCAGGCGGTCACCACTGGAGGGGAAGTCGTGATCGGCAAGAAGACGGTGCCGATCGTCAACCCGGTGACCCTACAGGGCGGCCTTTCCGCACCGTCGGCCAACTTCCGCACCATGTTCCCAGCCACGAACGGCGAAACTCTGTCGAAGACTCCGCAGCCGGTTCCCGGTGGCCTGGCAGGGCTGATCAACTGCAAAGAAATCGAAAACTGGCTGGTTCGCATCGGTTGTGAAGCCACGTTCGAAAATGGTCTGACCGGCCTTAATGCGACCCTTGAACTTGCCAAGCCGGCCAGTGCCGTCAGGATCAACGAACTCAACTTGGCGTTCGAAGAAGGCATTGCGCTTGAAATGCCGGTGAAAGTCCACCTCGAAAACCCGCTGCTCGGTAGCACCTGCTACATCGGCTCGTCGAGCGCGCCCCTGGTCTGGAAGCTAACCACGGGGATCACCAGCCCGCCCGCAGGGATCGCACCGATCCAGGGCTTCGGCGGTGAAGCGGAATTCAAGGAAGGCGGAACGCTGCTGCAGATCAATGGCACCGACCTCGTCGACAACACCTGGTCCGCCCCGACCGCCAGCGGTTGCGGCGGTGCGATCGTGGAACTGATCCTCGATCCGATCGTCAACGCCTCGGTCGGGCTTCCGTCCGCGGCCGGCCACAACGTGGCGAGCCTGGTCAACACGATCTCGACCGCGACGGCGACCGCCGTCAACAACCACTAGGTCAGATCCACCTGCGTTGAGCAGGGAGGCGAAAGAGGCACCGTTGCCAGGTGGCGGCGGTGCCTCTTTGCCAAGGTTCGCCCAATAGCGCTGAGCCGTCGCGGCCACTAGCTTCGCTGCATTGCCACGCGACATCACTGCTACCTGGCAACCCAAGGCCGGAATTGAAGGCCCGGTTGACGCCGGATAAGAAACCTACAAAGTGGTTTGTTGACGCTGTTAACCGACGACTGGACACTCTGCGCGTCCCGCATGCGGGCGGGACAGAAGCGGCTCGGCGGCCGCTGCGGTGGCTCGCCGCTAGCCCGTCGAAAGGAGTTCCGGAATGAGCAGTGTCAAAAGGACTGTTAGGTTGCTGGTACTGACGGCCTTGGCGTGCGTCGGAATGGCCACGGTCGCAAGTGCCGCGCAGGCCGAAGCCACATGGGTGGTGAAAGGAGAAGTGCTGCCCGAAGGAAAAGAATACCCGCTGACCTGCACACAGGCGTTGCAGGAACAGCCAATGCAGCTTACCTCGTCCGTCTTAGGTGCCGAAGTCAAGCTCACAGCCGAAGTTGAATGCGAAGAATGGAAGATCGTCAATCTCGCCCACCATGCCTACTCGACTGGGCGTTTCACTTTCAACAATGTTGTCGTCGATAAACCTGTGAACTGTGAAGCTTTGGACTTCGCCACGAAAGCGCTCACAGGGGAAGCGGTCGAAGTACCAACCTTGCCCACTGGATTGGCAGTTCACTACGTGCCCGTCGTAGGGACGACTGTTGCTGAATTGGAATTCCTAGGGGCAGAATGTGCGTTGGAAGGGGTCGTCGCGCCTCTTAGTGGAACTGTCGCGGCAGAAGTCGAACCGCTTAATGTCTTCAAAGAAATTCAGCCATATCGGTTTAACAGCACAGCTCAGACCGATACGGGGAGTGCATTGAAACTCGGTAAAAGTGCCGCACTCCTGACGGGCGTGGTCGATTTCCACTTCTGAGAATCCGCTGGCACTGATTTGCCGGATCGGCCAGGGAGTGGTCCTGGCCGATCCGCTTCACGCGAGCCCTCTGGGGCGGCGCCAGTTGACCTTTCCGGGGATCTCTTTGAAGCCGATGCCCAGGAGGTTTCTTACTGCTGCTGGGCTTGCGGGGTGGTTTGGGCAGACCTCGGCGACGATGGTGTTGCAGCCTAGTTTGGTTGCGTCGGTGAGGCGTCTTGTGATGAGGGCGGTTTGGCAGCCGTGGTTGCGGGCTTCGGTGAGAGTTGCGTCGAGGCCGAGGAGGGCGACCTTGTCGAGGATCATCATCGACCCGGTGGCGACCTCCCAGCCGCCGAGGCTGGCGCTGTAGCAGTGCCATCCGGCTTGGGTGGGGAGTCCCATCAGGAGGAGGCTCGCCAGGCACGGGAGGTTGAAGGTCGTGCCGAAAATATGGTCCATGCCTTCCGTGTCGAGGGGGCCGAGCTCGGTGATCTCGAGGGGACCCGCGTCGATGGGCGGTCCATCCATCCCGGGGTGGAGGAAGCGACGGACCGTGGAGTCGCGTTCGTAGCCGCGCGAGTGGAGCCAGGATTCGGCGCGCTGGGAGCCGGGGCGGTCGGCGATTACGGAGACCAGGTAGTCGACCTCGCGCAGGCGCATCCATTCGATCGCGGTGGAGAGGTGGCCGGAGTCGATCGCGTCCACCTCCGCGGCTCCCTGGATGAGGTTCATCAGGCTGACGTGGGGCAGGTGGCCGAAGGCCGTCGCCAGGATGGGACCGAAGTGGCGACTGCGGACTTCGACCTCGTGGACGGCGTCCAAGGGCGCGGATCGCCACAGGCACTCCCGGAAACGGAGCTCCGCCGCGGCGACCGCGGCCCCGTCGTACACGCTGATGCCTCCCAAAGGCCTCATCCATTCCCTGTTGGCGCCGCGCCGACCCCTATCGGCGCACCCTGGTGATCATAGAACGGGGAACTTGCTCATATTGCCCAGTTCGGATGTGCGAAACGAATTTCGCATCGGGGACGCTCGCTCGGGGTGCGCGGGCGCGATCCGTTAACGTTGAGTGGTCGGGCTGGCGCGATTGCCGCCCGAGAGAACCCGTTTCCTCCACGTGCACTGGCACTTCGGGGCTGCTGGATCTCCCCGAAGAAGTCAATTCAAGGAGCACTCACATAGCTACGTTTGCCGACCTCGGCACTTCCGGGCCGGTCGTCGATGCGCTGCGCGCGCGATCGATCACCGAGCCGTTTCCCGTACAAGAGATGGTCATCAGCGATGCGCTGGCGGGCCATGATCTGCTGGTCCAGTCGCCGACCGGGTCGGGCAAGACGCTCGCCTTCGGCGTGCCGCTCGTCGACTCGCTGGAGCCCGGGGCCTGGGGGCCGCAGGCCCTTATCCTGGCGCCGACGCGGGAGCTAGCCTCGCAGATCGTCGACGAGCTCGAAGGCTTGGTCAAGGCGCGGGGGCTGCGGATTGCCGCGGTGTACGGCGGGGTCGGCTTCGGACCGCAGATCGCGGCCGCGAAGAAGGCCGACATCCTCGTCGCCACGCCCGGCCGGCTGGAGGACCTGATCGCGCGGGGTGCGGTCGAGCTCGACGAGATCGACGTGCTCGTCCTCGACGAGGCCGACCGGATGCTCGACATGGGCTTCCGCCCCGCGGTCGACCGGATCGTCGCGCTGACCCCGGATGACCGCCAGACCCTGTTCTTCTCGGCGACGCTCGAGGGGCCCGCCGGCCAGGCCGCCCGCGACTACACCTACAAGGCGCGCTCCCACACCCACCGCCCGCCCGAAGAGGCCCGCGGCGACATCGAGCACCGCTTCCTGCGGGTCGAGTCCCAGGGCGCCAAGCTCGACCAGCTGGTCGCCTCGCTCGCGGCGGAGGAGCCCGGGCGCTCGCTCGTCTTCGTCCGCACCAAGCGCGGCGCCGACCGGCTGGTGAAGCGGCTGCGCAAAGAAGACGTCGAGGCGGTCGCGATGCACGGCGACAAGAGCCAGCGCCAGCGCGAGAACGCCCTCGCCCGCTTCGAGCGCGGCGACGTGCTGACCCTGGTCGCCACCGACGTCGCAGCGCGCGGGATCGACGTCCCCGACGTGATGCGGGTCATCAACTACGACGCGCCCGAGGACCAGGCCGCCTACGTCCACCGGATCGGCCGCACCGGCCGCGCCGGGCGGACCGGCACCGGGATCAGCTTCGTCCTCGCCGACGAGGTGAAGGAGATGCGGAAGATCGCGAAGGCGCTCGGCCTTGAGTTCGGCGAGGGCCGGACCGAGGGCGGGGCGGCGAAGCCGCGCCGGGACGGGGCGTCGAAGGAGAAGCAGAGCGGCTCCGGTGACGGTCAGCGGCGGGGCGACGGCGGTGGCAGCCGTGGCCGCAACGGTGACCGGCGCCGCAGTGGCGGCCAGCGCGGGCGCGACGGGCAGCGCGGCGGCAAGGGCGAGACCCGCGTGGCCGCCGGTGGCGAGAACAGCGGCTCCGACGGGCCGCGGCGCAAGCGTCGTCGGCGGCGCAAGCGCAAGCCCACCGCGACCGCTGCCTAGTCCCGACCGGGCGCGTTCGCACTTTCCCGTACCGATTACGGCAAAGTGCGAACGCACCGCTGCGGTACCGGGGCTGAGGCGCCGGCCGCCGAGTTGACCTCGGCCTAGCTGGAGCTCCGGCCCAGGCCGTAGTGCCGCGCGGTGTCGGTGAAGAGCGTCTTCAGGATGGCGCGATTGACCGGCGTGCCGGGGCGGCCGATCGCGGACGGTTCGACGGCGACCGTCCAGGTGAAGCGGCAGGCGTCCTCGCCGCGCGGCTCCACCAGGTAGTCCTCGGCGAGCGCCTTGAAGAGGGGGCCGCTCGATTCGGTCGCGTAGAAGGAGTGGCGGCGGCCCTCCTCCCAGCGGAAGTAGTGCTCGCGCAGCACGTTGGCTCCCCACAGCGCCTTGACCTCGCGCGTCGTGCCGACGCCGAACGGGCGCGGGGAGGTCCAGCGGACGTCCTGGAGGATGCGACACCAGTGGAGGGCGTCGTCGGCGGTGAGCTCCTCCCAGACCGAGGCCGCCGGCCGGGGGATCTCGAAGCCCGCGCGCAGGCGCATCGGCGCCTCCTCGAAGAAGCTCTCGTCGACGGGGCGGCAGGTGAACCAGGGCACGGTCGCCGCAGCCTATCCAGGTCGGCCTCGGGCTGAGGGCCGCGGCCCTCGTCCGCCTCGCCTGAGACTGAGCTTGCAGTGGCCAAGGGATCTGGGGACGGCGCCGATGCCGACCCATGCGCATACTCCGACACCTCTCCTTCAGCAACGTGATCGCTTTGCTCGCCCTCTTCATCGCCCTTGGCGGGGCGGCCTACGCGGGCACGAAGATCAACGGCAAGACCATCGTCAACCGCTCGATCGGCGGCGGCAAGCTGAAGAACGAAACGATCACCGCGAACAAGCTCAAGAAGGGGACTCTCACCGGGGCGCAGATCCGCAACGAATCGATCACCGGCGCCCAGATCGAGGCCGGGTCGATCGACGCGAGGCAGATCAACCTCTCGACCCTCGGCACCGTGCCCTCGGCGCAGAGCGCGAGCGCCGCCGTCACCGCGACCAAGGCCGACAGCGCGACGGTCGCGACCAGCGCCACGAGTGCGAAGCATGCGGAAAGTGCCGACACAGCCGCGAGCGCGGACACCGCGACCAAGGCCGACACGGCGACGAACGCCGTCAACGCCACGCGCGCCGATACCGCCGGGGACGCCGACACGCTGAACGGGGCGACTGCCGCCGACCTGACCCTCTCCTGCCAGGGCGCGACCGAATTCTACGGCGGCATGTGCTGGGACGAGACGACGCGGCCCGCCCGGTTCTGGCTCGCGGCGCTCAAAGAATGTGGCGACCAAGGCGGTCGGCTGCCGACGATCGGCGAACTGATCGCCTTCGTCCTCCGTCCCGGCGAACAGGTCGCCGAACAGGTCTGGTCCGGAGACCTGGCCGATGTCGCCGGCCCCGCCGAACTGGTGCTGACCAGCAGCGAGACCACCCGCGGCACGTATGAAGGGCCCCTGACGCAGTTCGGCTACCGCTGCGTCTTCCCGCGTTCGAACTGACCCGACGACGGCGCTGTCCCCCGCCGATCGATACATGGGCGGTATGCTCCCGAAAAGGCTGCGGCGACAGGGGGCGAAGCCACCCCGCCCGTGGACGAAACGAGGCCGACCCTCGGGAGGGTGAGCGGCCACAAAGGAGAGTAGGAGCATGCGCAAACACGTGCTGTTAGTCCTCGCCCTGGGGGCGCTCGTCGCCGTCTCGGTGGTCGGGATCGCGACCGCCGCGGGTGGCGAAGGGCCGGTGACGGTGAAAGTCGGCAACCTCGAACTGACCGCCGACGGCGGGTTCACGCCGAAGGCGCTGTCGAAGACCAAGCAGACGCCGATCGAACTGTCGATGGAAGGTTCGGTCAAAGAGGCTGACGGCAGCCATCCGCCGGCGGCCCGCGAACTGATCATCGAAGGCGACAAAAACGCGGAAATTCACGTCAAGGGCATCCCGACCTGCAAGTCGGGCCAGCTCCAGGCGACGGATACCGCCGCGGCTGAAAAGGCATGCAAGTCGGCGATCATCGGTGAAGGCACGACGACCGCGCAGGTGGCGTTCGCCGAACAGAAACCGATCAACGTCAACGCCAAGCTGCTGCTGTTCAACGGTGGCGAAAAGGGCGGCAAGATCACCTGGTACGCCCACGCCTACTTCTCGAACCCGATCTCGGGCGCGATCGTCACCACGGTGACCATCACCAAGCACAAGCACGGGCGCTACGGCACCCTCGCGGTGGCGAAGATCCCGCAGATCACCGGCGGTTCGGGCTCGATCATCTCGTTCAACCTGAAGATCAAAAAGAGCGTCGGCGGCATCAACCCGATCAGCGCCAAGTGCACTGACGGGAAGCTCAAAGTCCACGCTCAGGCGAAATTCGAAGACGGGACCAAGGCGGAAACGGAAATCGTCCGCGCCTGCACCCCGAAAGGGTAAGTCCCGCGGCCTCGGGCCGCAATCGGTAAAGAAAAGGGCGGCCCTCGGGCCGCCCTTTTCGGATATGCGCGGGAAGAACTTATCCGAGGTGATCTCGGATGGCAACCGTAGAAGTACCCAGTACCCAGAGGATCTTCCCGCGGACGATCAGGCAGGCACGCGTGGGGTCAGCGCCGCCTCAGGAGTCGACCCAGTTCGCGCCCGACGCGATCGGCGGCCGATGCGGCAGCGGGGGAAGCTTCGTCCAGCTGGAGGAAGTTGTGGATCATGCCGGGCTCGCGGCGGCATTTTCGCCCAGCCCGCCCGTTGCGTTCGTCGTTAGGGCTTGTATCCCGAACCAATGACGAACGCACCGGGACTGGCAGGCGTCAGGCCGCGGCGGCGGCGCCTCCGCGCAGGCGCTCGAGGGCCAGGGATTGGGCCTCGGCGAGTGGGGTCGTGCCGTGGCGCTCGGCGGCGTCGAGGACGAGGGCGATCGTGGCGCCGATGTGGTCGACCAGGGCGCTCACGCCCGCGCGGTCGAGGTGGTGGAGCTCGGCATAGACGTTGATCAGGCCGCCCGCGTTGGCGATGAAATCGGGGGCGTAGAAGATGCCGCGCCGCGTCAGGTCCACCGCCAGGCGATCGTCGGCGAGCACGTTGTTGGTCGAGCCGCAGACGATCTCGCAGCGGAGGCGGTCGACCGTGGTCGCGTCGATGACGCCGCCGAGGGCGCAGGGGGCGAGGACATCGCAGTCGGTCAGGATCGCGTCGGCGGGCTCGACCCAGGCCGCGCCGAGCTCTTCGGCCAGAGTGCGGCGGGAGGGGTCGACGTCGGACAGCGTCACCTCCGCGCCGCCGTTTGCCAGCAGGCGGGCGAGCCGGCTGCCGACGTGGCCCGCGCCGATCACGCAGACCCGGACGCCCTTCAGGGACGGGTCGCCGAAGCGGTGCTCGAGGCAGGCGCGGAGCGAGGCGAGGACGCCGCGGGCGGTGACCGGGCTCGGATCGCCGCTGCCGCCGCGCTCGCCCGGCAGCCCGACCACGTGGGAGGTGCGCTCGGCGATCACCGCCATGTCGGCGGAGCCGGTGCCGACGTCCTCGGCGGTCACGTACTTGCCGCCCAGGGAGGCGACCGCGTCGCCGAAATCGAGCAGGATCGCGCGGCGCAGCTCGCCCTCGGGGCGCTTCGGCGCCGGGGCGCAGATCACGCCCTTGCCGCCGCCGAGCGCGAGCCCCGCCGCGGCCGCCTTGTAGGTCATCGCCCGCGCCAGGCGCAGGGCGTCCTCGATTCCGTCGGCGGGCGACTCGTAGTGCCACATCCGCGCCCCGCCCAGGGCCGGGCCGAGCACGGTCGAGTGGACGGCGATCGCGATCGTCACGCCGCTGCGCGCGCCGGTCACCACCCGCAGCTCCTCGTAGTCGGCGGCCGCCTCGGGCCACCGCACCTCCGTCTGAACTCCGGTCCGCGAGCTCATCACTCAGTCCTCCCTCGCTCAAGCCCTTCTCTCAGCTCGCCGAGGAAGCGCGCCGCCTCGGCACCGTCGAGCGCCCGGTGGTCCCACGACATGCAGAGGTAGGACATCGGGCGGATCGCGATCGAGTCCTCGCCGCCCGACTCGATCACCACCGGCCGCTTCACGACCGCCTCGAGGTCGAGGATCGCCACCTGCGGCGAGTTGATGATCGGCGTCGCCAGCACCGCGCCGAACTGGCCCGGGTTGGTGATCGTGAACGTGCCGCCCTGGACGTCGTCGGGCTGCAGGCGCTTCTCGCGCGCCCGTGCGGCGAGATCGCCGATCGCCGCCGCCATCCCCTCGAGGCTGAGCCGCTGCGCCTGACGGATCACCGGCACGATCAGCCCGTCCTCCAGTGCCACCGCGATGCCGAGGTTGACGTCGGAGTGGTGGACGATCTCTTCGCCGTCGATCGAGGCGTTGAGGATGGGATGACCCTCCAGCGCCGCCACCACCTCGCGGGCGACGAAGGCGAGGTAGGTGAGGTTGACGCCGCGGTCCGCCATCCGCGGGCGGAGCTCGGCGCGGCGGGCGGCGATGCGGCCGAAGTCGACCTCGACGACCGTCGTGCAGTGGGCCGCCGTGTGCCGAGATTCGACCATGTGCGCGGCGATCTGCTTGCGCATCGGCGACATCGTCTCGCGCCGGGTGGGGCCGAGCACGTCGACGCTTGTCTCCCTATGGGAGACAAGCGTCGGGGGTTCCTCGGGCTCGGGTTTGTACGGGGACTCGGTGTGGAGCGGGCGCTCTCGATGCTCTTCGAGGAAGGCGACGAGGTCGGCTTTGCGTACACGTCCACCGACACCGTGGCCTTCGACCTGTTCGAGGTCGATGTGGTTGTCAGCGGCCATCCTTCTCACGATCGGTGAGTAGACGCGCGAGTGATCTGGCTCGCTGCCGCCACCCACCTCAAGCTCGGCCAGCACCGCGCCGACCTCGACCGTCTCGCCCGGTTGGGCCACGATCCGCGCGAGCCGCCCGGCGACCGGCGCCGGGATCTCGACGTCGACCTTGTCGGTGCTGACATCGCACACCGGCTCGTCGGCCTCGACATGGTCGCCGGGCTGCTTGCGCCACTCGACGATCGTGCCCTCGGCGACCGAGATCCCCATCTGCGGCATCGCGATCTCCATCGTCCGCGCGACCTCCGTGACGTCAGTAGGCGAGGAGCTCACGGCAGGCCTCCTTCATGTCGTCCAGCTGGGGCAGGACCTCCTGCTCCAGCGGTGGGCTGAACGGGATCGGCACGTCGGCGGCGGTCAGGCGGCGGATCGGGCCGTCGAGGTCCTCGAAGGCCTCGGCGCCGATCAGCGCCGCCACCTCCGCGCCGACCCCGCAGGCGCGGGTCGCCTCGTGGGCGATCAGCACCTTGCCGGTCTTCCGCGCGCTCGCCAGGATCGCCTCGGTGTCCAGCGGGCAGAGGCTCCGCAGGTCGAGCACCTCGATGTCCTCTTCGAGCGCCTCGGCCGCCGCCAGCGCCAGCGGCACCGCCGAGCCGTAGGCGATCACGGTCAGCTCGCCGCCCTCGCGCGCCACCCGCGCCTTCCCGAGCGGCACCGTGTACTCGCCCTCGGGCACCTCGTCGCGCACGTGGCGGTAGAGGCCCTTGTGCTCGAGGAAGCAGACCGGGTTGGGATCGCGGATCGCGCTCGCCAGCAGGCCCTTGGCGTCGGCCGCGGTCGCCGGCGCCACCACCTTCAGCCCCGGCGCCTGCAGGAACCAGGCCTCCGGGTTCTGCGAGTGGAACGGGCCGCCGGAGAAGCCGCCGCCGGAGGGCAGCCGGACGACCAGCGGCACACTCTGTCCCTGCCGGTAGTGGAGCTTCGCCGCCACGTTGACCAGCTGGTCGAAGCCGCAGGCGATGAAGTCGGCGAACTGCATCTCGCAGACCGGGCGCATGCCCTCGATCGCCGCGCCCGTCGCGGCGCCGACGATGGCGTTCTCGGCGAGCGGCGTGTCGAGCACCCGTTCCGGGCCGAACTCCTCGGCGAAGCCGGCGGTCACCTTGAAGGCACCGCCGAAGGCGCCGATGTCCTCGCCCAGGCAGAAGACCGATTCGTCGCGTCGCATCTCCGTGCGCAATCCGTCGGAGATCGCCTCCAGGTAGGTCAGCTCGGCCATCAGGCAGCCCTCCGCTCGATGGTGGGACCGGGGGGCGGTGGGACGCTCGGCGCGGCGGCCGGCCGGTCGCCCGGCTCGGCCCATCCCGACCACGGCGCGGCGCCGTCGCCGAGCGGCTCCCAGCGGTCGGCGAAGACGCCTTCGAGCGCCGCCGAGGGCTCCGGCAGCGGCGACGCCAGCGCCCGCTCGGCGCACTCGCCGACGTAGGCGCGAACCTCCGCGTCGATCCGCTCGACCTCCTCGGCGGCGAAGCCGAACTCCTCCAGCAGGCGCGCCGCGTAGCTCTGGATCGGGTCGCGCGCCTCCCATTCGGCGAGCAGCTCCGGCGGCACGTAGCCCATGTCGTCGTGGGCGCCGTGGCCGTGCATGCGCATCGTCTGGCACTCGACCAGTGTCGGCCCGCCGCCCGCCCGCGCCCGCTCGACCGCCGCGTGCACGGCTGCGAACACCGCCTCGACGTCGTTGCCGTCGACCTCGACGCCGGGCAGGCCGTAGCCCTCGGCCCGTTCGACCGGGTCGGCGGCGAACTCGAGCTCGTTCGGGGTCGAGTAGGCGAAGCGGTTGTTCTCCAGCACGAAGACGACCGGCAGCCGCTGGATCCCGGCGAAGTTCATCGCCTCGTGCCACTGGCCGTTCGCGGTCGAGCCCTCGCCGAAGAAGGTCAGCGCCACGCGGGGCTCGCCGCGCATCTTCATCGCCAGCGCCATCCCGTTGGCGACCAGCGCCATGTCGGGCAGCATCGAGACCATGCCGACGCAGCCGCGCGCCCGGTCGCCGAAGTGCAGGTTGCCGTCCTTGCCGCCGGTCACGCCGTCGGCCCGGCCCATGTAGTTGGCCAGGTAACGATCCGGGGTCACGCCGCGCACGAAATGCGCGCCGAGGTCCCGGTGCAGGATGCAGAGCCGGTCGCGCGGGGAGAGCGCGAACGCCGCCCCGACCGAGATCGCCTCCTGCCCGCGGCCGTCGTAGAACGACCCGGGGACCTTGCCTTGCTTGTAGAGACTGAGGGCCCGCTCCTCGGCGACCCTCATCATCGTCATGAACCTGAGCAGCTCGGCCCGGTCGGCCCGGGTGAGCAGCGCGGGATCGAGCGGAACGGCGGCACCCATCACCGCGCTCGCGTCGCTGAGCGTCATATCTCTCGCCTCTCGGTTCTGGCTCCGCTTCGGGATCGCCTCCGCCGAGCCGGTTGTCGCGGCTCCGGGATCACCGGGGCACCGCGCCTATGGCGAGGGAGTCGAGGGGTCCCCCCTCCTCCCTTGTGTCATTTGGATCTTACGCCGATGCGCGCCGCTTGCAAGGCGGTGTTTGCGAGGCCGCGCTTGGAGGTGGGTCAGCGACCCGAGAGGTGCGTCTGGATGCTGCCCGCCGGCCCGACGGCGAGGGCGCCGGTCCCGCGCAGGTGCATGAACGGCACGGTGAGGCGGGCCGCCAGCTCGCGCGCGACCTTGTCGCTGCCGGCCGAGGCGCCGACCAGGGTCACCCGGCTCGCCGCGAACCCGGTAACGGTGTCGGCGACGGCCTGGACCGGGTCCTCGTCGCCGATCCGCCCGCCCGCGGTGGCGCCGGCGCGCCGCAGGATCGCCGTCGTCCCCGCGATTCGTTCCTGCGCCCGGCGGCGCGGCGGCCCGGTTTCTTCGGACCAGCGCTCGAGGAAGGTCTTCACGATCGGGGCGAGGATGAGGATCTCGAGGCCGCCCTCGCACGCGGCCGCGGCCAGCGCCGCCGCGGTGAGGATCGCCTCCGGGTCCGGGTCCTGGACGACCAGGAGGAGGCGGTTGCGGCCGTCGGCCGCGGCGCACGGTTCGATCGGCGGCTGTGGCGGGCGGATGACCGCCATCACGATGACCGAGGACGCGGCGAGCGCGCCGACCGCCATCCCGAGGCCCGGGCCGCCGACGTAAAAGCCGCCGACGATCGCGAAGGCGACCGCCGCGACGATCAGCGGCAGCTTCCAGGCCGCGAGTACGTAAGTCTCCGATTCCGGCGTCCGGCCGGCGGTGTGAGCGTCCATCTCCCAACCCCCGTTTCCCGTTCTAATTGAGCTTTGCACAGGCTTGCCACACAGACAAGGTCCGCCCGATGACCGACGGGCGCATCGATCCGCGGCTCTCCGGCGTCCCCGAGACCCTGCTCTGGACGCTCTGGCAGCGGGCGCTGGAGGCTCGCCGTCCCGACACGCTGCTGGCCGATCCGCCGGCGGTCGAGCTGGTGGACCGCATCGACTACCCGTTCGTGGAGCGCTTCCGCGAGGGCTTCGGCCAACTGCAGGCGCTGCGGACTGAGTGCTTCGACCGCGAGGTGCGCCGGTTCCTGCGGGAACACCCGGCGGGCACCGTGGTCGCCCTCGGCGAGGGGCTCGAAACCCAGTTCTGGCGAGTCGATGACGGTGCGGTGCGATGGATCGGCGTCGACTTTCCGGAGGTCGAGGACCTGCGCCGCCGACTGCTCCCGACCGCCGAGCAAATCACCTCCCGCGCCGAATCGGTGCTCGACTTCGGCTGGCTGGAGGAGCTCGGCGACGGCCTGACGCTGGTCACGGCCCAGGGCCTCCTTATGTATCTGCGCCGCGAGGAGGTGGATGAGCTCGTGACCCGACTGGTGGAGGCGTCGGCCGGCGGCGACTTCGTCTTCGACGCGATGCCACCGTGGCTGGTCGAGCGCAGCCGCGCCGGCAAGCTCTCCCGCCCCGGCCGCTACGCCCCGCCAGCCTGGAACTGGGCGCTGGACGACGCCGAGGCGCGGCGCCTCACGGCACTTTCGCCGCGGATCACCGACCTCCGCGCGCTGCCACTGTCGCGTGGGCGCGGCATGGTGTCCGGTTTCCTGCTGCCGCTGCTCGGCCGGCGGGAGGCGATGCGGCGCCGGTTGCTTTCGGTGAACCGGCTGACGGTGCGGTCGCGTTCGCAGAAATGACCGGATAGGACCCAAAAGTGCGAACGCCGGCGGTGGGGAAGGGTCCCGGCCCCGCAAGCTGTCGCCCGGGGTAGAGGACGCGGGGCGGGTGTGCGGAAGGTGTGGAGGGACACCGGCGGGAGCCTCACGGGAGTGC
>CALCIA010000351.1 GCA_937907435.1 uncultured Actinomycetes bacterium
CACGGCCACAGCCTGCCCGGGCCGTGGCGAGAGGGGCGCGTCCCTACCCCGGGCGCCAGCCTGCGGGGTATGAGCCCTTCCGGGCGCCAGCCTGCGGGACGCCGTCCCTTCCGTGCGCCGGCTCCCCGCCCCCGCCTGCAGCTACGCCAGCTCGCCGCCCTCGGGGACGCCTTCCATCAGGTAGAAGCGGGCGCGGCCGAGCTCCTCGCCGTTGACCTCGACCACGGCGGCGTGGGGGCCGGCGGCGGTGAAGGTGGCGGTGGCGGCGATCGACATCACCAGGCGCTGCTCCTGGCCTTGGGGCATGCCGGGCGGGCGGCCAGTCTCGAAGTTGGCGGTGAGGCCCTCGCCGAGCTCTTGGCCGTCGGGGTCCTGGATGGTGACGGAGAGCTCGTGGGGGCTGTTGGTCTCGTGCCAGGCGACGTCGATGCCGAGGCCGATGTGGAAGGACCACTCGTGCGGCAGCTCGGGGAGGCGGAGGACGTTCCAGCCGCCGCCGGTGAGGTAGAGCTTCCCGTTCACCGCCTCGGAGTAGTCGGTGAGCATGAGGAAGCCGATGTTCACTCGCCCTTGCCCCGCTTCTTGCCCTTGTCCTCGGTGCCGGGGTAGGGGACCACCGGCAGGTCGGCGACGACTTCGGTCTTGCCGTCGCGCCAGAACTGGATGTCCACTTTCTCGTCCTTGCGGTAGGTCCCCCAGAGGCCGAGGTACATCGCCAGCCAGCGGCTGGTGCCCATTTCCTCCTTGACGATCGGCCGCGTGAAGTGCAGTTCGCGACCCTCGATCTTGAAGTCCTCGCCCTCGGTCTGCGCGACTCCGTTGATGAAGACGACGTACGGGGGGTCGGCCTCGGCGGGGATCTTCACGCGCTCGCCGGCGGCGTAGCTGCCCTTCGGGACGCCGGGCATGTTCATGTAGTCGGTCATCGGGCTCCTTCCAGAGTCTCGCGCACCAGGTCGAAAGGCGTGTCGTGGCCGCTCGGGTCGAGCTCCTCGCGCCGCACCCCGCCCCGGAAGGGGACGAAGGTGCCGTCGCCGCGCACGTCGACGCCGGCGACCCGCTTGCGCAGGAGGCCGCCGCGGCTCAGCTCCAGGCGCGCCGTCACCTGGTCTCCCGGCCCGTAGGTACGGATCAGGTTGGCGGTCTTCGGCGGTCCCTCGGCCCGGATCGCGAGCGCCCGCTCGCGCATCCGCGCCACCGCCTCGGCGACGTCGTCGAACCCTTCGTGGTCGACTTTGGCGCCGTTGCGCACGGTCAACTTCCAGCTGGGACGGGCCACCTCCCCAGCCTACAAACCGGCCCCTTCGCGGGCGGCGCTCAGGCGCCGCGCCGCGGGCGTTTCGGGCGCCGCGCCGGGGGGCCGACGATTTTTTCGGGGCCCTCGCGGTCGTCGACGGCGACGTAGTCGAGGTTCCGCTCGCCGGTGTAGATCTGCCGCGGCCGGGCGATTTTCTTTTCCGGGTCTTCCTGCATCTCCATCCACTGCGCGACCCAGCCCGCCGTCCGCGGGATCGCGAAGATCACCGTGAACATGTCGGTCGGGATCCCCAGCGCCTCGTAGATGATCCCCGAGTAGAAGTCGACGTTCGGATAGAGCTTGCGCGAGGTGAAGTACTCGTCGGCGAGCGCCTGTTTCTCCAGCTCGCGCGCGATCTCGACCAGTGGGTTGTACTCGGTCGCCTCGAAGACGGCCGGCATGTGCTCCTGGATGATCCGCGCCCGCGGGTCGTAGTTCTTGTAGACGCGGTGGCCGAAGCCCATCAGTTTCTCTTCCTGGGACTTCACCCGCTCGAGGAAGTCCGGGATGTTGTCGATCCGGTCGATCCGCCGCAGCATCCGCAGCACCGCCTCGTTGGCGCCGCCGTGCAGCGGCCCGTAGAGCGCCGCGACGCCCGCCGCCACCGCCGAGTACGGGTCGACGTCGGAGGAGCCGACCCCGCGCACCGCGTTGGTCGAGCAGTTCTGTTCGTGGTCGGCGTGGAGGATGAAGAGGACGTCCAGGGCTTTCGCCAGCTCCGGCTTGGGGATGTGTTTCGCTTCGGTCTTGCGGAAGACCATCGAGAGGAAGTTCTCGGCGAAGCTGAGGTCGTTGTCGGGGTAGACGTAGGGGAGCCCCATGTTGTGGCGGTAGGAGAAGGCGGCGAGGGTCGGCACCTTGGCGATCAGGCGGACGGCGGCCATGTAGCGCTCTTCCTCGTCCTTGATCTGCTTCGCGTCGGGGTAGAAGGTGGAGAGCGCACCGACCCCGGACAGCAGCATCCCCATCGGGTGCGCGTCGTAGCGGAAGCCCTCGAAGAGGTGCTTCAGGTCCTCGTGCACGAAGGTGTGATGGGTGATGTCGAAGGTCCAGCGCTCCAGCTGCGCCTGGGTCGGCAGCTTGCCCCAGATCAGCAGGTAGGCGACCTCGAGGAAGCTCGAGTTCTGGCACAGCGACTCGATCGAGTAGCCGCGGTGTTCGAGGATGCCCTTGTCGCCGTCGATGTAGGTGATCGAGGAGCGGCAGGATGCGGTGTTGGTGGACGCGGGGTCGAACGACATCAGGCCGAATTCGTCCTCGTGCACTTTGATCTGGCGCAGATCCATGGCGCGCACGGTGCTGTCGGTGATCGGCAGCTCGTAGGTTTTGCCGGTCCGGTTGTCGGTGACGGTCAGGGTCTCCGTCCCGTTCGCGGCCCCGCTATCGGCACTGGCTCCAGTGGTCTGCTGCTCGGTGGCCATCACCCTCCTTCTCCTGCTTCTGCGCGGAGTTCCTCTCCTGCTTTCTGGGGAGAGCCGAGTATCGCAGTTTGGCGCTGCGGACCTTGTCAGCCGCGGGAGGCCGGCAGGGCCTCGAACTGGGTCATGCGGCGGAGCGCCTCGAAGCGCTCGTCGATCTCCTCGCGTTGCAGCCGCGAGACCCGCTCGGTGCCGAACTCCTCGACGTTGAACGAGGCGAGCACGGTGCCGTAGCCCATCGCCCGGCGCAGGTTGGCCTCGTCGAGGTCGCCGCCGGTCCCGTCGAGGTAGCCGAAGAAGCCGCCCGCGAAGCTGTCGCCGGCGCCGGTCGGGTCGCGGACGTCCTCGAGCGGGAAGCCGGGGAGGGCGAAGAAGCTCTGCTCGCCGCCGTCCGGGCCCGCCTCCGTGAACAGGGCGGCCCCGTACTCGCCGCGCTTGGCGACGACCGCCCGCGGGCCCATCTCCATCACCGCGCGCGCCGCCCGGGCGAGGTTCGACTCGCCGGTCAGCATGCGGATCTCGGCGTCGTTGACGACCAGGCAGTCGACCTCGGCGATCGCCGCGAGCAGCGAGTCCTTGGCGATTTCGATCCACAGGTTCATCGAGTCGAGGCCGCTGAACCCGGCGGCGCCGCACTGGGCGCGGACCTGGCGCTGCAGGTCGGGCTGGATGTTGGCGAGGAAGAGGGTGTCGGCGGCCTGCGCCGCGTCGGAGAGCTTCGGCTCGAACTCGCCGAAGACGCCGAGCTGGGTGTCGTCGGTGTGGGCGACGTTGAGGTCGAAGTCGTAGTGGCCGCGCCAGAAGAAGCTCTGCCCGCCGGGCACGCGCTCGACGTCGGAGGTGGCGATCCCGCGCGCTTCGAGCAGCTCGAACTGCTCGGTGCCGAAGTCGTCGCCGACCGGCCCGACCGGCCGCACCTCGGTGAAGAAGCTCGCCGCGAGCGAGAAGTGGACGGCGGCGCCGCCGAGCATCCGCTCGCGCTCCCCGAAGGGGGTCTTGACGGCGTCAAAGGCGATCGATCCGACGACGGTGAGGGCCATAGGCGTCGCAGCCTAGATGATCGGGATCGAGGGACGGGCGAACTTCGGGGCCCGGGGAGGAGGACACAGTTCCTCAACAGCGTTCTGGCCGCTCGCTGAGTTAGGCGCGCCCTGGGGGGCCTAACTCAGCGAGCGACGGATCCGGCGTTGAGGAACATGCACGGATTCGTTGCCGGTGGCGGCCGGGTCGGGCCCGTCTCGTGCTCGCCCGGCCGGACCTCGTGGTGCCGTTGATCGGCGAGCTTCTGGGGGCGCCGGCGTCAGGCGCACTGCGCGTGAGGATCGGTGGCGTTTACGCTCTGTCGGATGCGGCGCGCGCACCAGGCGCTCGAATCACGCGCCGGCACCGGCAAGCTGCTGCTAGATCCCTCTAGATGACAACGTTCAAAGACCTCGGACTCTCCCCTGCGATTCAGCAGGCCCTCGACGAGCTCGGCTTCGTCGAGCCCTCGCCGATCCAGGAGGAGGCGATCCCGGAGCTGCTCGCCGGCCACGACGTGATCGGCCAGGCGCAGACCGGGACCGGCAAGACCGCCGCCTTCGGCCTGCCGATGCTGCAGTACCTCGATCCCGACAACGACGAGGTGCAGGCGATCGTCCTCACGCCAACCCGCGAGCTCTGCATCCAGGTGACGCAGGCGCTGCGCTCCTACGCCGAGCACCTCGACATCGAGATCGTTGCCGTCTTCGGCGGCGCGCCGATCCGCTCCCAGCAGTCGCAGCTGCGCTCCGGCGCCCACGTCGTCGTCGCGACCGTGGGACGGATGATGGACCTGATGAGCCGGCGCTCGCTGGTGCTGACCGCGGCGCGATTTGTCGTCCTCGACGAGGCCGACGAGATGCTCGACCTCGGCTTCATCGAAGACGTCGAGAAGATCCTCCGCATGTGCCCGAGCGGCCGCCAGACGGCGCTCTTCTCGGCGACGATGCCGCCGCCGATCAAAAAGCTGGCCGAGGGCTACATGTATGACCCGGTGACCGTGCGGATCACGCCGAAAACGCTCACCGTGGACGCGATCCAGCAGGCGTTCGTCGAGGTCCCGGCACGGGAGAAGACCCCGCGCCTGGTCGAGCTGCTGAAGACCGAAGAACCGGAGCAGGCGATCATCTTCTGTCGCACCAAGATCGGCGCCTCGCGGCTGGAGAAGGCGCTGAAGGACAAGAACCTCGACGTCAAAGCGCTGCACGGCGACATGAGCCAGGGCTCGCGCGACGGCGTCATGATCGCCTTCAAGGACCACCGCGTGCGGCTCCTCGTCGCCACCGACATCGCCGCCCGCGGCCTCGACGTCGAGCACGTCACCCACGTCATCAACTTCGACGTGCCGAACTCCTCGGAGACCTACGTCCACCGCATCGGCCGCACCGGCCGGGTCGGGCGGACGGGCCGCGCGATCACCTTCGTGACGCCCGCCGAGCGCGACGAGATCGGCCGCATCGAGCGCGACGTCAACACCAAGATCGGCGAGTGGGAAACCCCCGAGGAGCGTCTCGAGCACGCACCGCCGCCGCGCCGGCGCGAGCGGCGGGAGCGCCGTCCCCGGGAGCGCGAGCGCGAGGCGGAGGCGACCGCGGACTCCGAGGCCGCCCCGAGCGACGACGGCGAGGCGAAGCCCGAGCGCAACGGCGCCAAGGATCGCGACGGTGACGGCAAGGCGCCGAAGACCACCAAGCTCTTCGTCAACCGCGGCGAGCGCAGCGGCATCGACGAGGAGGACCTCCGCTGGGCCCTCCGCGAGGGCGCCGTCCTCCCCGACGACGCCGTCCACGACGTCCGCGTCCTCCACCGCTTCTCCTTCGTCGAGGTCGACCCCGACCAGGCCGAGCGCACGGTCGAGTACCTCGACGGCACCAAGCTGAAAGGCAAAGAGATCCGGCTCGAGGTGGCGAAGAGCTAGGGGGTTCGGGGGGCTTGCGGGTGGCCGGGCGGGGGTCCGCGGCGCTGGCGGCCGTCCGAGGGGGTCCTGGGCTCCTCATGGGGGTCCTGGCAGGCTGTGACCCCCATGAGGAGCCCAGGACGTGAGGGGTGCGTGGGAGAGGCGTCACAGGGACGTGAGGAAGTCGGACTTCCGTGACGATCACTGCGGAGAGCTTCCACACCTCGGCCGGATCCGTGACGAAGATG
>CALCIA010000352.1 GCA_937907435.1 uncultured Actinomycetes bacterium
CCAACGGCATCGTCGACACCGAGCCCTACCGCAAGCTCGGCCGCAACCAGCTGCGGATCGGCATGTTCCCCGCGGTGGAGCCGGACGACGTCGAGGCGCTGACCAAGTGCATCGACTGGGTGGTCGAGAACGCCGAAGACGTCCGCCCGGGCGACTAGGTTTTCCCGCCCGATGAAGGTCCTGGTCAAAGAGAAAATCGCCGACACGGGCGTCGATCTGCTGCGGTCGCGCTTCGACGTCGACCTCGGGCTCGACATGTCCGAGGAGGAGTTCCGCGCCAAGCTGCCGGAGTACGACGCGATCCTGATCCGCAGCGCCACCAAGATGACGCCGGAGCTGATCGACCTGGCGAGCAACCTGAAGGTGATCGGCCGCGCCGGCACCGGCGTCGACAACGTCGACATTCCGGCGGCGACGCGCCGCGGGATCATCGTCGCCAACGCGCCCGAGTCGAACTCGGTCGCCGCCGCCGAGCACACCCTGGCGCTGGCCCTGGGACTGTTCCGCAACGTGCCCCAGGCGCAGGCGACGCTGGTCGCCGGCCGCTGGGACCGGGCCAAGTTCAAGGGCGCCGAGCTCTACGGCAAGACCCTCGGCGTGATCGGCTTCGGCCGCATCGGCCAGCTGGTCGCCAAGCGCGCCCAGAGCTTCGACATGGAGGTCATCGCCTACGACAAGTTCGTCTCCGCCGAGCGCTTCCGCGAGCTCGGCGTCGAGGGCTGCGAGGAGCTGACCGACCTGCTCGGCCGAGCCGACCTGGTCACCCTCCACACGCCGAAGACGCCGGAGACGATCGGGCTGATCGACGCCGCGGCGATCGCCGCGATGAAGGACGGCGCCCGCCTCGTCAACTGCGCGCGCGGCGAGCTGGTCGTGCTCGACGACCTCCTCGCCGGGCTCGAGTCGGGCAAGCTGGCGGGCGCGGCGCTCGACGTCTTCCCCGACGAGCCCTTCACCGAGCATCCGATCTTCGCGCGCGGCGACGTCGTCGTCACCCCGCACCTGGGCGCCTCGACCGCCGAGGCGCAGGACCGCGCCGGCGTCGTCACCGCCGAGCAGGTCACCGAGGCGCTGACCGGCGGCGTCGTCACCAACGCCGTCAATATCGCCGCCGTGCGCCCGGAGGAGATGGAGGCGCTGGCGCCCTTCGTGCCGCTCTGCGAAAAGCTCGGCCGGCTCGCGCAGGGCCTGGGGGAGGGCTCGGTCGACGGGGTCGCGGTCGAGTTCCGCGGCAAACTCGCCACCTACGACACCCGCCTGCTCGGGATCGCGGTCCTGGTCGGCATCCTCTCCGGCAACACCGAGACGCCGGTCAACCTCGTCAACGCGCCGCAGATGGCCGAGGAGCGGGGGATCGAGCTGACCGAGACCAAGGAGCCCGGCTCAGAGGACTTCACCGAGCTCGTCACCGTGCGGCTCGGCTCGGGCGGCAACGCGGTCGAGGTCGCCGGCACCGGGGTCGGCCCGCGCAACGAGCCCTATCTGGTCTCGGCCTGGGGGGAGAGCTTCTTCATGCCCTTCGCCGAGCACATCACCGTGTTCCGTTATGCCGACCAGCCGGGGATGATCGGCCGCGTCGGCAACGCCTTCGGCGCGGAGGCCGTGAACATCGTCTCCGCCGCGGTCGGCGCCGAGCACGGGGGCGGCGGCGATGCCGTGATGGCGCTGACGACTGACGCGCCGGTCCGTCCCGACGCGCTCGAAACCATCCTCGCGCTCGACGGCTTCTCGCTGGGACGCTCGGTCGACCTCTGACCGCAACGTCGCCGTCTCTGCGTTGTTAAGGGGTCCGATGAAGCGCCTATCCGGACTGGTTCTCGCCGCCCTCGCGGCGGCCGCGCTGCTGGCCGTCTCCGCGACGGCCGCCGCCCCGGCGAAGCAGCCGCGGCGCGCCCTCGCGGCCACCGAAGGCTCGGTCAACGTCGTCCTCGCAGGGAGCCCCGGCAACGACCGGATCACGATCGAACTTTCCGCCGACGGCCGCGCCTACGAAATCGAATCGGCGACGCCGCTCGAAGTCGGCGGCACCGTCTGCACGCACCCCGAAAAGCGCCTCGAGGCGCTGTCCTGCGAAGCGACCGCGATCGCCGGCTTCGAAATCAACACCGGGGCCGGGAACGACGTCGTCACCCTCGGGCGCACGGTGCCGGTCCCGGCGACGATCCGCGGCGGCGAAGGCGACGACGTCCTCACCGGCGGCGCCGGCAACGACAAGCTGATCGGGGGGGCCGGGAACGACGAACTGAACGGCCGCGGCGGCAACGACATGCTGATGGGCGGCCCCGGCGACGACGTCCTGAACGGCGGGTCCGGCGAAGACAAGCTGATCGGCGGCGGCGGACACAACGTCCTCCGGCCCTGAGCCGCGCCTCCGCGTCGCCCGTCCCAGGCGTCGCGCACGCCTCAGGTCGTCGCGGGCGCGCGCCGCGCGAGGAGCGCCCCGCCGACGAACAGCACGCTGACCGCGAGGCCGACCAGGGCGATCGCGGCGTCGAGCCGGAAGCCCGCCTGGAAGCCGTCGATGAAGGGCGGCATGTTGGCGGAGAAGACCGTCGTCGTCAGGCCGAGGCCGATCGAGCCGCCCGCGATCTGGAACATGTAGACGATCCCGCCCGCGAGGCTGGTCTGCGATTCGTCCACCGAAGTGACCCCGGCGGTGGTCGCGGTCGGGTAGAAGCTGCCGATCCCGATCCCGAGGACGACCATCCCCGGCACCAGCGCGCCGTAGCCGGCATCGCCGCCGACCAGCGAGAACAGGATCGCCGCCGCGGTCATGCAGCCCGCGCCGATCACCGCGAGGCGCTTCGCCCCGAGCCGCGTGTAGAGCGGCCCGGCGCCGAAGGAGACGAGCGCGAAGGTGGCGAGCGCGGGCAGCATCCCCAGCCCCGATTCGAGCGGCGAGAAGCCGAGCTGGCTCTCCATGAACTGGGGGAGGTAGAGCAGCGCCGCGAAGAAGGTGGCCGACATGCAGAGGATCGCCACGCAGGAGCCGGCGAAGTTGCGGTTGCGCATCACCGCGCTCGGGATCAGCGCGTGGCGGCCCGCGCGCCGCTCGAGCGGCAGGAAGGAGCCGACCCCGATCACGGCGATCGCCAGCATCGCCAGAACCCGCGGGTCGGTCCAACCCCAGTCGTCGACCTGGTCGAGCCCGATCAGGAGCGAGACGAGGCCGAGCGAGATCGCGGTGACCCCGGCGTAGTCGATCTTGTGGTCGGCGTCGGCCACCTCGTCGAGGTGGACGCTCGACCAGACCACCGCGACCGCGAAGGCGGCGATCGGCACGTTCAGGAAAAAGATCCAGCGCCAGGTGAGGAGGTCGGTGAAGACGCCGCCGATCAGCGGCCCCGCCGCGTTCCCGAGGCCCGCCGCGCCGATGATCAGCCCGCCCGCCAGCCCCGCCTTGTCTTCAGGCAGGATCGCGTAGGTCATCCCGAGGATCGCGGGCCACATCAGCGCGCCACCGACCCCCATCAGGGCGCGCGTGACGATCAGCCAGGTCTCGGTCGGCGCGGCGCCCCCGGCCGCCGACATCAGCGCGAAGATCCCCGCCCCGACGAAGAACGAGACGCGCCGGCCGAACATGTCGGCGAGCCGCCCGCCGGTCACGATCAGCACCCCGAAGGTGAGCGCATAGGCGTTGACCACCCACTGGATCGTGTTGATGTTGGTGTGGAAGTCGCTCTCCATCGTGGGCAGGGCGACGTTGACCGCCGAGAAGTCGTTGGCGATCACGAACACCGCCGCGCCCATCGCGAACAGCGCCGTCCAGTTCGTCCGGGTCCCGGCCTCCACGGGCGGCAGGCTACGTCACCCCGCCGTCGGTGCGCTACCCTGCGTCGTGGAAATGGCCTTTCCGCTGAACAGCCTCGCGCTTCTCCTTCTCCTCCCCCCTCGGGGGGAATAGCGCTGGGCGGCGCGATAGCCGCGAGAGACAACAGGCCATTCGAGACTTAGAGAGAAGGAGGGGTCCCATGGGACCGCAAAGCAACGACACGAACGCCGCCCCCGACGCCAACCGCGTCCACATCTTCGACACCACGCTGCGCGACGGCGAGCAGTCGCCCGGCATCTCGCTCAACGCCGCCGAGAAGGTGGAGATCGCCCAGCAGCTCGTGCGGCTGGGGGTCGACGTGATCGAGGCGGGCTTCCCGATCGCCTCGCCGGGCGACTTCGAGGCCGTCCAGGCGATCGCCCGCACGGTCGAAGGTCCGGTCATCTGCGGCCTGGCGCGCACCCACAAAGCTGACATCGACGCCGCCTGGGGCGCCGTCAAGGACGCCGAGCGCCCGCGCATCCACACGTTCATCTCGACCTCCGACATCCACATCGAGCACCAGATGCAGACCGACCGCGAGGACGTCAAGGGCCAGGCCGAGGCCGCGGTCACGATGGCCCGCGCCTACTGCGAGGACGTCGAGTTCTCGCCGATGGACGCCTCCCGCTCGGACTTCGAGTTCACCGCCGAGGTGCTGCAGATCGCGATCGACGCCGGGGCGACGGTGATCAACGTCCCCGACACGGTCGGCTACGCGACGCCGGAGGAGTACGCGGCGATGTGGCGGCGCTTCTACGAGCTGGTGCCGGACCTGCGCGGGGTCGAAACCTCGGTCCACTGCCACGACGACCTGGGGCTGGCCGTCGCCAACTCCTACGCCGGCGTGATCGCCGGGTGCCGCCAGGTCGAGTGCGCGATCAACGGCCTCGGCGAGCGGGCCGGCAATTGCTCGCTGGAGGAGATCGCGATGCTGATCCGCGTCCGCGAGGACGTCCACGGCTTCACCACCGGCATCAACACCCGCGAGATCGCCCGCACCAGCCGCCTGGTCAGCCGCCTGACCGGCTACCCGGTGCAGCCGAACAAGGCGATCGTGGGACGCAACGCCTTCGCCCACGAGTCCGGCATCCACCAGGACGGCGTGCTGAAGGAGCGCACCACCTTCGAGATCATGGACGCGACCGAAGTCGGCTTCGAGTCCAACTCGATCGTGCTCGGCAAGCACTCCGGCCGCCACGCGCTGAAAGACGCGCTGGAGCAGCTTGGCTACAAGGTGGAGGGCGGCGCCCTCAACTCGGCCTTCAAGGCATTCAAGGAGGTCGCCGACCGCAAGAAGCAGGTGACCGCCCTGGACCTGGAGGCGATCGTCTCCGACGAGATGCGCGACCGCGCCGACGCCCACGAGCTGGCCTCCTTCGAGGTCACCGCGGCGACCGGCAAGGAGCCGCTGGCCCGGATCGGCGTCACCCTGCCCTCGGGCGAGGAGGTCGTCGGCGAGTCCACCGGCGACGGCCCGATCGACGCCATCTTCCGCGCCATCCAGGCCGCGGTCGGCACCGAGTCGGAGATGGTCAAGTACACGGTCGAGGCGGTGACCGGGGGAGAGGACGCCCTCGGCGAGGTGACCGTCCAGCTCCGCACCGACGGCGTCCTGGCCTCCGGCTCCGGCGTCGCCACCGACATCATCGAGGCCAGCGCCCGCGCCTACCTGCGAGCCATGTCCAACAGCCTCGAAGGCGCCGCCAACGTCCTCGAACCAACGGGTCCGTAGCGCTTCCGTCACAGAGAAGTCGCTGAATTGATCCATCCCGCGCACCACACGCGCGGGATGGGACGTCACCCTCGGTCCCATGCCCGGACCGTCTGCACTTCAGGCCGCTATTCGGCCCCAAACGCAGACGGCCGAGCGTGGGATCGCGGATCTGGCTCGACGACAGCATGGGATCGTGAGTCGGGACCAGGTCGTGGCGCTTGGTTTGGAGCCGGGGGCGATCAAACGGCGGATCCAGGCCGGGCGACTCCACGTGATCCACCGAGGCGTGTATGCGGTGGGGCACACGGCGATCACGCAGCGGGGACGGTGGATGGCGGCGGTGCTCGCGTCCGGGGACGGGGCGGTGCTGAGCCATCGATCGGCGACGGCGCTCTGGGGGATCTGGGGATCCGGAGGGGAAGCGACGCACGTCACCGTCCCGAGGAAATCGCGGTCCCAGCGCTCCATCCGTCGCCACTTCGGGGCCCTTCCGGACGACGAGCGGGAGGTAGTCGACGGGATCCCGGTGACCTCGGCGGCCCGCGCCATCCTCGACCTCGCCGCCGAAAAAGGGGAGGCGGCCGCCGAGGCGGCGCTCCGGGAGTCGGAATACCTCGGGATCTACGGCAGCACCTCGCTCCCGGCGCTCCTCGATCGCCACTCTCGGCACCCCGGGGTGCCGATGTGCCGCATCGCCCTGGATCGCGCCCGCGAGGACCCCGGCGGGCGCCTCCGGAGCCCGCTCGAGGAACTGTTCCTTCCTTTCCTCGATGCCCATCGCATCCCCCGCCCGCGCCTGAACTTCTGGCTCACCGTGGGGGATGACCGCTACCAGGTCGACTGCCTCTGGCCCGACGCCGACCTCATCGCGGAGCTCGACGGTTTCAAGTCCCACGGCACGAAGCGCGCGTTCCGCAAGGACCGCAAGCGGGACCGGCGACTCGGGGCGGCCGGCTACCGGGTGATGCGCATCACCGAAGACCAGCTGGCGAGCGAACCCGAGGATCTCGCCGCCGATCTCCGCCGGACCCTGGCCGTTTACAATCGTCCGTGATAACGTACGCACCATGGCAACCGCAGTCGCGCCATCCACGCCCTCCGTCGGTCCCCGCATCCACGCGCTGCGCGAGGCGATGTCCCTGTCGCTGCGCGACCTCGCCGACCGCACCGGCGTCAGCGCCCAGATGCTGTCCCAGGTCGAGCGCAACGAGACCTCGCCGACGCTCGCGGTCGCGGCGAAGATCGCCGCGGGTCTGGAGCTGACGCTGTCCCAGCTGCTCCGCCTCGACGAGGGGCGGCACGTCGCGATCTCCCACGCCGCCGGACGCCGCGAGAGCCGCCGCGGCGGGCACCTGATCGAGGAGCTGACGCCGCCGCTGCCCGGGCAGCGTGCCGACGTGTCCCTGCACGTCCTCGACCCCGGCGCGACCACCGGCGGCGCCGCCGACCCGCCGATGCACGAGCCGGGCAGCCGCGAGACCGCGGTGGTTCTGGCAGGAGACCTGGCGCTGGTCATCGAAGGCGAACGCCACGAGCTTCATGAGGGGGACAGCGTCACCTTCGACGCCGATCTCCCGCACCACTTCGAGAACGAAGGAACCGACCCGACCCGCTTCATCGCGGTGATTGCCGCCGGACTGAGGAGGAGCTAGCTGTGCCGAAGAACATGTTCGAAAAGATCTGGGAGCAGCACGAGGTCTCCGAGGGGTTGATCTACATCGACCTGCACCTCGTCCACGAGGTCACCTCGCCGCAGGCCTTCGACGGCCTCCGGATGGCCGGCCGCCAGGTCCGCCGCCCCGACAAGACCCTGGCCACGGCCGACCACAACACGCCCACCGACGGCACGATGGCGGCCCGCCTGATCGCCGACGAGCTCTCCCGCGTCCAGGTCGAAACCCTGGAGCGCAACTGCGAGGAGTTCGGGCTGAAGCTGTACAGCCTCGGCTCCGACCGCCAGGGCATCGTCCACGTGATCGGCCCGGAGCTGGGTGTCACCCAACCCGGCATGACGATCGTCTGCGGGGACAGCCACACCTCCACGCACGGCGCCTTCGGCTCGCTGGCCTTCGGCATCGGCACCTCCGAGGTCGAGCACGTCCTCGCGACCCAGTGCCTGGTGCAGAAGCGTCCGCGCACGATGCGGATCTCCTACGCCGGGGAGCTGGGCGCGGGCGTCACGCCCAAGGACCTGATCCTGGCGACGATCGGCAAGCTCGGCACCGGCGGCATGACCGGCTTCGCGGTCGAGTACGCGGGCCCCGCGATCGAGGCGCTCTCGATGCCGGGCCGGATGACGATCTGCAACATGACGATCGAGGGCGGCGGCCGCGCGGGCATGATCGCCCCCGACGAGACCACCTTCGACTTCGTCCGCGGCAAACCGGGGGCGCCGGAGGACTTCGACGCCGCGGTCGCCCGCTGGCGGGAGCTGCCGACCGACGCCGGCGCGAGCTTCGACCAGGAGGTCGACGTCGACGCCGCGGCGATCTCGCCGATGGTCACCTGGGGCACCAACCCGGGCATGGTCGTCCAGGTCACCGACAGCGTCCCCGACCCGGCCCAGATCGAGAGCCCGGCGGACCGCAAATCGGCCGAACGCGCGCTCGCCTACATGGGTCTGACCGCGAACACGCCGATGACCGAGATCGCGCCGGAACGGGTCTTCATCGGCTCCTGCACGAACAGTCGCATCGAGGACCTGCGCGAGGCCGCCGCGATCGTCGACGGCCGCAAGGTCGCGAGCACGGTCCGGGCGATGGTCGTCCCCGGCTCCCAGCAGGTCAAGAAGGCGGCCGAAGAAGAGGGGCTGCACGACGTCTTCCGCGGCGCCGGCTTCGAATGGCGCGAGGCGGGCTGCTCGATGTGCCTCGGCATGAATCCGGACACCCTCGCCGAAGGGGAGCGCTGCGCCTCGACCTCGAACCGCAACTTCGAGGGGCGCCAGGGCAAGGGTGGGCGCACCCATCTGGTCAGCCCGAAGATGGCGGCCGCCGCCGCGGTCGAGGGCCATTTCGTCGACATCAGGGATTGGAGCTGAACATGAGGCCGATTGACGTGATCGAGGGCAAGGTGTCGGTGCTCGACCGCAACGACGTCGACACCGACCAGATCATCCCCAAGCAGTTCCTGAAGCGGGTCGAGCGGACCGGCTTCGGCGAGTTCCTCTTCTACGACTGGATCCGCGATGGCGAGATCGAGCTGGAGCCGAACCCGATCCTCGTGACCGGGCGCAACTTCGGCTGCGGCTCCTCCCGCGAGCACGCCCCCTGGGCGCTGGAGGACTTCGGCTTCGAGGCGATCGTCGCGCCCTCCTTCGCCGACATCTTCTACTCCAACTGCACGAAGATCGGGCTGCTGCCCGCGATCGTCGACGAGGCCCACTGCAAGGCGATCGCGGCGGCGGGGGAGGCGCGGATCGACGTCGACGACGAGACGATCGACTGCGGCACCGCGGGCGTCTTCCCGTTCGAGGTGCACCCGGACATCAAACACCGGTTCCTGAACGGGCTCGACGACATCGGCATCACCCTGCAGAACGTCGGCGCGATCGACGAGTTCGAGAGCTCCGGCCGCGCGTTCGGACCGGTGACGACGGCGATCTGATGACACCGGTGGGGGAATGGGACGCGACCGGGTATCAGCGGGTCTCGGTCCCCCACGAGGAGTGGGCGGCGGCGCTGATGGAGCGCCTGCCGCTCGGCGGCGGCGAGACCGTGCTGGACGCCGGCTGCGGCACCGGCCGGGTCACCCGGATGCTGGTCGAGCGCCTGCCGGAGGGCAGGGTCGTCGCCGTCGACGGCTCGGCGGCGATGGTCGAGAAGGTGGGGGAGGTGGTGCGGCCCACCGACACCGCGTTCGTCGCGGACCTCACCGCGCTGGAGCTGGAGGAGCCGGTCGATGCGGTCGTCTCGAGCGCCGTCTTCCACTGGATCACCGACCACGACGCGCTCTTCGCCCGGCTGCGGGCGGCGCTCAAGGAGGGCGGCCGGATCGAGGCGCAGTGCGGCGGCAAGGGCAACATCGACGACTTCCGCCGCGCCTCCGGCGAGGTGGTCGCCCGTGAACCGTACGCGGCCTACCTGGACGCGGCGGGCTTCGAGGAGCCCTGGCTCTACGCCGACGCCGAGGAGACCGAGGAGCGCCTGCGCGCGGCGGGCTTCACCGACGTCAAGGCCTGGCTGCAGCCGTGGGAGGTGGTCCCGCCGGACCCGCGCGAGTTCATGCGCACGCTGATCCTGAAGCCGCAGGTCGACTCGCTGCCGCCGCAGTTCCACGCCCAGCTCCTGGACGAAGTCGAGGCGGTGGCCGGCGACCCGCTCACGCTCCGCTACGTCCGCCTCAACATCTCCGCCGTCGCGGCCTGAGTAGAGTCTCGCGCCATGCCCGACGCACCCAAGATCGTCGTCCTGCCCGGCGACGGCATCGGTCCCGAGATCGTCGCCGCCGCCCGCGAGGTACTCGACACGCTCGGCGAGTTCGCCTACGACGAGCGCCTGATGGGCGGCTGCTCGATCGACGCCAACGGGGTCGCCCTCACCGACGAGGTGCTGGACGCCTGCAAGGCCGCCGACGCGGTGCTGCTGGGCGCGGTCGGCGGTCCCAAGTGGGACACGACCAACCCCGACGACCCGCGCCCCGAGCAGGGGCTGCTCGGCCTGCGCAAGGGGATGGGCCTCTACGCGAACCTGCGCCCGGTGCGCCCGAGCCCGGCGCTGATGGGCGCCAGCCCGCTGCGCGAAGACCGCATCTCCGGCACCGACCTGCTGGTCGTCCGCGAGCTCACCGGCGGTATCTACTTCGGCAAGTCCGGCCGCGACGGCGACGCCGCCTTCGATACCTGCGAGTACGACGCCGCCGAAATCGACCGCATCGCCCGCATCGCCTTCGAGGCCGCCCGCCGCCGCGCCGAGAGCTCCGGCGCGAGGCCCAAGGTGACCTCGATCGACAAGGCCAACGTGATGGAGACGTCGCGGCTCTGGCGCGAGGTGGTCACCCGCGTCGCCGCCGACTACGACGACGTCGCGCTCGACCACCTGCTGGTCGACAACGCCGCGATGCAGCTGGTCTCCCGCCCCGCCGACTTCGACGTGATCGTCGCCGAGAACCTCTTCGGCGACATCCTCTCCGACGAGGCGGCCATGCTCACCGGCAGCCTCGGGATGCTCCCCTCGGCCAGCCTCGGCGCCGCGGGCGCCCCGGGCGTCTTCGAGCCGGTCCACGGCTCCGCCCCGGACATCGCCGGCCAGGGCTCCGCCAACCCGCTGGCGACCATCCTCTCGGCGGCGATGATGCTGCGCCACGGCCTCAACATGCCCGACGAGGCGACCCGGATCGAGGCCGCGGTCGACGCCGTCCTCGAAGACGGCCTCCGCACCCCCGACCTCGCCGGCGGCCCCGCCGCACCACCGCCGATGGTGGACGTCCCCCCCGAGGTCGAGGTCGGCACCGCGGAGATGACCGCCGCGGTGATCGAGGCGCTGGTTCGGGGGTAGGGACCTCGGGGAGGGTTCAGGCCCCGCAAGCTGGCGCCCGGGTAGGGGACCCGCCCCTCTCGCCACGGCCCGGGCAGGCTGTGGCCGTGGCGAGAGGGGCGGGTGTGCGGAAGGTGTGGAGGGACACCGGCGGGAGGCGCACGGGAGGTTCA
>CALCIA010000353.1 GCA_937907435.1 uncultured Actinomycetes bacterium
TGGGCTCCTCATGGGGGTCACAGCCTGCCAGGACCCCCATGAGGAGCCCAGGACCATCCTCGGACGGCCGAGGTGGTCGGGACCCCCGCCCCGACGCCCGAAAGCTCTAGTCGCCGGCGCCGACCAGGCGCTCGACGCCGGACTGGTCGATCGTCCGACGCAGGCCCTCGTCGAGCTTGATCGTCGGTTCCCAGCCGAGGAGGTCGCGGGCGCGGCCGATGTCGGGGCGGCGCTGCTGGGGATCGTCGGTGGGCAGCGCCTCGAAGACGATCTCCGAGCGGGAGTCGGTCACCTCGATCACGGACTTGGCCAGTTCGAGCAGCGTGAACTCGTCCGGGTTGCCGATGTTGACCGGCGTGTGGACGTCGGACTCGGCGAGCGAGACGATGCCGCGGATCAGGTCGTCGACGTAACAGAAGCTGCGCGTCTGGCTGCCCTCACCGAAGACGGTGAGCGGCCGGTCCTGCAGCGCCTGGCGCAGGAAGGTCGGGATCGCGCGGCCGTCGTGGGGCCGCATGCGGGGTCCGTAGGTGTTGAAGATGCGGACGATCGCGGTGTCGACGCCCTGCTGGCGGTGGTAGGCCATCGTCAGCGCCTCGGCGTAGCGCTTCGCCTCGTCGTAGACGCCGCGCGGACCGATCGGGTTGACGTGGCCCCAGTAGTCCTCGCGCTGCGGGTGGACTTTGGGGTCGCCGTAGACCTCGGAGGTCGAGGCGATCAGGAACCGGGCGCGCTTCCACTTGGCGACGCCGAGCATGTGGTTGGTCCCCAGCGAGCCGACTTTCAGCGTGTGCAGCGGCAGCCGCAGGTAATCGATCGGGCTGGCCGGCGAGGCCAGGTGGTAGACGAAGTCGACCGGCTCCGGGATGTCGACGTACTCGGTGATGTCGGTGTGCCTGAACTCGAACTTCTCGTCGCGGATGTGCGCGATGTTTTCCAGCGAGCCGGTCTCGAGGTTGTCGAGGCAGATCACCCGATGCCCCTCCGCGAGCAGTTTCTCGCAGAGGTGGGAGCCGAGGAATCCCGCGCCGCCGGTGACCACACAAGTCGTCATCGCGCCGGATGCTATCGGCTTGCCGCCGAGGACCGCCTTCGCGCCCTCGCCCCGGTCCCCGCGGCCTCTCCCGCCACCCCCACCGCGATTGGTTCTCTCCAAATTGCGCGAGTTTCATGCGAGAGGCGCGTGGACAGGGGGGAGAAATCGACCCCTCCCAGCCCTTTGCATGGCAGTGTTTGGTGCAGCGGGATAAAGCGAACGGGGGAGATCGAACTAGTGAGTCCGGGCAGGGGGCCGGGGCGCGAGAGCGTCGCGGCCGACGTGGAGATCGACGCGGTCGACGAGGTGCTGGAGGCGGTCGACCTGGACGAGGACGGGGCGACGCCGATCGAGGCGGCGGCGCGCAAACGGGTCGCGGTCGAGACCTTCGCCCACAACGAGGCGTCCCTGCGGCGGACCGCGCAGCGCTACTCGATCTGCGCCGACGACGCCGAGGAAGCGCTGCAGCGCGGGCTCGAGATCCTGCTCAACAAAGCGCCCTCCGAGGACCCGCGCCACCTGGTCCGCTGGACCCAGACCGTGGTCAAACACGAGGCGCTGGCGGTGCGCGCGGAGCGCGAGCGGACGCTTGCCGGGCCCGCTGCCGCGACCCCCGTGCCGGGGCGCGAAGACTGGGTCGCGATGCTGCCGGCCGAGGTGGCCGGGCCGGCCGAGCGGGCCGAGCGCCACGAGGCGATCGAGCGCAGCCGCGAGGCGCTGGCGACGCTGAAGCCGCAGGAGGTGCGCACGCTCGGCCTGCTCGCCGAGGGCTACTCCTACCGCGAGATCGCCGAGATCACCGGCTACTCCTCGACGAAAGTGAACCGCGCGATCGCCGAGGGACGCGAGCGGTTCCGCCACTTCCTCCTGCGCCGCGAGGGCGGCGCCCGGTGCAACGAGCTGGCGCCGCTCCTCTCCGCCTTCGCCGACGAGGAAGCGGAGGCGGCCGATGTCGTCACCCTGCGCGAGCACCTGCGCACCTGCCCCCACTGCCGGGCGACGCTGCGGGCCTACCGCGCCGCCCCTGGCGCCGCGGCGGCATTGCTGCCGATCGTGCCGCCCGCCCGCGGCGCCCTCCTCGGCCGCCTCCACGACGCCTACGCCGCGGTCGCGACGCGGGTCGGCGGCGGGTCGGGCGCCTCGGACTCGACCCTCGGCGGGATCGCGGCGACTGGCGGCACGCGGGGCGCCGGGATGGCGGCGCTCGCCAAGGCGCTGGCGATCTGCGCGGGGACGGTCGGCGGCGCCGCCGCCTGCGTGGCGACCGGGGTCGTCCCGGCGCCGCTGTTCGACTCGGCCGCGCACCATCAGGCCCCGCCGGCCAAGGTCGCCCACCACCAGCGGCACCGGGCCGAGGACCTGGAAACCCAGCTGCCGACTCCCTACGAAGTGGCGCCGACCACGGAAACCGGGGTCGAACCGGAACCGCAGCAGGCGGAAGCGACGCCGCCGGAAGAAGAACACCACGAGGAACCCGACCGGTCGAAGGCCGACCCGGAAAGGGCGCCGATCGAAGAAGCCATCTCCGCGACCCCGTCGAGCGAAAGCGGTGCGACCGAATACACCGAAGTGCTCGCCCCGCCGCCGGTCGAAGCGACGAGCTCGGCCTCTTCGTCGTCGTCTGGCGGCGGCGCCTCCTCGGGCTCTTCGTCGAGCGGCACCGCCGCCGGGGAGTTCGGGCCGTGAGCCGCGGCAAGCGTCGGCTCGGCGCAGCGCTCATCGCGATCGCCGCCCTCCTCGCCAGCGCGCTCCCCGCCGCCGCCTCCGATGGCACCAACCTGACCGGGGTCCACGTCTTCGGCGGCAACGTCTGGCACGCGGACAACCAGTTCCGGGTCGAGTGGGACCCGAACCCGCCGACGGAAGTCGCGTCCGTGGTCAAGTACGGGGTGCGAGGGTCGTGGGGACAGTTCCTTCTCGGCTTCGACAACCACACCGTCGAGAACCCCTGGAACGTGGCCGTCGTCAGCGTGCCTCCGACCCCCGGCGTGTACCTCTTCGAAATCTGGGACTTCCACCCGAACGAGATCAAGACCCCTGACGGTCCCCGCGTCCAGGTGCCGCTCTACTTCGACGATGCCAGGCCGCCCGCGGTCTCTGTGACGGCACCCGCCTGGGTGGCGGCCGGCTCCCCCGTGCGGATCCGGATCGCGCCGCCCACCGCGCCGCTGCCGCTGTCCGGGATCCAGGGCTACGCGGTCTCGATCGACGCCGCCGCAAACGCCTCGCCCTGCGCCCGCGCCGACCGCTGCGCGGCCGGCGAGCTCGACCTGCCCGGGGGGATCGGCGACGTCGCGACCTCGCTGCCCGCCCCGCCGGAAGGCATCAACTACGTCCACGCGGTCGCGGTGTCGGGGTCGGGGATGGACTCGGCGACGACCGCAACGGTGCCGGTCGGGGTCGACGGGACCCCGCCGCGGGTGCGGCTCGAGGGGGCACCGGCGGGCTGGACCGCGGAGCCGGTGAAGGTGACCGCGGTCGCCTCCGATCCGCTCTCGGGGATGGTCGCGGCCGGGCCGGGCGGACCGGAGACCGCGATCTCGGTCGACGGTGGCCCGCCGCTGCTCGTCCCGGGCGCCGCCGCGACCGCGGCGGTGGCCGGCGAGGGCACCCATCGCGTCACCTACTGGGGGCGCGACGCCGTCGGCAACGCGGGCGACGGCAGCCTGCCCTTCGCCCAGCCGGCGGCGGCGACCGTGCGGATCGACGAAACCGACCCGACCGTGCGCTTCGCCGCCGGCGACCCCGGGGATCCGGAGCGGATCGAGGCGACCGTCGCCGACCGCCTCTCCGGCCCGGCCGCCGGCCGCGGCGAGATCGAGCTGCGCCCGGCGGGCGGGACCGGCCGCTTCGAACCGCTGCCCACGGAAGCGCGGCGGGGGCTGCTCGTCGCCCGCTGGAGCTCCGACGACTACCCGCGCGGGGACTACGAATTCCGCGCCGTCGGCTTCGACGCGGCGGGCAACTCGGCCGCCTCGACCCTGGGACCGGACGGCGCGCCGCTCGTCCTCCGCAACCCGGTGAAGCGCGTCGCCCGGCTCGCCTTCGGCTTCGGCGCCGGCGAGCTCGTCTTCCAGCGCTGCTCGCGCGAGGACGGGGCGCGGCATTGCCACCACACCGTCGTCCGGTCGTTCGACAGGCGGCCCGCGAGCCGCGCCCTACCGTGCTGCCACGGTGCCCTGGTCGGCGGCCGGCTGCTCGACGCGGGCGGCGAGCCGCTGCCGGGACAGAGCGTCGACGTGGTCGAGACCTTCGCCCGCGGCGCCCGACCGGGCAGCCGCACCACCCACGTCACCACCGACGCCCGCGGCGCCTTCCGCGCCCGGCTCGCGCCGGGGCCGAGCCGGCGGGTGAGCGCCGAGTTCGACGGCACCCACCGCCTGACCCGCGCGAGCGGGCGGCGGCTGCGGCTGCGGGTCCGCGCCGGCGTCCGCCTGCGGGTCTCGACCGCGCGCGTGCGGGTCGGCGGCGCGCCGGTCGTCTTCAGCGGGCGCATCCTCCATCCAGAAGCGCGGATCCCGCCGACCGGCCTGCCGGTCGAGCTCGAGTTCCGCCTGCCGGGCATGGCCTGGTCGGAGTTCCGCACCCTGCAGACCGACTCCGCGGGCCGCTTCGTCTACCCGTACTCGTTCAGCGACGACGACAGCGACGGCGTCCGCTTCCACTTCCGCGCCTTCGTCCCCGCGACGGGAAACTGGGCGTTCGCCCCGGCGACCTCGCGTCCCGTGGCCGTCACCGGCTGACCCCGCCCCGGGCGCGTTCGCACTTCTCCGCGCTATGCGCGGATTTCTGCGAACTCACCCGGGGTGGGCACCGGGAGCGGGCATGAAAAAGGCCGCCCCGGGGAGCCCGGGACGGCCTGGGTGCTCGGGTGGCGCGGAGGACCTAGCGGAGGGCGGCGAGCTGGTCGGAGACCTGCTTGACCCGACGCTCGACCTCGCTGCGGCTGGTCTTGATCGTCGAGGTCGCGGTGGAGGTCACGGCCTGCTGGCGCTTGCGGACGTCGCGCTCGACCCGGGTGCGCGTCTTGCGGGCCTCGGTGGTCGCGCGCCTACGGGCGCTGGTGCCGCGTTTTTCGGTGCGCTTGGCCGCTTTCTCGATCTTGCGGCGGTAGGACTTCAGCTCTTTCTCGGCCTTGGTGCGGCTGGTCCAGGGCTCGACGATGTCGTTCAGCTTGTCGCTCGCCGAGAGGACGACGCCGACCGGAAAATCGACCGCGGTCTCGATGATCGTCTGGGCCTGGTTCTTCTCCGCGACAGCGGTCTTGGTCGCCGCTTTCTTCGTCGTGCTCGCGGTTTTCGCGGCCGATTTCTTCGCTTCCGTAGTGGCGCGTTTCGCCTGCGTTTTCGGTTTGCTGGTGCCGTTGCTGCTCTGCGTTGCCATGAAAGACGTACCCCTCTTGATTGGTCGGATGCTCGGGCGGCGCCGAGTCTAACGAACATATGTTTCTACGAACAGACGTTCTTAAACATCGGTACGCCTTTGGTTACACGGCGGCCGCCGGCCGGGGAGGGTCCAGGCCCCGCAAGCTGTCGCCCGATAAGGGACCCGCCCCTCTCGCCACGGCCCGGGC
>CALCIA010000354.1 GCA_937907435.1 uncultured Actinomycetes bacterium
TGAGGAGCCCAGGACACCCCCGCGCCACCTCGGACGGCCGCCCGCCCCCCGCACCACAATCGGACCCCCTCTGCCGAACCAACCATCTAGGCTGTCGCCATGGCCTCGACTGCTGACCAGATCAAGACCGCGGTCGAGCGCTTCCAGGCCGAAGTTCCGGCCCTGGCCAAACTGAAACTGGTCTTCGGCCTGGAGTTGCGCGCCAAACATGACATCCAGCTGTACCGGGTGGAGCTGCCCGGCCCGGTGATCAAGAAAGACCTCGCCCAGGACGAGCGGGTGCTGGTCGAAATCGACCGCCCGCAGTTCAACCAGCTGGCCGAGAAAGGGACGCTCGCCAGCTACCGGCGGGCGGCGGAGACCGGTCACATCAAGGTCTCAGGCGACTCCAACGTGACCAAGCTGATCGTCCAGGTGGTCGAGAAACAGGAGCAGCGCAACCGCCTCCGCAAAGTGCACTGACGCGCTCCGCGGATAGCATTCCCGGCCGCAAACACGATCAGGAGGCAGTCATAGCTGTGAGCGAGCAAACGACCGAGTTCACGACCGACCAGGCCGAGCGCGAGGCATCCGGGGCCCATACCTACGGCCGCTACCTCGAGGAGTTCGAGGTCGGCGCCATCTACAAGCACTGGCCGGCGAAGACCGTGACCGAGGCCGATGACCACCTGTTCTGCCTGATCACGATGAACCATCACCCGCTCCACGTGAACGACGTCTACGCGGCCGGTTCGCAGCAGGGGCGCAACGTCGTGGTCGGGCCGCTGGTCTACTCGCTCGCGCTCGGCATGTCGGTCTCCGACGTCTCCGGCAAGGCGATCGCCAACCTCGCCACCGAGGAGCTGAGCCACCCGAACCCGGTCTTCCACGGCGACACGCTGTTCTGTGAGACCGAGGTGCTCGACGTCCGCCCCTCGCGCTCGAAACCGGACCGGGGCACGGTCAAGGTCCACACCCGGGTGCTGAACCAGGACGGCGTCCTGGTCGCCGAGTTCAAGCGCCTGGTGCTGGTCCCGCGCAAGGAACCGGGCGAGGCGCCGGCGGCGTAGCCGTGTGATCCGGGCCCGCGGGGCGTTGCCGCGGGGGCCCGGCTATCCGATCAGCTCGCGGTGCAGGGCCTGGATCTCGGCGCCCGGCGCGGTCCCCAGTTCCGAGCCGAGCAGCCGGCGCAGGTCGTCGTACGCACGCACCGCCTCGGCGGTGTTGCCGGCGGCGACCAGCGCCTGCATCAGGTAGAGATACCCGGTCTCACGGAAGGGCGCCGAGCGGATCAGCGAGCGGGCGGCGCGTTCCGCGACCCCCAGCTCGGAGCCGCCGAGCCCGATCCCGGAGCGGGCGATGATCTCCCGCGAGCGCAGTTCGAGCTCGACCATGTCGTCGCGGACCTCCTGCACCCAAGGCGCGTCGAAGCCGGCGAGGAACGGCCTGCCGGCGACGTTGAGCGCGATGTGGGCGTGGATCCACGCCTCGCGCCAGTCTTCGTTGGCGAGCGCCGTCTCGGCGGTCCGGATCGCCCGCTCGGCGGCCTCCAGGTCGACCCAGGCGTCCTCCGGAAGCCGCAGTTCGATCGTGTTGCGCCCCGCCAGCGCCTCGGTCCCGAGCGCGTTGCGCAGCCGCGAGAGCTGCGTGCGGACCGCGGCGGGGGTGTCGGTCGGGCGCTTTTCCGGCCAGAGCGCCTCCACCAGCTCGCCGCGGCTGACCGGTCGGCCACGGTTGAGGACGAGGTAGGCGAGCAGGACGCGGCCCTGCTGTCCCCGCAGACGCGGGGTCACGTGGACCCCGTCGACATCGGCTTTGAGTCGGCCGCAGAGCTGGATGCGGGTTGCCGCCGCGGTCGGATCGAAGGACTCGCTCACCGCGTATACGATACGGAAACGTCTTCTCCACGGCGCGGCTGCACCCCTCCGCAATGATTCTCATCGCCCAGTAAGGCGAATATGCCCCCCGCATCTAAAGAAATCCAACTCGTCGTCCGATGTGAATGCGGAACCGTGCTTCGCGCCGATCGCTCAGCGAGATTGGTCGAAACGGTCCGTCTACATATGAAGAAGTTCCATCCGGGACTGGGGACGAGTATCCCCGCGGACCTGATTTTGGCTATGGCCGAAGAAAAGGAGAACTAGGCAGTGATCCGAATTTCCGACACCAAGACCATCTTGAAGGGGGTTCTCGCGACCGCGGCGCTTGTTGCCGCAATGGCGATTCCCGCTTCGGCCGCGATGGCCAACGACAGCTGCCCTTCGGTCCGGTCAGACCCGACCCAGGCGCAGTACTGCTCGGTCAGCGCGGCGGATGAAGGCGGTTCAAACACCCCCAACAACAACGTTTCCCCCGAAAACAACGCAGGTAACGAAGGCGGCACCGAAGGCGTGAGCGCGGAAAGCGTGAGCACCCCGGTCGAAACGACGGCGGTCGAGAGCTCGAGCTCGAGCTCGCTGCCGTTCACCGGCCTCGATGTCGGCGTGCTCGCGTTGGTCGCCCTCGCACTGGTGGGCACCGGCGTCCTGCTGCGTCGTCTGACGCGTTCCGGGGAGCTCGGAAGCTAGGTATCCGTGGGCGGCGCTGGCGCGAACCCCTACCAGATGGCGTTGCGGGCACAACGCCTCTTCGGGAGAATCGCCTTCAGCGTCGCCCCGGCAGTGGCCGCCGGCGTGATCGCCGGCGCCCACCTCGACTCCGTCGGCAAGGGCGCGATCGTCGCGGTCGCCGTCCTCGGTGCCAGCCTCGCGTTCGAACGGGACCGCCTGCCGCTGCACCTGATGCCGTTGGCGACCATCGTGGTCCGCCTGATGGTGCCGCTGGTGGGCATCGGCTTGGCGCTCGCCGTCTTCGCCTTCGCGGGCAGCTCGGTGGACGTGTGGGACATGCTCGTCCCGCTGGCCGGCGCCTGGTGCGTGATCGCGTTCGCGGCGATCCTGACCAGTCGCTTCGAGGTCTCGCGCCAGGTCCGCGTCGCCGTGATCGGCACGCCGGGGCTGGCGATCGGCCTGGCCTTCGAGCTGGAGAGCGCCGGGATCCGCTCCTACCGGGTGGTCGGCTGGCTCGCCCCCGAGCCCCCGGCCGCGCAGCCGGACAAGGGTCCGCGCTGGCTGGGCCCCTTCGCCGACGTCCGCTCGGTGGTCGAAGAGAACTCGATCGAACTGATCGTCCATGCCAACTCGGTGGGGCCCGGGGAGGACGGTCCGCACCTCTCGCGCCTCGACATCTTCGAAAGCATCGCCGAGAGCTGCCTCGATCTGTCGGTGCGGATGATCGAGGCCGGCCAGCTCTACGAGGATCTGCTCGGGCACGTCCCGCTCGGGCAGTCCAACGCCGCCTGGTTCCAGTACCTGCTGCATCCGCGCTACCGGGCGGGCTCGCCGGTCTCCAAGCGCATCTTCGACATCGTCGTCGGCGCGGCGATGCTGATCGTCTTCTCGCCGGTCCTCCTCGTCTGCGCCGTGGCGGTGAAGCTCACCGATGGCGGCCCGATCTTCTACCGCCAGCGCCGGGTCGGCGAAGGCGGCCGCGAGTTCGAGCTGATCAAGCTGCGCTCGATGACCGTGACCTCGGAGCCCGACGGCGCCCAGTGGGCCCAGGACGCCGACGACCGCATCACCACGGTCGGCGCGGTGATGAGGCGCCTCCACATCGACGAGATGCCACAGCTGTGGAACATCCTGCGCGGCGACATGACGATCGTCGGCCCGCGGCCCGAGCGGCGTGAGCTGATCGTCAACCTCGAGCGCCACCTGCCGTACTACGACCGCCGGCACCTGGTCAAGCCGGGGCTTGCGGGCTGGGCACAGGCCTGCTGCGGCTACGGCGGCTCGGAGCAGGGCAGCAGCTGGAAGCTCTGCCACGACCTCTTCTACCTGAAGCACCGTTCGGTCTACTTCGACTTCCTGATCTTGATCGAGAACTTCCGCGTCTCGCTCGCCGGGGTACAGTTCGGGCTCGACGCGCCGCAGGAGCAGTTCATCGTCGGAAACGTGAGCGATCTGAGCTGACCCCAGTCGGGCCCTATCAGGCCTCCTGCGATGCCCGAAAATCGGGACTTCAGAGGAGCCACCGGCGTGCCGACAAGACCTACAGGATGGTCGAGGTGAGCGAGGCCCCCCGTGGGGCGAAGATCGCGGTCGTGGTTCCATGTTGGAACGACGGCGCCCTGATGCTGGAGACGCTCGGCTCCCTGCGGGAGGAAGCGGGGATCGAGGTCCTGGTCGTCGACGACGGCTCCGATCAGGCCGAGACCGTGGAGATCCTCGAGATGGTCGAGCGGGCCGGGGTGAGGGTTCTGCGCCAGCCCGAGAACCGCGGTCTGTCGGCGGCTCGCAACCTGGCCCTGGAGACGACGACGGCCCCCTTCTTCTTCCCGCTCGACTCCGACGACCTGGCGATCCCCGGCGCGCTCAACGCGATGCGCGAACGGCTCGAGGGCGAGCCGGGGGCGGGCGTCTGTTTCGGCGACTACGTGGAGTTCGGGGAAAAGGAGGTCTTCCGCGCGGTGCCGACCGAGCTCGACGGCTTCCGGCTCGCCTACTCCAACGAGTATCCGGTCTCCTCGATGTTCCGCCGCGAGGTGCTGCTGGAGGCGGGTGGCTGGGACGTGCGCAGGAACGCGATCGCCGCCCACGAGGACTGGAACCTCTGGCTGACCCTGATCGAAATGGGGGTCCGCGGCATCCACCTCGGGGCCGGCCGCCTGAGCTACGCGCGGCGGCTCCACGGCAATCGGCTGGGCGCCGCCGGACGCTCCCGCCACACCGCCTTCTACCGGGCCCTGGTGGAGAACCACCCGGGGGTCTTCAACGACCTCGGCCGGTACCGGCGGCAGTCGTCGCTCTCGCCGCTGCGGCGCGCCCTCTATCCGTATGTCTACGGCGGGCGCTCGCGCCTGTCGGTCGAGCGGACGGTCAAGGACGCCCTCGATCGCCACGGCATCTGGACGCTGACCGCGGAACGGCGCCCCGAGCAGCGCCGCCTCCTCGAGGCGGCGCTGGCGAACGCACGCGGCGGGCCGGGTGGCCTGCGGGCCGCGGCGGAGGAATCGAGGACCTGATCGTGGGCCGGGTGGTGATGGTCAACCGGCCCGACGAGGGCGGTGCCTTCGAGCACGTCGCGAGCCTCAGTCGGGGCCTGGTCGAGGATGGCCACGAAGTGATGATCTGCGGTCCGCTGGGACACCGCGCCGGTGACCTTGCGGCCGAGGTCGTGCCGATCGAGATGGTGCGGTCGATCTCGCCACGCGAGGACGCCCGCGCGATCGGCGACCTGGCGCGTGCCTTCCGCCGGCTGAAGCCGGACCTGATCCACGCCCACGGGTCCAAGGGAGGCGTGATGGGCCGGCTGGCCTCGGTTGCCGTCCCCCGCATCCCGCTCGTCCACACCCCCCACGGCTACGCCTTCGCGGGCCACTTCAAGAGCAGCCGCGAGCAGTCGGCCTACAAGCAGATCGAGCGGGCGCTCTCGCCGCTGACCAAACGGGAGATCTGCGTCTGCGAGGCCGAGGCGCGCCTGGCGGCGACGATCTGTCCGCGGCGCAAGATCCGCGTCGTGCACAACGGCATCGAACTGCCCGCCCCGCCGCGCCCGGATCCCCGGGTCAAGGCGCTGCGCGAGCGCGGCCCGGTGGTCGGCGTCGTCTCCGGCCTGCGACCGGGCAAGGGGATCGAGACGCTTCTGGATGCCCTGCCCATGCTTCTCGCGGAGTGCCCGACGGCGCAGGTGGCGATCGCCGGGTCAGGGGTGGAAGGCCCGGCACTCGAGGCGCGGGCCGCCCGCCTGGGCGTCGCCGAGGCGGTGACCTGGCTGGGCGAGGTCTCCGACCCCTATCCGATCCTGGCGGCGGCCGATGTCTTCGCCTTCCCTTCGTGGGCCGAGTCCTTCCCCTACGCGATCCTCGAGGCGATGGCGATGGGCTGCCCGATCGTCGCCTCCGACGTCGGCGGGGTGGGGGAGGCGATCGAGGACGGGAAGACCGGACTGCTGGTCCCCGCGGGGGACCACGGGGCCCTCGGTGCGGCCACCGCGCGGCTGCTGGGCGACCCCGCCGCGGGGGCCCGACTGGGCGCCGCGGCGCGGACCCGGCTGGCGCAGCGATTCAGCCTGCGCCAGATGGTCGAAAGAACCGTTGCCATTTATCGGGATGTGGGGCTTCAGGCTCCGGTCCAGAAGGTAGGTTGATTAGCCCGATGGAGCGAAATAGCGGATATGGAAGCCCAAGATGGGCAGATGACTCGCGGATCGACACCCGGCGATATCTCGGCGCCCTGAAGCGCAACCGCCGGCTGATCGTCGTGATCGTCGTCGTCGTCACGCTGCTCGTCCTGATCGTCTCGCTGGTCCTGCCGAAGTCCTACTCGGCCACCGCGAAGATCATCTACGACCCCGAATCGGCCCTGCTCGGCCCGCCGGACGCGGAATCGACCCAACGGCAGCTCTCGACGCTCAGCACGCTCTTCAACAGCCCGCAGCTGGAGCAGGCGGCGGCGAAGCAGGTGCCGGGGGAGACGCCGGAATCGATCCACTCCGCGATCTCGATCACGGTGGCCACCGAAGCGAACCTGCTTGAAGTCAAGGCATCCGCCGACGAAGCGGACAAGGCCGCCGAGATCGCCAACGCGGTGTCGACGAGCTTCCTTCAGCTGCAGCAGGAACAGGCGCGCGAAAAGCTGCTCGCCACCCAGGCCAGCCTCGAAGAACAGATCGAAAACGTCGGCGAAGAAAGCGAAACGGCGGAAGCCCAGGTCGAAGCCCTGCAGAACCGGATCAACCACCTGGAAGTCCAGGCGGCGACGGCCGGGGGCGAACTCCAGCTGGGACAGGAAGCGACGGCACCGAGCTCGGCCACCAGCCCCGACCCGCCGCGCAACACGCTGATCGCCCTCGTCGCCGCCATCTTCATCGCCGTGCTCGTGGCCCTGGGTCGGGACCAGCTCTCACCCGGGATCAGCGATCCGCGCGAGGTCGGGCGACTCCTGCGTACCTCGGTCCTGGCGATGATCCCGTACGTCGGCAAGCGAGCCTCGCGCAAGTCGGCCACCGCGGCGGCGATCGAGCACGAGGCCTATCAGTCGCTCAGCGCCTCGATCCAGGCCCTGCGGCCCGCGGACGGCAAGCCGCGGCTGTTGTTGCTCACCAGCGCCGTGCACGGCGAGGGCAAGTCGACCGCAAGCTCGCGGCTCGGCCGGGCGCTCGCCCAGGCGGGCCACAAAACGCTGCTCGTGTCCGGCGACGTCCGCTGGCCGGAGCTGCACAACCTCTTCCACGCGCCGCGGCAGCCGGGCATGACCGACCTGCTCGGCGAGGTCAACGCCGGCACCGATCCTCAGGAGGCGCTCGCGAGCATGGCGCGGCTGATCGACCTGCCGAAGGTGGGCGGGACCAAGGCGGCATCGCTCCACCTGTTGACCGCCGGCACCCCGACCACCGACGCGGCGACGCTCTTGGCCAGCGGCGCGACGAGCCGGTTCTTCGAATTCCTCAAGGGGTCCGACTACGACTACGTCCTGGTGGACGGGCCGCCCGCGCTTGGCGTCGCCGACATCCAGCCGCTGATGGCGGAGGCGGACGACGTCATCGCCGTCGTCCGCCTCGACCGGGTGAACGTGGCCGACATGGTCAATCTGCAGGAGGTCTTCTCGCGACTGGTCGGTGACCTGTTCGGTGTCGTCGTCGTCGGCGCCAGCGTCGATGCCTCGCCGTACTACCTCGGCGAAAAGCGGCGGGTGATGCTCGCCGGCTCGACCGTCGGCGAGGATCAGCCGAAGACGTCTAAAGATTGATCGGGAGCTCGGGCGCGGGCTCTCGGCGCGGCGGCTCGATGCGGTCCATATCGGGGTCGGGCCTGGGCGCGCCGCGCATCGCCCCGGCCCAGATCAGCGCGGCGACGAGCCAGAGGTGGCGCCAGTGGAGGGTGTCGACGAAGAAGCTGTTGGCGAGCGCACCGCACCAGGCACCCAACAGGGCGCCTGCCCCGATGCCGTAGGTACTTCGTCCCAGGGTGCAGTTGCGGACGGCGAGCACGACGGTGACGAGGATGATCGCGACCAGGATCGCGAGCCCCAGGAAGCCCTGCTCGACCAGCACGCGCACGTAGGTGCTGTGGGCTGAGATCGGGCTGATCACGTCGAACTGCCCGGGCCCGGCGCCGAGCGGATGGTGCTCGGCGTAGTCGATCCCGAATTTCTGCGCGCCGAAGCGCTGGTTGTCGTAGTGCTGGACCGATGCCCGTTCGTCGAGGAAGTGGATCGAGCCGGTGGCCGAGAGGACGGCGATCGTCGCCGCGGCGAAGACGAGCATCAGGGTCAGGAGTCGCAGCGCCTGGCGGGCGCTGTTGCGGCTGACGAGCAGGACGGCGAAGAGCAGGAAGATGCCGAGCGCGAGGTTCAGCCAGGCGGCGCGCGAGAAGGAGAGGACCACGCCCAGCACCAGCAGCATCAGCATCGCCACCTTGAGCGAGGGCCGCACCCGCAGCACGCGCGGTCGCAGGATGTCCTCGAGCAGGATCAGAGCGGCGGGCACGAGGAACGGGCCGAAGACGTTCGGGTCCTTGAAGAGGGCCATCGCGCGGTCGCCGCCGTAGAGGAAGGTTTCTTTGCCGGGCAGCGGCGCGATCACCGCGAGGACGCCGATCAGGGCTGACGTGACGGCCGCGAACAGGTAGGCGCCGAAGACGATGCGCGCCCGCCGCGGGCCGTCGACGTAGTTGGCCAGCCAGATGCTGAAGACGGCGAGGTAGATGGTGATGGTCAGGAAGATCGCCGCGTGGCCGACGGCGATCACCTCGGTCATCGAGAGGATGTTGATCGTGACGAACGCCCCGACGGTGCCGATGACCGACATCGGCAGGCGGTCGATGTTGAAGCGGCCGGTGACGGCGGCGACCGCGATCACGCAGATGAAGACGAAGTCCGTTGGCGCGGGCTGGAACTGGACCACGCCGAAGATCGCGAACCCCAGGGCGACCGCGGCGTCGTAGCGCGCCACCGCCAGCGCCAGGACGGCGATCGCCGCCATGGCGCCCACCACCACCAGGGCAAACGAGGTGGGGGGCAGGAGGTAGAGCGCGAAGGCGAGCCCGACCGACAGCATCATCAGGATCAAGAGCCCCGGTACCGCCAGCATGCGCCCGCGCAGCGCAGGAAGCGTGACGCCTTGAATGGGGTGGTCCAATGAGTTCATCTGCCTCGGGCGCCAGTAAACGCGACACCCCCGGACAAGATATTGCCCCTGACCCCGGATCGGGACGGCCGGGGGTGAAATGCACGGCGGGCGGGGGTGCGGGGGGCGGGCGGCCGGCCGAGGGTGGTCCGTGGGTGTCCTGGGCTCCTCATGGGGGTCCTGGCAGGCTGTGACCCCCAT
>CALCIA010000355.1 GCA_937907435.1 uncultured Actinomycetes bacterium
ACACCCGCCCCTCTCGCCACGGCCACAGCCTGCCCGGGCCGTGGCGAGAGGGGCGCGTCCGTAATCCGGGCGACAGCTTGCGAGTCCCCAGCCCTCCCCGGGCGCCAGCTTGCGGGCCCCCATCCCTTCCCCGCCCCGCCCCACCTGGCGTTCGCACTTTTGGGCCCTATCCGGTCATTCTGCGAACGCGCCTGTGGGCCGGTGGCTCTGGCTCAGATGAGGTAGCCGCACTCGCGGGCTTCGCGGTGGAGGTCGTCGCGGAACTTGGGGTTGGCGATGTCGATCAGGCGGCGGGTGCGCTCGGCGATCGAGGAGCCGCGGAGCTCGGCGACGCCGTACTCGGTGACGACGTGGTCGACGATGTTCTTGAAGGTGGTGACGGCGGCGCCGGGGTGGAGGCGGGGGACGATGCGTGAGGCGGTGCCGTCGCCGGTGGTGGAGTGGAGGACGATGAAGGCCTGGCCGCCCTCCGAGAGGACGGCGCCGCGGGCGAAGTCGGGCTGGCCGCCGGAGGAGGACCAGTAGTCGGAGCCGAGGCTCTCCGAAGCGCACTGGCCGAGGAAGTCGACCTCGATTGTGGCGTTGATCGCGTTGAAATGGGGCTCCTGGGCGACCAGCTTCGGGTCGTTGGTCTGGTCGACCGGCCAGAACTCGACCCCGGGGTTTTCGGCAACGAACTCATATAGGCGGGCGGTGCCGCCGGCCGTGGTCGTGATCGCCTTGTTGCGGTGGGTGCGCTTGCGCGAGCCGGTCGCCACGCCGGCTTCGATCAGGTCGACGAAGCCGGGGCCGAAGAGCTCGGTGTGGATGCCGAGCTCGCGGTGGTCCCCGAGCAGGCCGAGCACGAGGTCGGGGATCGCGCCGATCCCGGCCTGGATCGTCGCCCCGTCGGGGATCCGCTCGGCGACCAGCTCGGCGATCTTGCGGTCCTCCTCGCGGCCCTCGCGCGGCGGCATCTCGACCAGCGGATAATCGGCCTCGCACCAGCCGAGGATCTGGCTGACATGGATCTGGTTCTCGCCGTAGGTGCGCGGCATCTGGGCGTTCACCTCGACGAAGAACGGCATCTCGCCGATCATCGCCGCCGAGTACTCGGAGTTGACGCCGAGGCTGAACCAGCCGTGCGCGTCCGGCGGCGAGACGGCGACGATCACCAGCGGGTCGACCGCGGTGCGCCGCATCAGCGCCGGCACCTCGGAGAAGTTGTTCGGCACCAGGTCGCACTGGCCGCGGTGGAAGGCGTCTTTGTCGTGCGGGGAGAGGAACCAGGAGACGTGGCGGATGCCCTTGACCTTGCCTTCGAAGTGGGCGCGATCGCGGACCGGCAGCATCTGGTTCAGGCGCACCTCCTTGAGCCGGTCGGCGCCCGCCTCGATCGCGTCGACGACCGTCTTCGGTTCGCCGTTGGCCGCGCCGACGATCACGTCGCCGCCGACCTTGATGTGGGCGAGGACGTCGGCGGCCTCGCGGTGCTTGCCGCGCAGCTGGTCGGCGATCGCCGCCACGGTCGTCCCTACGCCTCGACCATCGGCGTCATCGCGTTGATCCCGGTCGCGGCGCGGCCGATGATCAGCTTCTGGATCTGGGACGTTCCCTCGTACAGCGTCGTCACGCGGGCATCGCGCAGGTAACGCTCGACCGGATAGTCGTCGACGTAGCCGGAGCCGCCGTGGACCTGGATCGCGAGGTTGGCGCACTCGACCGCCGCCTCGGTCGCGTAGACCTTGGCGACCGAGGTCTCGGTCGCGTTCGGCTTGCCTTCGTCCTTCAAGAGGCCGGCGCGGTAGACCAGCATCCGGCTCGCGTCGCGCTTCAGGATCATGTCGGCGATCATCTCCTGGACGAGCTGGAAGCGGGCCAGCGGGACGCCGAACTGTTGGCGCTCCTTGGCGTAGGTGACGCTGGCCTCGACGCAGCCGTCCATGATCCCGACGCAGCCCGCGGCGACGCTGTAACGGCCCGATTCCAGAGCGCTCATCGCGACCTTGAAGCCGTCGCCGACCGCGCCGAGCAGGGCGTCGTCGCCGACCTCGACCGCGTCGAGCGAGAGCTCCGCGGTGTCGGAGGAGCGCAGGCCGAGCTTGCCGTGGATCTCCTGGCTGGTGAAGCCCTCCGAGGCGGTCGGGACGATGAAGCAGGCGAGGCCCTTGTGCTTCTTCCCTGGGTCGGTCTGGGCGAAGATCAGCGCGAACTCGGCGGCGTTGCCGAGGCTGATCCACATCTTCTGGCCGCTGATCGTCCAGCCGGAGTCGGTCTTCGTCGCGCGGGTGCGGAGGTTGGCGGCGTCGGAGCCGGTGTCGGGCTCGGTCAGGCCGAAGCAGCCGAGACCCTCGCCGCTGCAGAGTCTCGGCAGCCAGCGCTGCTTCTGCTCCTCGGTGGCCCACTTCTCGATCGCCGAGCCGACCAGCGAGGTCTGCACGGAGACGACGGTGCGGACGGAGGAGTCGGCGCGGCCGATCTCGCCGACGATCAGCCCATAACCGATGTAGTCGAGGTTGCGGCCGCCGTAGGCTTCGTCGAGGATCGGGCCGAGGAAGCCGACCTCGCCGAGCTTGCGCGCCAGCTCGCGGTCGAACCGTTCGGCGCGGTCGTTCTCGCGCACGCGCGGGAGGATCTCGCGGTCGGCGAACTCGCGCGCGGTTTCGGCGATCAGTTTCTGCTCGCCCGTGAGGTTGAAGTCCATTCCCTGCCTCCCTGCTCGTGTGCCGGTGACTGCTTAGTTGACGGCCGCTTCCAGCTCCGCGTCGCGGGCCGCGGCGAAGGCCTGTTGCGCCTCGTGGGTGCGCGGGCCGGGGGCGTCGGGGAGCGCGACGCCGTCGACCTGCGCGACCGCCTGCAGCTCCCGCGTGGTCGAGGCGAGGAAGGCCTCCGACGCGCCCTTCAGCTCGTCCAGCGTCCAGGCCCCCTCCTCGACGCCGGGGACGGCCTTCAGGATGCGATCGCGGGTGATCGAGGCGAGCACGCCCTCGGCGAGCGCGGTGGTGCGCAGGGCGCCTTCGGCGACCCAGAAGATCGAGGAGGTCGGCGGCTCCAGCACGATGCCGTCGGGGCGGACCAGGAGGGCCTCGTCGGCGCCCCCTTCCTTGGCGAGCCGCGTCGCCAGCATGTTCGCCCCGTAGGAGAGCGACTTGACGCCGTTGAGGACGATCGTCGGCTGGTAGGTGACGGCGGCGAGCGTGATCGTCTCGGCGTGGACCGGGACCGGCTCGGTGGCGGCGATGCGGCGGCCGCCGCGGGTGAGGATCAGGCGCAGCTGGCCTTCGACCGGGCCCGCCTCGGCGAGCAGCGCCTCGATCTCGGCGCGCAGCGCCATGCGGTCGAACTCGAGGCGGAGCGCGGCGGCGGAGCGTTCGAGGCGGGCGATGTGGTCATCGAGCGCGAAGGGGCGCCCCGCGTAGAGGCGGATGACCTCGAAGGCGCCGTCGCCGCGGTAGAGCCCGTCGTCCTTCAGCCCGATCGTCGCCTCGGCGGTCGGCCCGATCCCCCCGTCGACGCTGGCCAGTTCGGTGAAGCCGGTCGTCATGGCGGCGAGGCTACCTGACGGCGGTGGGGCGGGCGTATGCTGGGACGGTGCTGCTTCTGCTGGGGACGGTCGCGGTTCTGGTGTTCATCGTCGGCGTGGTCGTCGTCGTCGGCCACCTCTACCCGGGGGACGACGCGGACCTCGTCGACTGGTTCCCGACCCGCTCGCCCGCGGTCGAGGTCCAGAACGAGCTCGACGACGTGCGCCAGATGCTCGAGGCGCAGAACGAGATGCGCCGGCGTCGTGGGGCGAGGGAGCTGACCGAGGCCGACATCGAAGCCCGCGTGATCGACGACGAGCGCTGGAAGTCCCGCATGCGCGGCAGCGGCTGACCGGACGCCGCGGGGTTCGACGCCCTGGTGCGGCGCTCGGCTGTTCCTTTCGCCGGAGGGGTCGGCATAAGGAACAGCTGGGCGGGGGTCAGGCTGCGGCGGGGGCGGGGTCACCTGCGGTCGACTTCGCCCGCGCCGGGAGGGAGACGGCGAGGGCGGCGGCGCCGAGGCCGGAGGCGAGGGCGAACCACCAGCCGCTGCGCAGGCCGTGGAGGAGGTCGCCGCCTGCCGAGTCGACCAGGGCGACGAGGACCGCGACGCCGATCGCCGAGCCGAGCTGCCGCGCCATGCCGAAGACGGCGCTGCCGGTGGCGAAGCGGCCCGGGGGCAGGGAGGCGGTCGCGGCGGCGGGGAGCGTCCCCAGGGTCAGTCCCACGCCGATGCCGCAGAGCATGAAGGCGGGCAGGAAGGTGGTGGCGTATTCGGGATGGGGACCGATCGCGGCGAGCATGAAGGCGAAGCTGCCGGCGAAGATCAGGGCGCCGAGCGTCGCCACCGGGCGCTGGCCGATCCGCGCGCCGAGCCGTCCCGAGGGCGCCGCGAACGCCGCCGCCATCAGCGGTCCGGGGGAGAGGGCGAAGCCGGCGCGCAGCTCCGACCAGCCCCAGACTTCGGTCAGCAGGAGGACGCCGGAGAGGAGCATCGCGCCGAAGCCCATGAAGAAGACCAGCGTCGCCAGGTTGGCGAGGGCGAAGGAGCGGACGCGGAGCAGCGGCAGCTCGATCACCGGCGCGCGGTGGTTGGCGGAACGGACGAGGAAGGCGGCGACGAGGAGGATCGCGGCGAGGAAGGAGCCGAGGGTGCGGCCGTCGGTCCAGCCCCATTCCGGGCCCTGGACGATGCCGAGGGTGAGGAGGCCGATGCCGAGCGCCAGCATTGCCGCGCCGAGCAGGTCGGGGCGGCCGTCCTCGGGTTCGCGCGCCTCGTCGAGGATGCGGATCGCGGCGAAGGCGGTGGCGAGGCCGATCGGCACGTTGACGAGGAAGATCCAGTGCCAGCTGAGCTGGACGAGGAGGCCGCCGATCGGCGGGCCGAGGGCGGCGGCGATGCCGGAGACGGCGGACCAGATGCCGATCGCGACCGGGCGCTGCGCGGCCGGGAAGGCGGGGAGGAGCAGGCCGAGGGTGGTCGGGATCATCATCGCCGCGCCGGTCGCCTGGACGACGCGGGCGCCGACCAGGAAGGGGATCCCGGGGGCGACCGCGCAGAGGGCCGAGGCGGCGGTGAAGAGCAGCAGGCCGCCGACGAAGATGCGCTTGCGGCCGACCCGGTCGGCGATCCGGCCCGCCGGGACGAGGAGCGCGGCGAAGACGATCGCGTAGCCGTTCAGGACCCAGGACAGGCTGGACAGCGAGGCGTCGTCGAAGGAGCGGGAGAGGTCGGGGAAGGCGATGTTGACGATGAAGAGGTCGAGGCTGGCCATGAAGAGGCCGATCGAGGTGACTGCGAGGACCTTCCAGCGGTGTGCCATGTCGTCGCTCTCCTCCGCCGCGCGTCCGGGGCGCGGCAGGTCGCTTGCATTTCGCAAGCCACGGTATCAGAAGTTGCTTGCGAAATAAAAGTGACTGCTAGAATCGTCCTATGGCCATCGAGGCGTACGCGGAGAAGAACTGCTCGATCGCGAGGCCGCTCGCCTTCCTGGGCGAGCGCTGGACGGTGCTGATCCTGCGCGACCTCTTCCTCGGGCGGCGCCGCTTCGACGAGTTCCAGGCCTCGCTCGGGGTCGCCACGAACGTCCTCAGCCAGCGGCTGGCGACGCTGACCGAGGAAGGGATCGTCGAGCGCCGTCGCTACAACGAGCACCCGGAGCGCTTCGAGTACCTGCTGACGGAGAAGGGGCGCGACCTGCAGCCGGTGCTGCTGGCGCTCCTCGCCTGGGGCGACAGGTACACGGCCGAGAACGGCCCGCCGCTCGAGGTCGTCCACGGCGACCACGCCTTCCACGCGGTGCAGACCTGCTCGGTGTGCGGCGAGCCGGTCGACACCCACAACGTCCACAGCCGCCCCGGCCCGGGCGCGAACTCCGAACAGCGCCACCCCAACGGTCGGCGCGCCCCCGAGTGGCTCGCGCGCTGATCGTCGGCTGCGGCTGCTCCGGCCGCGCCCTCGGCTCCGAGCTGCTCGAGGAGGGCTGGGCCGTGCGCGGGACGAGCCGCGATGCCGAGGGCCTGGCGGCGATCGAAGCCGCCGGCATCGAGCCGGTGCGAGCCGACCCCGAGCGGCCGGGCACGGTGCTCGAGCTCGTCGACGACGTCGCGGTGCTGATCTGGCTGCTCGGCTCGGCGACGGGCGACGCCGAGACCGTCGCCGCGATCCACGGCCCTCGCCTCGAATCCCTGCTCGAACGCCTGGTGGAAACCCCGGTGCGCGGCTTCGTCTACGAGGGCGCCGGGACGGTGGACGCCAAGCTGCTGGCCGGTGGCGCGGAGCTGTGCCGCAATGCCGAACGCACCTGGCACATCCCGGTCGCAGTGACGGAGACGCCCCGTGAGCACGGCCCCGCATGGGTGGAGGAGATGGAGGCCGCCGTCATCGAGCTACTGACGCGCCGGTGACGGCCGCGTGGGGCGGCCCCTGGACGAACGTCCCGCTGTTGTGAGGGAAGGGGCCGCCCCGCGCGGCCTTACGCCAGGCGCTTGAGGAAGTCCCCCAGGATCCTCGCCGTCGCCCCCCAGATCAGCTGTCCTTCGACCTCGTAGGTCGGCGTGTGGATCGCGACGCCGTGGCGGATCAGCCGTCGCATCTCGTACCCCTCGCGGAGCCGGTCGAGGGAGAGGGTGAGGACGGTCTCGACCTCGGTCGGGTTGGGGTCGAGGCCGAGCGCGCCGGGTTCGTCGACCAGTCCCACGAAGGGCTGGATGCGGTAGCCGGTGACGAAGGTGGAGACCGGGGGCAGGGCGCCGACCACTTCGACTCCGGTCGGGTCGAGGGCGATCTCCTCGCGCGCCTCGCGCAGCGCGGTCGCCTCGAGGTCGGCGTCGCCGGGGTCCTGGCGGCCGCCCGGGAAGGAGACCTCGCCCGCGTGGCGCCGCAGGTCGGCGCGGCGCTCGGTGAAGATCAGGCCCGGCTCGTCCGGCCAGCCGTAGAGCGGCAGCAGGACCGCCGACTCGGTCCCGCCGTGGGCCTCCATCGCCTGCGCCTCATCCGCGCTGAGCAGCAGCCCGCCGATGTCCCCGTTCCGGTCCAAGCCCCCATCATCCCCAACCACCGCGGTCGTCCTTCCGTCCGCCCCCCACGAGTGCGGTCGATCTACGGTCCGGTAGCCGGACGAAAGGACGACCGCGCAGAGGGGGCCGGACCAAAGGTCGACCACGCCGAGGCGCGGGCGACCCTCGTTAACCGCAGCCGATGGCGGGCGACCCTCGTCAGCCATGGGTTAACCAAGGTCGCCCGCGCCTCGGTGCGCGTTACGTAGGTCGCCCGTGCCGCGCTGGTGTTACTCAGGTCGCCCGCGGTCCGGGGGCGGTGGGGGTGCGGAGCATGGTGGGGGCGATGGACACGGTGACGAGGAGGGCGCCCGCCGCGGCGATGAGGAAGGTGGCGCGGGGGGAGGTGGCGTCGACGAGGAGGCCGCCGCCGGCCATCGCGATGCCGAGCCCGAGCGAGGTGGCCGAGGAGGTGAAGCCGTAGACACGGCCGATCAGGCCGCGGGGGACGCGCTGCTGGATGATCGTTTCGCCGGCGACGACCTCGATGCCGTTGCCGGAGCCGGCGACCGCCTGGATCGGGGCGAGGACGCCGAGGCTCGGCGCCACGCCGCTGCCCGCGGAGGCGGCCGAGCTGAGCGAGCAGCTGAGCAGGTAGAGGCGCTGCGGGGCCCAGCCGCCGCCGGCGCCGCGCAGGATCCAGAAGGAGCCCGCCAGCATGCCGACGCCGAAGACCGCCTCGATCAGGCCGTAGACGAAGGCCGAGCCGCCGAGCGTGTCGCGGACGAGGAAGACCATCGCGACGTTGTCGACCGCGAGGAAGGCGACCAGCAGGAAGAGCGAGATCGTCACCGTGCGCAGGAGTGGGTCGCGCCGGATGAAGCGGGCGGCGGTGCGGGTGGCGGCGAGGAGCGGCTCGTGCTCGGCGTCCGCGGGCGGCGGGGTCGCGGGGACCCTGGTGGTGAGCGCCGCCGAGCCGAGGAAGGTGGCGGCGTTGACGAGGAGCGCCGCGCTCGGGCCGATCGCGGCGAAGAGGAGGCCGCCGACCAGCGGTCCGATCGCGACGTAGAGGTTGGTCGCGGTGCCGAGCAGGGCGTTGGCCTGGATCAGCTCGTCGGGCTCGACCAGGTTCGGGACCATCGCCGTGCGGGCCGGGCCGTAGGAGGTCTGCAGCACGGTGGTGAGGGCGGTGAGCGCGATGATCACGCCGAAGGAGGGCAGCGTCGCGATCGCGGCGAAGACCACGGCCTGGCCGATGTCGCAGCCCACCAGCACTGTCCGCAGGTCGGTGCGGTCGGCGATCCCGCCCGCGAGCGGGCCGAGCAGGCGCGGCACCTGCGAGGCGATCAGGAAGGCGGCGACCGCGGTGCCGGTGCCGCGCGTCTGCTGGACGTAGAGGGTGAGCGCCGTGGTCGCCGCCCCGGAGCCCGCGTAGGAGAGGCCGATGGCCGCCCAGAGGGCGCGGAACTCGGGTCGGCGACGGAGCAGCGCGAGCGCGCCGCTCAATCGATCGCCCCCGCGGCGGCGCCGACGGTCCAGGTCGCGCCCGCGACGTGCGAAGCGCGCGCCGAGCAGAGGAAGGCGATCTCGCGGGCGCTCGCCTCGGGGCCGGCGTCCGGGTCCGGGCAGAGCGCGTTGACGAGGACGCCCTGCTTGGCGTAGTGGTCGGCGAAGAGGCGCGAAAGGGAGCGCGCCGCCGCGCCCGCGACCGTGTGCGCCGGCGGGCAGACGTTGACGATCCGCCCCGAGCCGCGCGCGGCGAGTGCCGGCGCGACCACCCTCATCGCCCGCAGCGGCGCCATCACGCCGAGCTCGTGCGCACGGCCCAGGTCGTCGTCGGGCACGGCGCCCGCGACGGTGACGAGAAAGTCGACGGCGCCCGGTTCGGCCGGGGTGCCGAGAATGCGCTCGACGTCGCCGGGAGCCGGCGACGTGCCGAGGGTCCCCGCCGCGGCGCCCGGCACCGCCGGCAGCTCCACCACCTCCGCGCCCTCGGCGCGCAGCAGCCGCGCCGTCGCTGCCCCGACCTCGCCGTCGGCGCCGGTGACCACCCCGACGCGCCCCGCGAGCCCGAGGTCCATCAGACCGCGGGGGCGCGTTCGGCGACCGTGATCTCGGCGCCCTGCTCGAGCAGCTTGTGCACCGGGCATTTCCCCGCGATCACCATCAGCCTGCGCCGCTGGTCATCGTCCAGCCCCTCGGGGAGGGCGACCTCGACCGCGAAGTGGGTCGGCCTGCGGTCCGGATCGGATTGCATGTCGACGGCGACCTCCAGCGTCGGCAGGTCCCAGCCCTTGCGGTCCGCGTAGACCTCGATCGTGATCGCCGTGCAGCCCGCGAGGCTCGACGCCAGCAGCTGGGTCGGGCGCGGCCCGGTGTCGGTCCCGCCATCGGCGGCGGGCTCGTCGACGACGATCTCGCGGCCGTCGCCGAGGTCGACCTCGTGCGCGTAGCCCGCGACGCGGCGGGCGACCACGTGGGCGTGCATCAGCGGCCGCGTCCCTCGAAGAGCGCCGGGTCGTCGACGTCGGCCCAGCGCGCCATCGCGTAGGCGAGGTCGGAGGCGCGGTTGACGAAGTGGATCACGGTGTCGCTGGCGAGCTCGCCCGCCTCGGCGAGGGTCGAGATGCGGCGCTCGGCGCGGCGGATCGCGGTGCGGGCGACGTCGAGGTGGGCGGAGAGCAGGTTGCCGCCGGGGATGACGAACTTCGGCGGCAGCTCGACCTCGGCCATGTAGCGGTCGATCAGCCGCTCGGCCTCCTCGACCATCGCCGGGGTGACGCGGCTGATCCCGTCTTCCAGCCGCTGCGCCGCCTCCGGCGCGGTGGCCAGCTCGGCCCCGGCGACGAAGAGGTCGTCCTGGAGCCGCAGGATGTCGGCGGCGAGCTCCTCGGACCCGTCGCCGCCCGCGCAGAGAGCCCGCGCCACGCCGAGCGCCGAGCAGGCCTCGTCGAGCGACCCGTAGGCCTCGGTGCGGGCGCTGTCCTTGGGGACCCGGCCCCCGTACCAGAGTGAGGTGGTTCCGTCGTCGCCCTTCTTGGTGTAGATCTTGACCATTCGACGATCCTACGCGGGCGGGAGGACCGCCGGCGGGGCGCGCCCCTCAGCCGACCGGGCTGAAGACGAACCCGGTCATCACCTTGGGGAAGAAGTAGGTCGACTTCGGCGGCATGTTCTCGTCGGTGGCGGCGACCGCGCGGACCTGCTCGATCGGCACCGGGCGCTGGATGAAGGCGAGGTCGTAGATGCCGTTCTCGACCATGTCGACCGCTGCCGGGACGCTCTTCGCGTACTCGAGGCCGCGGCGCTCGGTGATGTCCTCCTCGCTCATCCCGGCGAGGCCCACGAGGACCAGCGTCTCGAGGATCGCCGAGTCGAGCCGGCGGTAGGCCTCGGGCTTGCCGGCGAGGCGGCGGTCGAGCTCCTCGGTGTCGCGCAGCCGCAGCCGCCGCGCGGTGCCGTCGGCGGCGTCGAAGAGGCCGAAGATGCCGACGCCCTCGGCGCCCGCCGGGTCGAGGTCCTCGCGCCCGATCTCGGTGACCTCGAAGAGCTCCTCGAGGCCGGCGAGCAGGCGCTCGCGGCGCGCCGGGTCGTTGGCGAAGCCGCTCAGCAGGCGGTGGGTGGGGAAGACGGTGAGGCCGGGGTCGTCGAGCCCGGTGAGCGCCATCAGCGTGTAGTTGTGCGGCCCCTCGCCGCCGACCTCGTCGCGGTAGGCGCGGGCGGTCTCATAACGGTGGTGGCCGTCGGCGATCAGCAGCTGGGCGCCGGCGAGGCGCTCGACCACGGCGGCGACGACCGCGGGGTCCGCCACCCGCCAGACCCGGTTGACGGTGCCGTCCTCGTCGGTCAACTCGCCCCAGGGCTCGGCGGCGAGAGCGGGCTCGACCAGCGGCCAGGGGTCTTCGGTCGACAGCGAGAAGATCGGCGAGAGGTTGAGGTGCGTGGCCCGCGTCAGTTCGAGGCGGTCCTGGAGCGGGCCGGGGTGGGTGCGCTCGTGGGGACGGACGGTGCCGGTCTCGTAGTCCTCGACCCGCACCCGGACCAGCACCCCGTGGCGGGTGTGCCTGGCGCCGTCGGGCGCGGTGTAGTCCTGGGACAGCGCCCAGATCGCGTCCTCGGCATCGGCCGCGAGCACGCCCTCGGCGCGCCACGCGTCGATCCGCCGCGCCGCGTCCTCGTAGGGATCGCCGACCGGGCGGCTCGCGGGATCGGCCGGGTCGAAGGGCACCGGCAGGTCGATCGCCACCGCGTTGTAGGGCGAGCGATCGAGCAGCCGCGCCCGCTCGGCGGCGTCGATCACGTCGTAAGGAGGCGACGCGACCGCCCCCAGCCCACCCACCTTGGCGAGGTCGTAATGAAGCGCCTTCAGGGGCTGGACGTCTGCCATCGCCCCAAGAAGCTAGATGATCGCCTTACACTGGCGCGGTCGGGGCGTGGCGCAGCCTGGTAGCGCGCCGCCTTTGGGTGGCGGAGGTCCCCGGTTCGAATCCGGGCGCCCCGATGATGTAATCGACCCATGGCGGGGGCGAGCTATGACCGTCTCGGACGCGGCTACACCGCCCGGAGGGCGACGGATCCGCGGATCGCGGCGGCGGTCGAGGAGGCGCTCGGGGACGCGCGCAGCGTCGTGAACGTCGGCGCCGGGACCGGGTCCTATGAGCCCGCGGGCCGCGAGGTGGTCGCGGTGGAGCCCTCGGCGGTGATGATCGCCCAGCGGCCGCCGAGGAGCGCGCCCGCGATCCAGGCCGCGGCCGAGGCGCTGCCGCTGGCCGACGACAGCGTCGACGCCGCGATGGCGATCTTCACCGACCACCACTGGAGCGATCGCGCGGCGGGGATGGGGGAGCTGCGGCGGGTGGCGAGGAAGTGCGTCGTGATGCTGAACGTCGACCCCGCTTGGACCGAGCGCTTCTGGCTCACCCGCGACTACCTCCGCTCGTTCGTCGACCTCGTGCCCGAGCCCTACCGGGAGCCGGGCTACTGGGAGCGCGAGCTGCGCGACCTGCTCGGCGACGTCGAGATCCGGCCCGTCCCCGTGCCCCACGACTGCCGCGACGGCTTCTTCCAGGCCTACTGGCGACGCCCCGAGGCCTACCTCGACGAGGCCGTCCGCAACAGCATCTCCGTCTTCCACGCCTTGCCCGACGACGAGGTCAACGCGGCCATCGAGCAGCTGCGAGCGGACCTCGGCGACGGGACCTGGGCGGTGCGGAACGTCGAGCTGCTCAAGCTGACCGAGCTCGACCTCGGCCTGCGCCTGGTCGTCCGCGACCTCTGATCGCGCTCAGCGCTTGCTTGCCTTGTGGGGCGCGAAGCGCTTCTTGACGCGGTGTTCGCAGCGGACGCGCACCTTCTTCGAGTCGGCCTTCCGACACTGCTTGAGCGCCTTGGACCGCTTGCGGGCGCGCGCCTTTGCCTGCGCGCGTTGCCGCTGGCGTTGCTTCGCCCTCGCTGCTTCGCGCTGTTTCGTCGCTTCTTCCTGGCGCTTCCTCGCTGCTTCTTCTTCTTCTCCCTGTTTCTTCGCCGCGGCCACCTTGGCGGCTTCTTCGTCGTCGTGGCGTCTCTTCGCCGCCGCTTCTTCGTCGTGCTGCTTTGCCTCGACTTCCGCTGCCGTGATCACCTTGATCGCGAGCGGCTGGAAGGTGTGGATCGCGAAGCTCAGTTCGACGCCGGTGGTCGCCGCCGGCTGCGATCCCCTTTCGCCGGTCGGGATCGCCGGGACCCTTTCGCCGGTCAGGGTTTCGTAGGCGCTAGGGACCTGGGTGGCGCCGGAGCGGAAGAGGCTCGCCGTGAACGACGTGCCTTCCTGGTTGATCGGACCGACGGGGGCGACGAAGGGCCCGAACGCCTTGACGTTTTCGCCGCCGCACTTGAATTCCATGTAGACGCCGCCGCTGGGGTCGAGCACCATCCCGACTTCCTTTTTCGCCTGGTCGATGAAGACGAGTTCGGCTTCGATCATCGGGGTCCTGATTTCCTTGGCGAGCGCTCCTTCGGACTTGCATTCCTGCCCGCCTTTGCTGCCGCCCTGCGTTTCGCACCCGCTGAAGCTGTAGCTCGAGAACGCGGTGCGCGGCCGGACTATCTCGCCCGTGCCCTGTGCCGCTTCGCAGTGCACGACGGTGTCGAATTCGCTCAGCACCGCGGTCACCTCTCCGCCTTGGGCGTCGAAGGAGAACGGGAGCACCGAGGACTGGCTCGTGAATTCGAGCACCGGCGAAGCCGCGCTCGCGCTGCCATCTCCGATCGCCAGCATCAGCCCCGCAACCAGTGCCAGAACCCGCCCAGCACGCCGTGGTCTCACCGTCCGACCTCCCCTTCGTCCGCAAATCGACCGCTGCCGGGCGCGATCGTATCGGGCGCGCGGAAGTATGGGTCCGAGCCCGGGCGGGCGGGTCAGATCAGCCCAGCTCGGCGCTCGCGGCGTCGGGTTCGGGTGGGGCGTCTTTGGGGGGCTCGGGCCGGCGTCGGTCGTCCGGCACGGAGATCAGATGGGAAGCGACATCGTCGCGGAGGAGGCACCGTGGACACAGCTCGATATGTGCGAAGCGGGCTGAGTTGAACCGGCTTCCACAACGCTCGCAAACGTAAATCGCTCTCTCCGATCCGGTCCTCCCTAGGCCTGCATCGGGAGCCTACCGCTTCAGGGTCGTCGATTGGTGGTCTGAGAGGGTCGGCAGTTCACGGTCTTGTCACAACTGAGGCGTAACGTTTCCCTCAGCGAAAGAGAGGAAGACGGATGAGCTCGATTGGCAAGCTGATGATGATGTTGAACTCCGACAAGGCCCAGATGGTGAGCGCCGAGGACGCGCTGCCGGGGCGGAGCGAGCCGGGGTTCCAGGTGCCGGAGACGCACGCGGTCCTGGGGACGCCGCTGAAGCCGCCGTTCCCGGAGGGGATCGAGGTGGCGTACCTCGCGCTGGGCTGCTTCTGGGGCGCCGAGCGGCTCTTCTGGGAGATGGAGGGCGTCTACTCGACCGCGGTCGGCTACCAGGAGGGGATCACGCCGAACCCGACCTACGAAGAGGTCTGCACCGGTCGCACCGGGCACGCCGAGGCGGTGATGGTCGCCTTCGACCCGACCAAGGTCAGCTACGAGGACCTGCTGAAGAAGTTCTTCGAGGAGCACGACCCGACCCAGGGCATGCGCCAGGGCAACGACGTCGGCACCCAGTATCGGTCCGGCATCTATTTCGTGAACGATGCGCAGAAGGAGACGGCGGAACGGGTCCGTGACGCTTATGACGCGGATCTGCGCGCCGCCGGCAAGGAGCCGGTGACGACCGAGATCGCCCCCGCGGGCCCCTTCTACTACGCCGAGGAGTACCACCAGCAGTACCTGCACAAGGTCCCGGGCGGCTACTGCGGCCTCAAAGGGACCGGGGTCGCCTGCACCATCCCGGCCGCCGCGTAGGACGTCTCCGACGCTTGTCGCCCGGTGGGCGACAAGCGTCGTGGGGCGCCCGCAGCACCACCGACGGGCGCGGTGAATAGCATCACCCGCCCGTGGCACCCTCCTTCGGCTCCTACATAGCCGGCTGCCTCGCCGTGATCGGGATCCTCGCCGCGCTCGGGCTCGGCGGCTACTGGTTGCGGCGCTGGATCGTCCCTGAATTCTCCGGGGCCCTGGCGCGGCTCGCCGACGCGACCCTCGCGGTCGCGCTCCTGATGCTGTCGCTGGAGATCCTCGGCAGCCTGAGCATCCTCGAATTCGGCTGGATCATCGTCCTCACGATCGCGATCGGCCTCGGCGCGGCGGGGCTGGGCTACTGGCGGGCGGGCGAGCGGCGCGAGGAAATCAAGGCTCCGGCGGTGACCAAATGGGCGCTCCTGCTGGCGGTCGCGGTCGCCTCCTTCACGATGGCCGAGTGGACGTTCCCGTCCCAATGGGCGCTCGACCACGGGATGTTCGGCGGCGACACCACCTGGTACCACATGCCCTTCGCGGCGACGATGGCCCAGGAGCACTCGACCGTCCACCTGCACTTCACCGACCCGCTGCGCCTCGCCGCCTGGTTCTACCCGCAGAGCTCCGAACTGGTCAACGGCGCGGCGATCGTCCTCTTCAAGACCGACTGGCTCTCGCCGCTGCTGAACCTCTTCTGGCTGGCGATCGCGCTGCTCGCCTGCTGGTGCGTCGGCCGTCCGTACAAGGTCGGCCCGGCGACCCTGATCGCGGGGGCGATCATCCTCGACTCGGGGGTGATGATCGAAACGCAGCCCGGCGAGGCGCGCAACGACATCATGGGACTGGCCTTCCTGGTCGCCTTCGCCGCCTTCCTGATCAACGCGCACCAGCGCCGGGCGCCGCGGGAGGGGACCGCGGTGCAGGACGCGCCGGAGCGCGGCGCGCCGCTGCTCGACAAGGGGCCGCTGGTGATGGCCGGGATCGCCGCCGGGCTCGCCGCCTCGGTGAAGACGACCTTCCTCGTGCCGGTGGCGGCGATCGCGATCGGCGTCTTCCTCTTCAGCGGCAAGGGGCGGCGCTGGACGACCGCCTGGATCCTCGGCCTGTCGATGCTCGTCACCGGCGGCTACTGGTACGTGCGGGCGGCGATCAAGACCGGCGGCAACCCGATCCCGATCACCAAGTTCGGGCCGCTCCACCTGCCGGTGCCCGACCAGATGCCGCTCGACCCGCGGCCGCGCTTCGCCGTCGCGCACTACCTCGACCAGCCGACGATCTACCGCCACTGGTTCTTCCCGCAATTGGAGAACGCGCTCGGCCCGCTCTGGCCGCTGATCCTGATCATGGCCGTGGCCGCCGCGGGCTTCATCATCTGGCGCTCCGGCAACAAGATCCTGCGGGTGCTTGCGGCCGCGGCGCTCCTCACCGCGATCGTCTACGTCTTCACGCCGCTCACCGCGGCGGGCCAGCCGGGCGCGCCGACCGGTTTCTTCACCAACACGCGCTACCTGATCCCGGGCCTGATCCTGGCGATGGTGATGCTGCCGCTCGCGCGGCCGCTGCGGGCGCCGGACCGCCGCGCCTGGATCACGATGTGGTTCCTCGCCGCCGTCTACTGGATCACCGTGCTGACGACGCCGAAGTGGTACCCGACCTACATCTTCGGCACGATCTTCATCACCCTGGCCTTGGTCTGGGTGCCGGCGGCGCTCGGGGTGGGGCGCTCGCGCGGGGTGCTGTCGCGCCGCATCGTGACCGCCGCGGGCGTGCTGACCGTGCTTGCCGCGGTGATCCTGGGACGCGCCCAGGAGACCCAGTTCGCCGAACAGCACTACACGAAGACGACGCTCTTCCTCCAGGAAGGCGGCCCGCAAAAGGCGTATGCCTTCGCCCAGAAGCTGCAGCACCAGCGGATCGGGATCATCGGCGACAGCGAGATCATCTTCGGCCAGTACGGCTTCTTCGGCAACCCGCCGACCAACGAAGTCGAATTCATCGGCGTGCCCGGCCCCCACGGCGCCTACCGCCTGCCGACCTCCTGCGAACAGTTCATGGAACGGATCAACGCCGGCAACTACGACTACCTGATCATGTCCCGCTCCACCGAGGACTCGCGGGACAGCCCGGAATACGGCGAATACTTCTACCCGGTCTACGACTGGGTGCGGAACGACCCGGCACTGAAGAAGGTGATCGAAGAGCTCGACATCGTCCCCCAGCCCGACTGGGTCTTCAAGGTGAACGGCAAGGTCTCACCCAAGTACTGTCCGACGCCGAAGCAGGAAGAAGAATTCGAAGAAGAAGTCGAAACCGAAGAAGAAGAAGCGCTGGCGGAAGAAGAAAAAGCCAGGGAAGAAGAACAGGCCGAAGAAGGCGAAGGCAGCGGCGAAGAAGGGGTCGAATAGGGGCGGTTGGCGGACGCTGGCCCTCGATGGGCGGGGGTCCGGAGGGTTGATGGCCGTCCGAGGAGGGCCTGGGCTCCTCATGGGGGTCCTGGCAGGCTGTGACCCC
>CALCIA010000356.1 GCA_937907435.1 uncultured Actinomycetes bacterium
AACCCGGGAGATTCCTGACCGTTCGGGGACCGGCCCTCGGCGCCCGTCGGTGACGGTCCCGGCGCACTTCTGGCGCACACCCGGCGCACTCCCGTGACGCTCCAGCGAGTGTCCCTCCACACCTTCCATACACCCGCCCCTCTCGCCACGGCCACAGCCTGCCCGGGCCGTGGCGAGAGGGGCGGGTCCCTAACCGGGCGACAGCTTGCGGGTCCTCGTCCTTCCCGGGCGCCAGCTTGCGGGGCCTGGACCCTTCCCGGCGCCGGCCGTCCTTTCGACCCCCTGTGACGGCCGCGAGAAGCAGCTGGACGAATGGGTGGGGAGTCTTTTCTGCCGCCCGTGGCGCGGTTAGAGTCGCGCGCATGCCCACCTTGCCGAAGCCGAAGCTGATCCTTGCCCTTCTCGCCGTCGCCGCGATGCTGGCGCTGCCTGCCGCCGCGAACGCGACGCTCTCCTACACCAAGGGGATCCAGAAGCCGCGTGTCTACGTCGCCGAAGACAACGGCCAGGGGGCGCGGTCGGTGGGGGTCGGGCGCAACTCGCACGTCTCGCCGAACGGCGAATGGATCGCCTACGAACGCGAAACGAAGAACGGCTTCGCCGAACTGCGGCTCTACCAGGTGGACATCCACAAGAGCGAGCGGCTGCTCAACCCCTGGGCCGAAAGCTTCGTCTTCGCCTGGTCGCCCGACTCGACCTTGGTCGCGGCGCTCACCGGCGGGCTCAACGGTCCCAAGACCCTGCTCCTGATCAACGCCAAGACCATGCAGCGGACCAAGATCGCGACCGGGTACTTCAACGGCGTCAGCTTCTCGCCGGAAAGCGACGAAGTCGTCTACGGCGTCTCCAAGTCGGAAAGCTACCCGCTGAAGAGCGACATCTTCCGGGAGAAGATCGACGGGACCGGCAAGGTCTCGCTGAGCCACGACAAGAACTCGGCCTACCCGCTGTGGGGGCCGAAGGGGCAGATCGTCTTCGCCCGCCAGCTCGGCGCCAAGACGCGCAAGTACGGGCCGGCCAACCAGCTCTTCGTGATGAATCCCGAAGGGCAGCGGATCAGCCAGGTGTCCCACACCAAGGTCAACCAGCTGGCGCAGGGCCTCATTCCGCTCGCCTGGTCGGAAAACGGCGCCCGCATCCTGGCCGAGTTCGGCGGTCAGGACCAGAGCTACGCGGTCGCGTTGAGCGCCGTCACCGGCTCGGAAAAGAAACTGACCGACAACCCCGAGACCGGCCTCCAGGGCGCCGCCCTCTCGCCCGACGGGACGACCGTGCTCGGCACCGTCGGCCTCGGCTTCGGCGGCAACCCGAAGCCGAAGGTGGTCACCGTCCCCTTCACCGGCGGTCGCGAAAAGGTCCTGGTCCCCGGCGGCTACGAGCCTTCCTGGGGCGGCTGAGCCACCCGGCCTCGCGGGGCCGGTGAGTTCGCGGAAAGCCGCGCATATCGCGGAGTTCTGCGAACTCGATCGGCGGTGTCCGGGCCCCTGCCCACGGCGGGGCTTTGAGCGCTGCCTATAATTCTCGAGTCCAGATACCCGTCGCGCGCCCGCTCGAAGAAGGTGCGGAACCCGGGAGGTAGATATGCCCAGTCGTGAGTCCGACGTCCGTCGCGTCGAGCGTTCCCAGCCGGTCGAGCGTTACGCGTGGGATCGTCCCTACAAGCCTTTGGTGTCCCCGCCGAGCGTCGAAGAGAACGACGCCTGCGCGATCTACGCGTCCGTGCGCAAGGACGCGACGCCCAGCCACGAACCGATCGAGCTGGCGATCCCGGCGCTGCAGAAGATGCTCCACCGCGCCGGCAACGTCGACGGCGAGGGGGACGGCTGCGGCCTGCTGGTCGACCTGCCGCGGAAGATCTGGGCCGAGGAGGTCCGGGTCGGCGGCCACGACCCGGCGCTGACGCTCGACGACGCCTTCGCCGTCGCCCACGTCTTCATCGAGCGCTCCCAGTCGCCGGAGAAGATCAAGCACGACGCCCGCGAGCTGCTCGCCGAGGGCGGCTTCCGGATCCTCGCCGAGCGCGAGGGGAAGGTCGACTCGACCGCGCTCGGCCCGACCGCGCGCGAGGAGGAGCCCGTCTTCTGGCAGGTCGCCGGCCTCGTCTCCGACGCCGAGCACCGTGACGAGGTCGTCTTCGAGCTGTTGCTGGAGCTGGAGCGCCGGCTCGGCGTCCACGTGCCTTCCTTCTCCGGGACCACCTGCGTCTACAAGGTGATGGGCGCGCCGAGCGTGCTGGGCGCCTACTACCCGGACCTCACCGACCCGCGCTTCGAGACCGTCGGCGCCTTCGGCCACAACCGCTATTCGACCAACACCTGGCCGTCCTTCAAGCGGGTGCAGCCGTTCTCGGTGCTCGGCCACAACGGCGAGATCAACACGATCGAACAGCTGCGCCAGGAGGCGAAGATGCTGGCGGTCGCGATCACGCCCGGCGCCTCGGACTCCCAGGACCTGAACCTGACGATCGACACGATGGTCAGCCGCGAGGGGCTCTCGCTGGCCGAGGCGATGGAGATGGTGCTGCCGCCGATCGTCGACGTGATCCGCGGGCTGCCGGAGGAGCTGCGGAGCTTCTACATGTACCTGCACCAGACGATGGGGCCGTTCGCCCAGGGCCCGGTCGCGCTGATCGCCCGCCACGGCGACGAATGCGTCTTTTCCGCCGACGCGATGGGCCTGCGCCCGCTGTGGAAGGTGGAGACCGAGAACGACTTCGTCTTCAGCTCCGAGCCCGGCGTCGTCTCGGTCCACAAGATGGTCTCCGAGCCGCAGCCGATGGCGCCCGGCGAGAAGGCGATGGTGATGATCGACCGCGCCGCCCGCGCCTCGTCCCTGCACCCGCACGCGGAGATGCTGCACGTCGTCAAAGACCGCTGGCTGAAGCGCAACGGGGTCGAGGCGGTGGCGCCGTACGAGCGCGCGCTTGAGTGCGGCGGGCCGCTCGAGGGCGCCGACGTCCCCGGCTACTCGGAAGCCGGCCCGGCCGAGCCGGTGAAGGTCGAAGACCGCATCCTGGCCGGCTTCGGCTGGCAGCGCGACGACGTGAAACTGGTCCAGCAGATGGCCTCCAACGGGGCCGAGCCGGTCGGCTCGCTGGGTTACGACGGCCCGCTGGCGGCGCTCTCGCCGGAGCGGCAGAACCTCGCCGACTACTTCAAGGAGACGGTGGCCGTCGTCACCAACCCGGCGCTCGACCGCGAACGCGAGCTGGAGCACTTCTCCACCCGCACGCTGTTCGGGCGGCGGCCGTCCTTCGACTCCGCGGCCGAGGACACGGCGACCGTCGAAACTGCCTTCCCGGTGATCCTCGGCGGGCACCACGGCCTGGCGCCGCTGTCCGACAAGACCTACCGGAAGATCGCCCGCGAGCACCACACCTACCTGCTCGAGGACCTCTGGGAGGAGTTCCGCGGCCGCGCCGCCGCGGTCGACATCTCCCTGCTCGAGTCGGAGACGACGGCGGGCGCGATCGAGCGGATCAAGCACGAGGCGGTGAAAAAGGTCCGCAACGGGGCGGAGCTCCTGATCCTCACCGACCGCACCGTCTACGACGGCGAGCGGCGTTATCTCGACCCGCACCTGGCGACCTCGGCGGTCGACCAGGCGCTGAAGCAGTTCAAGGTCGAGCGCGGCGAAGTCAACCTGCGGCGGCGCTGCGGGATCGTCCTGCGCTCGGCGTCCCTGCGCAACGTCCACGACGTGATGCTGGCGCTCGGGCTCGGCGCCAACGGCGTCTGTCCCTACGTGATGATCGAAGTGATCTGCGTCGAGGACTACGAGAAGGACGTCGGCAACCTCTGCGCGGCGCTCACCAAAGGCATCGAGAAAGTCATCTCGACGATCGGCATCCACGAGGTGCGCGGGTACGCGCGGCAGTTCTCCTCGATCGGGGTGAAGCCGGAGCTGGCCGAGATCTTCCAGACGAAGGCGTTCGCGGCGAGCGAGAACGGCGGCACCGGCTTCGCCGAGCTCGACGCCGACACCAACGAGCGCGCCAAGGCGCTCTCCGGCGACGACGCGGCGGCCAAACCGGCGAAGACGTTCCGCTTTTACCCGAAGGTCTACAAGTTCGCGATCGCGACGTCGAACGGGAGCGGCAGCTACGAGGAGTACTCGGAGAAGGTCCGCGACCTGGAGAAGCAGAACCCGATCTCGATGCGCCACATCATGGCGCTGAAGGGGGACCGTCCCGCGGTCGACCCGAGCGAGGTCGACGCCGGTGTCGGGCACCACGACTACCCGATCGTCATCTCGTCGATGAGCTTCGGCTCGCAGTCGGAACCGGCGTTCCGCGCCTACGCCGACGCGGCCAAGGCGACCAACATCCTCTGCATGAACGGCGAGGGTGGCGAGATCAAAGACATGTACGGCCAGTACCGCAACTGGCGCGGGCAGCAGATCGCCTCGGGGCGCTTCGGCGTCTCGGCCGAGATGGTGAACAGCTCCTACGTCGCCGAGATCAAGATCGGCCAGGGCGCGAAGCCCGGCGAGGGCGGCCACCTGCCGGGCAAGAAGGTCTCCGAGAAGGTCGCCGCCGCCCGTAACGCGGCGGCGGGCACCGACCTGATCTCGCCGTCGAACAACCATGACCTGTACTCGATCGAGGACCTCGCCGAGCTGATCGACGAGCTGAAGACCGTGAACCCGGACGTGCGCGTCTCGGTCAAGGTCCCGGTGGTGCCGAACATCGGCACGATCGGCCTCGGCATCGCCAAGGCTGGCGCCGACATCATCACGCTCTCGGGCTTCGAGGGCGGCACCGGCGCGGCGCGCCAGCACGCGCTCCGTCACGTGGGGCTGCCGAGCGACATCGGCACCCGGGCGGTGCACCAGGCGCTGATGGAGGCGGGGCTCCGCAACCGGGTCGAGATCTGGGCCGACGGCGGTTACCGCACCGGTCACGACATCGTGAAGCTTCATTGTCTCGGCGCCAACCGGATCGGCTTCGGCACGCTGGCGATGGTCAGCCTCGGCTGCACGATCTGCCGCGGGTGTCAGCTGGACACCTGCCACGTCGGCATCGCGACCCAGATCGAGACCGTCGAGCAGGCCGCCGAGCACGGGCTGAAGAAGTTCACGCCGCAGGAAGTCAGCCGCTCGGCGGAAAGCTGCGCGCGCTTCTTCGCCGCGATGGGCGAGGAGGTCAAGCAGGTGGTCGCCTCGCTCGGTTATACCCGCGCCCAGGATCTGGTCGGCCGCTATGACCTGCTGGAGCAGGTCGCGATGCAGGACCGGATCGACCTGGCGCCGCTGATCACGCCGCTGGAGGAGTACCTGGACCTGGAGCCGCTCGACCTGCCGGTCGCCGAGGAGGTCGCGGACACCCGTGCCGAGGCGGGCCTCGTCGTCGCCCGGCCGATCCGGATGGAGGCCAAGGCCGCCTCGGCGGAGATCGCCAGGCTGGCGCCGGAAGTCTGCGGCGGGCGCACTGTGCGCAGCGAGTTCCCGCGTCCGACCGACGCCAACGACCGCGTGCTCGGCACCGAGCTGGCGGGGGCGATCGCGCGCGCGCGGATCTTCGAAGACGGCCCCGAGCCGAGCGACGAGATCCTCGCCAGCCTCGAGTTCAACGGCGGCTCGGTCGCCGGCCAGGGCCTCGGCGCGTTCAACTCCTACGGGGTGGCGCTGCGGGTCGAGGGCGGTGCCCAGGACGGCGTCGGCAAGACGATGCTGGGCGGCTCGATCTCGATCCTGAAGGGGAAGGGGGCGACCGGCAAGCGCCTCAACGGATCGGTCGGCAAGTCCTTCGCCTACGGCGCCCAGCGCGGCAAGCTCCACGTCCAGGGCTCGGCCGACTCGCGCTTCTGCATCCGCCTCTCCGGCGCCGACGTGGTGCTGGGCGGCGAGCCCGAAGCCGACATCGACGACGCGCGCGGCTGCGTCGTCGACCGCGCCAACGCCAAGGGGTTCGCCTTCGAGTACATGACCTCGGGACGCGCGATCGTCCTCGGCGACATCGGCCCCTGGGCCTGCGCCGGGATGACCGGCGGTCGCGTCTACGTCCGCTTCAACGCCTTCGGGATCGACCCCGAGGCGATCGAACGGCGGCTCGGCCGTGGCGCCAAAGTGGAGCTGAAGGACCTCGACTCGGAGGCCCTGTTCGACATCGAGGAGCTCCTCTCCGGCTATGCCGAGGAGCTGCGGGCGACCGACCAGGACGCCGAGGCCGATCGCGTCCTGGCCCTGGCCGAGGACGCGACCTCGAACTTCCTCATGGTCGTGCCGCACAAGGTGCAGGCCGACCCGAGCATCAGCACCGAGTGATCGCCGGGCGCGTCCGGCTGTTCCTTTTGGTCCTCTGAGGACCAAAAGGAACAGCTGAAGGGCGGACGGCTAGCGGGGGCGGGTGAAGAGGTCGGCGATGGTGCGGATCTCTTGCAGGAGCTCGTCGAGCATCCGCTCGGTGGCGGTGTGGATGCGGACCTCGGCGGCGGCGCGGTCGGACTCGACCTGGTCGATGCGGGCCTCGAGGCGCTCGGTGCGCTGCTCGACGTCGTCGATCCGCCCTCCCAGCTTGCGTTCGACGCGCTTGGTCCGCTTCTTGACGAAGAGGCGGGTGTCCTCGCGCAGGGCGTCGAGCTCGCGGCGCAGCGCTTCGTCCTCGGCGCCGGCGGCGCTCTGCTCGGCCAGCATCTCTTCGACTCCGCTGCGGACCCGCTCGATCTCCTCGTGGAGCTGGGCGCGGGCGCGCTCGGCGGCGGGCGAGATGGGCGGCTGATCGCCCTCGGGCGTGGGATCGACGGGATTGGGCACGGCGTTCACCCGAGGGGATCCTACGGCGAGCCGAGGCGGCAACCAATAGGATTCCGCCCCGATGGGTCCGATCAGCGCCGAAGTCGAAGTCGACGCGCCCCGCGAGGCGGCGTTCCAGCTGATCTCCGACCTCGCCCGCCGGCCGAACTTCACCGACCACTTCCTCACCGGGTTCCGGCTCACCCGGATCGAAGCGCGCGGCATCGGCGCCGGTGCTCGCTTCCGGGTCAAGGCGCCGCTGCGCTCGCCCTGGGAGGACACGACGATCGTCGAGCTCGAGGAGCCGTTCAAGATCGTCGAGCGGGGCGCGGGCGGCCGCTCGAACCGCATCCCGACCCACACGGTCTGGGAGTTCGAGCCAGGCCAGGCGGGCATGACGCTTCTGCGCGTCACCCACTGGACGACCCCGAAGGAACCCGTCGACAAACTTGTCGAGGCGCTGAGCTTCGGCGCGCACTTCCAGCGAAAGGGCTGGAAAAAGGCCATAAATCGGCTGCGCGACATCCTCGAGGCGGAAGGACCCGGGGGCGAGCGGATCGCCGTCGCCGGGGGGAACCGCTACGCGACCGGCATCCCCTAATAGACTCCCCGCCGCCCATGATCTCCACGCACCGACGTATCGCCCTGCCGCTGTTCCTCGCCCTCATGTTGGGGGTCCTCGCCATAGGCGTCTCCGCCTGTGGGTCGGGCAATCCGCGCAGCGTGGAAGAGGGTGAAGTGGTCGAGGTCGGCGGGCTCAAGTACACGGTGATCTTCTCCCGCTACCTGAACGAACACGACAACGAGGACGTCGCCTACCTCGCCGGCCAGCAGCCGCCGAAAGAAGACTCCAACTACTTCGGCGTCTTCCTCCTCGTCCAGAACACCTCGCACGGGACGCTCAGCCTCACCAAGCGGCTGACGATCACCGACTCGGACGGCAACGTCTACAACGCGCTCCCAAGCGAAAGCGAATTCGCCTTCCCGTTCGGCGGGCACGTCGAAGAAAACGAACAGATCCCAGTCCTCGACTCGACCGCCCAGCAGGGCGCGATCCAGGGCTCCGTAGCGGTCTTCGAACTGCCGGAAGAAGTCTCCGGCAACCGGCCGCTGCTGCTTCACATCCCCGGACCGCTGAGCGAATCCGGCGTCGTGCAGCTCGACCTGTAGAGGGTCGGTTACACGGTCTTCGGGCGCGCGGGAGGGCGCGGGCCTGGGGTGGGGATCCGGAAGGGTTCGGGCCGGGCAGGCTGTCGCCCGGGTAGGGATGTGGCCATTTGGAGCTGGCGTCCGGGGAGGGCTCGGGCCCCGCAAGCTGTCGCCCGGGTAGGGGACGCGCCCCTCTCGCCACGGCCCGGG
>CALCIA010000357.1 GCA_937907435.1 uncultured Actinomycetes bacterium
TCACGCTCTTTGTGACGAGGTCCGACCTCCGTCACGGTTCCGACGCACTCCCGTGCGCCTCCCGCCGGTGTCCCTCCACACCTTCCATACACCCGCCCCTCTCGCCACGGCCACAGCCTGCCCGGGCCGTGGCGAGAGGGGCGGGCCCCCGGGCGCCAGCCTGCGGGCCCCCGTCCCTCCCGGGCGACAGCCTGCGGGGCCTGGGCCCTCCCCGCCCGCCCGCCGGCAGGGCGCACCTTCGGCGCCCCGCGGCTGCCACCTCTCGCCAACCGCTGTCAGGGCGCCGGCCGACCGGCTAGTCGTCACCCGCCCGCGAGGTCGCCGTCGTCACGGTCGGGTCCGGCTCGGAAGGCTCCTCGTCGGGCAGGGGCACGCCGGCCACTTCATAAGCCTCGGGCTGGTCGAGCGTCTCTCGCTCGAGCAGTGCCATCGCGAGCCGCTCGAGTCGGTGCCGCTCCTGCCGGAGAAGCTCGATGACTTCGTCCTCGGCCTCGTCGACGATCCGCCGTACCTCCTTGTCGACCAGCTCCTGCGTCGGCTCGGAGGCCGGCACCGTGCCGGGCAGCAGCATGCCGTCCTGACGACCGTCGGTGACCGCGATCGGCCCGACCGCGTCGCTCATCCCCCAGCGTCCGACCATCCCGCGGGCGACCTGGGTGAGGTTCTGGATGTCGGACTCGGCGCCGGTCGAGATCTCGTCGAAGACGACCAGCTCCGCGGCGCGGCCGCCGAGCGCGACCTTGATTTTCGCCACCAGATCCTCGCGGCGGTAGTTGTAGCGGTCGCTGTCGGGCGTCGAGAGCGTCACCCCGAGTGCCTGGCCGCGAGGGATGATCGAGATCTTCCGCACCGGATCGGCGCCGGGGGTGAGCATCCCGACCAACGCGTGGCCCGACTCGTGGTAGGCGGTGCGCCTGCGGTCCGCATCGGTCATCACCACCTGCCGCTCGGCACCGAGGAGGATTTTCTCGATCGCGTCGGTGAAGTCGCGCTGCTCGACCTTGGCGTGATCGCGGCGGGCGGCGAAGAGCGCGGCCTCGTTGACGAGCAGCGCGATGTCGGCACCGGTCGAGCCTGGGATCGAGGCCGCGATCCGTTCCAGGTCCACATCATCGGCGAGGGTCACGTCGCGCGTGTGGATCGCCAGGATCGCGACCCGGCCGTTGCGGTCCGGCGGGTTGACCGCGATGCGGCGGTCGAAGCGGCCCGGCCGCAGCAGTGCCGGGTCGAGGACCTCGGGACGGTTCGTCGCGCCGAGCACGATCACGTCGGTGCCCGGCTCGAAGCCGTCCATCTCGGTGAGGATCTGGTTGAGCGTCTGCTCGCGCTCGTCGTTGCCGCCCGAGAGTCCCGCCACGTTGCCCGACCGCGAGCGGCCGATCGCGTCGAGCTCGTCGATGAAGACGATCGCCGGGGCCGCCGCTTTGGCCTGTTTGAAGAGGTCTCGGACCCGCGAGGCGCCGACCCCGACGATCGCCTCGACGAACTCCGAGGCCGAGATGTGGAAGTAGGCGGCGTGTGCCTGGCCGGCCACGGCGCGCGCCAGCAGCGTCTTACCCGTGCCGGGCGGCCCGTACAGCAGCACGCCGTGGGGGATGCGGGCTCCGAGCCTGGTGTAGCGCTGCGGGTTCTTGAGGAAGTCGACGATCTCTTCGAGCTCCTCCTCGGCCTCGTCGATTCCGGCCACATCCTTGAACGTGACCCGATCTTTGCCGTCCGCCTCGACCCGTCGCGCGGTCGAGCGGCCGAATCCGCCGAGGATGCCGCCACGTCCCCCGCCGGTCTGTTTGCGGATGAGCCAGAGGAAGAAGCCGATGATCAGGAGCGTGGGGAGGAACGCGAGGAGGATCGTCCCGAGCACGGAGCGGCCGGAGTCGGGTGGCGAGGCGTTGATCACGACGTTGTGCTCGGTGAGCAGTTCGGTGACCGCCTTGCTGTCGATGAAGGAGGGGACCTCGGTCTTGAAGTCTTCGCTCACTTCGACGGCGTCGCCTCCGTCCGGCGGCGTGTAGGTCGCTTCCTTCTTCAGCGTTCCTTCGATCGAGTCCCCGGTCGAGCTGATGTCGCGAACGTTGTCGGCGGTCACCTGTTCGACGAAGAACGGCTGGTAGGGCACTTGCGGCCTGCTCTCGGGGCCACTGGTGATGATCGCGATCACCACGTTCAATGCCAGCAGGCCGACCAGGATCCAGATGAACGTCCCGCTGCGCGGGATGAAGGGGGGCTTCTGCTGGGGTGGCGCGCCGCGACCGTCCGGCGCCGGATCCACCCGCCAGCCGGACGGGTGCGGCGTGGTCGGGGTTGCTTTCGGGGAGGTGCCCTTCTCGCTGCTCTGGTCGGAAGCTGAGCCGGGAGTCAAGCTCTCACTGTACTCGTGGGCTGATCCTGGGCTGACATGGCGGAGCTCGGTCCCAGGGTGACCCTCGACGCGCCGCCGGTTCGGTGATGATGCCCGCCTGCGTCCAGAACGATCGCGACCGGAGGTTCGAGTGACCGAAAATCTGAGCGACCTCGCCGACGAGGCCTTCATCTACGGCTTTCCGCTGGTCTTCAACCTTGAAGAAGTCGACCGCTTCACCGAGACGGGTGTCGGGGCTCTCGACGCGGCTCCCTTCAACCGCTTCGCGCATGCGACCGAGCTGGCCGACCCGTCGGCCAAATTCGTCTCCATCAACAACGACACGGTCTACTCGATCGCCCAGATCGACACGAGCGGTGGACCGATCCGCCTTGAGGTGCCGGACGCGGCCGGCCGGTACTACGTCCTCCAGTTCGTCGACGCCTGGACGAACAACTTCGCCTACGTGGGCGACCGTGGCACCGGGACCGGGGCCGGCGCGTTCCTCCTGGTCCCGCCCGACTGGTCTGGCGGGGAGCCGAGCGACGCGACGGTGATCCGGCTGCCGACGAGCGTCGCCTCGATCGTCGGCCGTTGGGCGGTCGCCGGCGAAGCTGACCTGGCGGCCGTGCGCGAGCTGCAAGCCGGCCTGACGCTCGCGCCGGCAGGTGCCGGCGAGGGCCTACCGGTCCCGACCGAGGGTGTCGCAGACGACATTTCCTGGTTCGAGAGGCTGCGGATCTGGATGCAGGCGTTCCCCCCGGCCGGGCGCGACCGCGAGTACCAGGAGCGTTTTCGCCCCCTGGGACTGCTCGATCACGACTCCCCGTTCGCCTCCCCCTCGGACGAGCTGGCCGGCGCCCTGCGGTCGGGGTTGGCGGCGGGGAGGAGCCGGATGGAGACGGCGCTGCGGGACGGCGAGGTGCCCAGGCAGAACGGGTGGAGCCTGACCTACCACGCCTTCGACTACAACCTCGACTTCTTCGAGGTCGGGGCGCTCGACGACGAGCGCTGGAAGCTTCCCGACACGGAGGACCGCTACCTCCTGCGGACCCTGGCGGCGCGGGGCGGACTCTGGGGAAACCACGGCTACGAGGCCGCCTACGCGATGGTCTATGAGGATGCGGACGGCGGTCAGCTGGACGGCGCGGGCCGCTACGAGGTCACCTTCGTGACCGAGCCGCCGTGCGGTGCCTTCTGGTCGGTGACCATGTATGACCTCCCGGACTTCTACCTCGTCGCCAACGCGATCGATCGCTACTCGATCGGCGATCGCACGAAGGGACTCCTGCGCGGTGCGGATGGCTCGCTGACGATCCATATGCAGAGCGAGGAACCCACCGATCCGGAGGCGAGGGCGAACTGGCTGCCGACCCCGCCCGGGCCGTTTCGGCCCCTTCTGCGCGTGTACGAGCCTGACGATGCGATCTTTGACGGACGCTTCGAACTGCCGCCCATCCGCAAGACCTGAGCTTGGCTCTACTTCGGCTCCTCGACCGAACGCTGTCAGCTCGGGACCAGCTCCGCTTCGCGCGCCGGCAGGACGTTGGCCAGCTCACGGCGCGAGCGGATCTCGAGCTTGGCGAAGACCTTGCGCAGGTGCCACTCCACGGTCCGCGGGCTGAGGAAGAGGCGGGCGCCGATCTCCGGGTTGGAGAGGCCGTCACGCGCGAGGCGGGCGATCTGGAGCTCCTGCGGAGTCAGCTCGTCGGCGGTGTCGACGGTGCGACGGCGCACCTTCTCGCCGGTCGCCAGGAGCTCGGCGCGGGCGCGCTCGGCGAACGCCTCCATCCCGATCGCCAGGAACTGCTCGTGCGCGGCGCGGAGCTGGCCCCGGGCATCGAGCCGGCGGTTCCCACGGCGTAACCACTCGCCGAAGAGGAGGTGGGCACGGGCGAGGTCGGGACGCAACCGGGTCCGGCCAAGGCGCTCGATCGCCTCGCGGTAGAGCGACTCGGCCTCGCCGCCCTCGGCCAGCAGCGCGCGGGAGCGGGCCCGCAGGCCGCCCGCCCAGTCGACGTCGGCGACCGCCGTCGCGGCGACGACGCGGTCGAGCGCCGCGCGCGCGGCGTCGGGCTCGTCGGCGCGGACCGCCGCCTCGACCAGCTCGACCGTCGCCCAGACGGAGACGAAGAGCTCGGGGGTGTCGTCGCTGGCCCGCCGCGCGGCGGTGAGCGCCTCGCGATATCGCCCGAGCCCGTTGAGCAGAACCGCGTTGGCCCAGTGCGCATACTGCACCGCGGTGCCCTGGCCGCCCGCCGTCGCCTCGCGGATCGTCGCGGCGATCAGCGGCGCCGCCTCGTCGTCGCGGCCGCGGAAGCCTGCGAGGACTAGAGCCCCATAGGGCGCGGCCTGGGTGCCGGTCGCCTCGGTGACCGCGTCGGCCTCGGCCACCCGCATCGCGACGCCGTCGAAGTCGCCGCCCAGCGCCAGCGCCTGGCCGAGCACGTTGGCGCTCACGGCGAGCACGGTGAGCGCCCCGGCCTCGCGGGCGAACCGGACGCCGCGCTCCGACACCTCCAGGCAGGTGTCGAAGTCCCAGGCCATCACCGCGGCCGCCGTCGCCAACCACCCCCAACGGAGCACTTCCTCGACCGACACCTTCTCGCCCGCGAAGCCCGACGCGGCCCGCCCGAGCAGCGGCACGGCCCGCCGGCGACCGTCGGTGAAGGCGAGCGAGAAGCCGTCCAGGAGGACGTCGGCGGGACGGGCCGACGAAACGGGGCCGGAGGCCGGGACGGTCGCGTCGTCGCCGAGCACCAGGCGCGCCTCGTGGGAGACCTCCGCGAGTCCGACGCCACCGGCGAGGTCGCCGGCGAAGAGCGCCGAGCTCCAGGCGTCGAGGTAGGTCTCGCGGGCGAGCCGCGGGTCGAGCGGCGCGAGCGCTCGACCCGCGCGCAGCAGGAGCTCGGGGGCGTCGCCGGTGCGGCTCTCCGAATAGGCGACCTCGGCCCGCAGCAGCTCCAGGCGGGCGGCCTGCAGATCGTCGCGCCGGCCCTCCTCGGCGCTCGCCAGCAGCGCCCGGGCAGCGTCGAAGTCCCCCGCGCCGAGGCTCGCCTGGGCGGCCGCGAGCGCCCGGTCGACCCGATGTCCGGAGTCGGCGGTGAGGGCCAGCGAGCGGCGCAGGAAGGCGGCCGCGGCGGCGAGGCCCCCACGGCCCTGGGCTCGGGTCGCGGAGCGCTCCAGCTCCATCGCCACCGCCTCGTCGGGGCCGGGGGTCGCGGCCGCGAGATGCCAGGCGCGCCGATCGGGGTCGGTGTCACGGTCGGTGGCCTCGGCGAGAGCGAGGTGCGCCGCCCGGCGCTCGCCCGAGTCGGCCGACCGGTACGCGGCGGAGCGCACCAGGGGGTGGCGGAAGGTGACGCGCTCCTCGATCTCCAGCAGGCCTTCGGTCCGGTCGATCGCGGTGGCGTCGATCGCCAGGCGCTCGCGCCCACGCCGCAGCAGCAGCGGATCGCCGACCGGCTCCGCCGCCGCCAGGATCAACAGCCGTCGCGCGTCGTCGGGCAGCTCGCCCAGGCGGCGGATGTAGTCCTGCTCGATCCGACCGGGGAGCCCATCGGCGGCGGGCATCCCGAAGCCGCCCGCCAGCTCGGTGGTGCCGAGGCCGCGGGGGAGCTCGATCAGGGCGAGCGGATTTCCGCGCATCTCGGCGACGATCCGCTCCCGGACCCGCTCGTCGAGCAGAGACGGCGCCTCCGCGGCGAGCAGCGCGCGGGCGTCGCGGCGGCGCAGGCCGGGCACCTCGAGGCGCGGCAGGTGTCGCAGCTCCTCACACGGCCGGCGGGCGGCGAAGACGATCGCGATCGGCTCCGCCCGCAGCCTGCGCGCGACGAAGGCGAGCGTCAGCGAGGAGGCACGGTCCACCCACTGGGCGTCGTCGACGACGCAGAGCAGCGGCCGCTCCCCGGCCAGGTCGGAGAAGAGGCCGAGCACGGCGAGGCCGACCAGGAAGCGGTCCGGCGGTGCGCCCTCCCGTTCGCCGAAGGCGATCTCGAGCGCCTGCGCCTGCGGCGTCGGCAGCGCGGAGATGCGATCGAGCCGCGGCGCGCAAAGCTGGTGCAGGCCGGCGAAGGGGAGCTCCATCTCCGACTCGACCCCGGCCGCACGCAGGACGGTCGCGTCGACGGCACGGGCGGTCAGGTGGGCGAGCAGGGCCGACTTGCCGATCCCGGCCTCGCCGACCACCACGAGCGAGCGGCTCTCCCCGCAGCCGATCGCGCCCACCAGGTCGTCGAGGGCTTCGCACTCGCGCTGCCTGCCCAGCAAGGTGGCACTTCGCCTCTCACCCTGGGCGGGCCCACTGGTCCGGTCCATCTCCGTCCGCCTTCGGATTTTGGTTCATATTTCTCTCACGGCGACGCCGAGGAGGCAAGTGCGGTCCATCCCGGGACATATCGCTACGCGACATGTTTGCCGCCCATGCGTTTGACAAACTGGCCGGCGCTTAAACGGCTGTCGGCGAGGACGGTGTCCCGCGCCGCGTGACACTCAAGGAGAGAAGATGGTCGGAAGTGGTCCTCGCAAGCTGCTGCTTGCCCTTGCTTGCGTTCTCTGTTGTGCCGCCCTCGCGCCCGCCCTCGCGAGCGCCGCGGGTACCGGGTCGATCCACGGCACGGTGACCGAAGCGGGAACCGGCACGCCGATCCCACACACGACGGTCTGCGCCCTCGAGCAGGGTGGCGAAGATGTCATGGAATGCGCGAAAACCGACGCCAACGGCGAATACGTGGTCGAAAATCTGCCCGAAGGCGACTACAGCGTCGAATTCATCGGCGATGACTGCTCCTCGGGGACGTGCGAACCGAAATGGGCGATGAAATTCTTCAACAACGTCCTTCCGTATAACCCGCCGACGCCGGTGCACGTCGTCGAAGGCGACCGGACGCAGGAAATCGATGCCGCGCTCGAACTGAACAGCAGCATCGCCGGCAAGGTCGAAAGCGCGTCGGGACCGATCCCGAACGCCCTCGTCTGCGTCAATTCCCACACCGAGTACTACCCCGCCTGCGCCTTCACCAACGGCGACGGGGAATACGAAATCACCAACCTTCCGCCTGGTGATTTCGACGTCGACTTCACCGGCCGCGTCTGCGAAGCGGGCGGCTCCGGCTGCACCCAGGAAAGCTGCGAACTGGGCGAATCCTGCCCGCGGACTTACGTCGAGCAGTACTACGGCGGAAGGCTGAACAACGAAGAAGCGCCGGTAACGCTCACCGCGGGTGTGCCCACGTCAGGCATCGACGCGACGCTCGTCCGCGGCGGCAGGATCGAAGGCACCGTGACCGTTGCCGCGCTCGGCGATCCGCCACTCTCCGGGATCGTCGCCTGCGCCTTCTCCGCCGAACCCGTCAACGGCTCCTGCGGGTCGACGAACGCCGCCGGCGAGTACGTGATCGAAGGGTTGGCCGAAGCGCCCTTCACGGTGGAATTCAAGGAAGCCTGCCCCGAAGAAGAACCCTGTCCGGGCACCTGGGTCACGCAGTTCTACGACGGTAAGGCCGAAGAAGGAGAAGCCGACGCGGTCCAGGTGACGACCGGGGACGCGACGATCGGGATCGACGCGAGCATGGTGCCGGCGAATTCGCGGCGGCCGGCGGTCACGACCGCGCCGGCCCTGACCGGCGACCCGAGCGTGGGCTCGACGCTCTCTTGCTCGGACGGGGAGTGGTCGAACTATCCGACCGCGATCACGTACGCGTGGCAGCGGAACGGCGCCCCGATCGCCGGGCAGAGCGGCGGCACCTACGTCGTGACGAGCCGCGACGAAAGAGCCTCGCTGACCTGCGCCGCGACCGTCTCCAACGGTGCCGGATCGGCGAGCGCCACCAGCAACACGCTCGTGGTCTTCCCGCGCATGGAAGAAGCCAAGCCCGCGGAAAACAACCCCCCGGCACCGACCCCGACGCCGACCCCGACCCCGGCTCCCACTCCGGTTCCGGTGAAGGGCCAGGCGACCGCCGTGGGCAACGCGACGGCCAGCGGCAACACCGTGACGGTCACGCTGAAGTGCAACGGCCAGGGCGCCTGCGAAGGCACGCTGAAGCTGGTCTACGAAGCCAAGGTGAAGAACGCCGACGGCAAGACGACCGTGAAGAAGGTGACGATCGGGAACGCCTCGTTCAAGCTCGCCGCCGGCAAGTCCAAGGCGATCAAGGTGAAGCTCAACAGCAAGGGCGCTGCCTACCTCGCCGAAGCCGGCAAGCAGGGCCTGAAGGTGAAGCTGACCGGCCAGGGCGTCAAGGGAAGGACGCTGACGATCAAGCCGGCGAAGACGAAGTAGTCCGGCCGACCTCCAGGTCGCCGCCGGCCGGCGATAATCTTCGGTCTCCAATGGGTACGGACGGTCGAATCACCGGCAGCAGCGGGCCTTCCGAGGGGAAGATGGCTCGCGGCTGGCGGCTGACGAAGACCGCCTGGGCGCTGATCCGGCGCGACCCGACGATGATCTCGATCGCGATGATCGGCACGGCTTGCGGGCTGGCCGGCACCGCCGCGATCCTCTACTTCTCGGGCTACCTGAGCTCGCCGACCCATTCGCGAGGTCACCTGGCGCTGGTGGCGATCATCGCCGTCTACCCGATGACCTTCCTCAGCGTCTTCTTCAACGTCGCCTTGGCGGGCGCCGCGGCGGCGTGCCTCGACGGCCGGTCGATCACCGTCCGCGAGGCGCTCGGCATCTCCTGGAAGCGAGTGGGCCGGATCGCGCAGTGGTCCCTTCTGGCTGCCGGCGTGGGCATCGTCCTGGATCAGATCGTGTCCCGCATCCCTGGTGGCGGGCGGGTCGCGTCCTGGTTGCTCGGCGCGGCCTGGAGCCTCGCGACCATCTTTGCGGTGCCGCTGCTCGCCCTCGAGGGCCCCGGGCCGCTCGAGACCGCCAAGCAGTCGGTCAAGCTGATCAAAGGCAAATGGGGCGAGGGCATCACCGGGCTGGTGGGCATCGGCGCGTGGACGACCGTCGCCTTGATCCCGGCCGCGATCCTCATCGCGATCGGCGTGGCGATCCGCCATCAGGACGCGACGGCCGGAGAGGCCCTGATCGCGATCGCCGTCGGGGCGATCTTCCTGGTCTCGGCGCTCTCCCTCGCCACCCGACAGGTCTTCGAGGTCGCCCTCTACCGTTTTGCCAACGGGGCCGAGGACAGCGGCGGCTTCACCACGGTCGACCTCGCAGATCCGTTCAGCCGGCGCGGCGGCGGCTGAGTCACGCCGGCCCTCCCGTAGCCTGCCGACCATGCGCAAGGCCCGATTTCTGATCCGAGCCGTGGTGATCGCGATCGTGGTGGCGGGCATCGTGACCGGGGCGGCTTCCTCGGCCGCGGCCAGCGTTCCCTTGGTCAGGGCGAGCCCTGCCTCGCTTCATTTCACCAGCAGCGAGCTGGGTCACGCCGAGGCCAGGGAGGTGACCCTCACCAACCTCACCCAACGTCATCTGGAAATCCGCTTCCTGCCCGCGCCGCCGGACACGGGATTCACCCACGGGCATTCGTCTTGCACCCATGTCCTAGCGCCGCACGAGTCCTGTTCGATCACCATCTGGTTCAAGCCCGAGCACTTGGGACTGATGACGGGGAAGTTCGTGTACGTGGTCGGCCATTCGCCCTCCACCGCCTACCAGGTGCAGCTCTCGGGAGAGGCACGCCCACAGGGGTGAGGGTGCCGTCGAGAGTGGTCTACAAACTGCACTGTTCAGTTCTTCTCTTACTATTTAGTATTGACAAGTAAAGTGCTAGAAATATTCTGCGCGCCCGGGAGTGATCGAGCGCGACGACCGCAGGGCGCTCCGGGCCTGAACCATGGGACGTCCGCGCGCAAGAACCACCTGGCCACCGAAACTGCTGTTTCGGGACCACCGCTCGCCCAATCAGGGTGAGCTTCGGGTCATCACCAACGCGATCCATGCGGCGTTGGAGTACTCACCCCTGGGTGTTGCGCCAAAGCATCACCGGGACATCTACGCGCAGGTGGCAAGACTGGTTCAGGAGCGCTTCTGGACTGACATATATGTGGATCGACCGGAGATTCGGGAGATCATCTACACGCTCGATGCCGAGCTGCTCACCCTGATCACGGGAGAGCGCGGCACGGGTAAGTCGACGGCGATCAAGGCGGTCGTCAAAGAGCTGACCGGGTCCTTGGAGCCAGAGCCCGGGATCGAACCGAGTCGGCGCACCCCCGATCTGATCCCTTACGTGTTCGATGGCAATGAGTTCACCGAAGACATGACCGACGAGCAGGCGGTGGCCGACACCATCCACGAGCAGATGTTCACCGTCCTCGAGCGACAGATACGGGATCGCTCCGCATGGCTCAGCTATCTCTACGAGGAAAGCAAGTCCTTCTATGAGTTGCAGCTTGCCTTGGACAAAGCGGAGATCGTCCCGGGCAAGCCGGTCCAGTGGGGGTATTTCGCCCAGCAGGAGCGTTTCTCCGCCCTCACCGACGCGGGCATCTCGAAGTTCGCCGAGACGAGCTTCAGCGATCGCCTGCGGCTGCTCCTGCAGTTCCTCGGGCAGCGCACCACGTACGAGCCGCTGCTGATCATCGACAACATCGATCATCTCGACGACGACCTGGCCCTGAAGTGCGGGCTCGTGCTCGGGGCGATCCGTCAGTCGAGCCACCATCGCGTCCGGGTGGCGATCGCCCTGCGGACGGAGACCGCGGAAGCGATCCAGTCGCGGCTGGACACCTTCCCGCAGCCCTATCGCATCTCGATGATGCAGCGAGCGGTATCGGCGGGCGAAGACGAGCGGTCTTCGGTGCGACTCACGGTCGAATTTCTCGAGAAAAGGCTTGCCCTCCTGAAGGACCCCGAAGTCGTGGCCGTGATGCATAAGGCAATCGACCCGAAGAAAGGGTCGCAGCTGGCGGCCGACTTCGACGAACGCAGTGTGGGCACCTTTCTGGATCGCCTGATGGAGCTCCTCGACCTGATGATCTTTGACGTATTCCGCAACAACGAGCCAGACGCGGACTTCAAAGAGGACAACTTCGAGTTTGCGCGTGCTGTGCATTCCTGGCACAACGGATCGCTTCGCGAGTGTGCCCTGAGCCTGGCCATATTTGCGGCAGACCTGCTTCAGGACACGGATCACATGGCGCGGCTTCGTGACCTCCTGCAGGCCGCGGACGGTGATGACGACGACAAGCTGATCCGGCGCCAGCGCCTTCGTCGTATCTCGCGGAGCCTCCTCTACCGTCACCTGCTGCTGTTCGTCGCCGAGGAAACCGACCATCCCCGACCGATGAAGAACGTGATGGTGTTCGACGGGGACGAGGAGCCGACGACGCCGCCGATTCACTTCCTGCGGTTGCGAATCCTCCAGTACCTCGCCCACCGGCCGAAAGGGCGGGCGCAGGTCGCCCTCATCCGTGAGGACCTGGGGCGGCTGGGGCTCGAGCAGCGACGGATCGACGAGACGCTCCGTGACCTCGACCAGAAGCGGACGCAAGACGACACCGGCTTGATCCGGATCAACGGAAGAGGGCGCAGTGACTTCACCGAGAAACTCGATGGCTCGTCATCCGTACAGTTGCTGGACGCCGGCAAGTTCCTCGCCGAGCGCCTCTACATCACCGCCGAGTACCTCTTCTGGAGTGCGCTCTACACGAAACCCGCGAGCCGCTCGGCCAACATCCCGAGGAAAGTCACCCCGGAGCAACTGCAGAGCGACGCGTTCAGGGCGACGATCGCGACGCGCTTCCTCGAGCGTTACCTGGTCAAGAAGTTCACCGAGGAGCACCCTTACCTGTCCGGCCTCAGCGAGAGCTGGACGGCCGAGCGGGCACAGGAACGGTTGAAGCTATACGAAAGGCTGTTCGGGTTCTCGCCCGAAGACTGGTTTCTGAACAAGGCCGTGAATTCGGTCGACCGATTCATTCCGAACCGCGATCCGAAAGGCGAATGGCGCGAAGCCCAGGCTTCGATCGACCGGATCCGGAAGCTGGCGAGCTCGCTGGACGCCGTCAGGGGCGCAGATGGCGGCCCATCCTGAGGAGCGCGTCGAGTCACCTCAGGTCGCCGACGGCGAGGTGGAGGGGCTCGACCTCACCGCCTGGGCAAGCTCGGACCTGCCGGCGGAGAGGGACCTGCTCGGCTTCGTCCCCTTGATCGAGGGGCTGCGGACGTTGTTGAGCGTCCGTCGCACGCGCCTGCCGCTGACGATCGCCATCACGGCTCCTTGGGGAGCGGGGAAGTCCTCGGTGATGCTCCAGCTCCGCAACTTGTTGCGGGAACCCGGTGGGCGTACGCCACAGGAGCGCAAGTGGTGGACCGTCGACTTCCCGGCCTGGAAATACGAGCACGGCGAGCGGCTGTGGGCGGCGCTCGCGAAGGCCGTCTACGAGCAGCCGCAACGACACATGAGCGTCCCGGCACGGATGTGGTTCCGGCTGCGGGTCGAGCGGGAGCGCCTTGGCCTGGGCAGGTTCCTCCTGAAGGGGCTATGGCCGCCGATCGCGGCCGCAAGCGCGATCCTGATCGCTCTGTCCGCGGATTCGAAGCTGGGAGGCTCGGCGCCGCTGGCGGGAACGTTGGCGGTCCTCGGTGCCTTCGCCGCCGGCGCGTCCCACTACTGGGGCCTTGCCAGCATGCCCTTCAAGCGGGCGATCGAACGGTACGCCAGTGCTCCCGACTACGACGAAAAGCTTGGCTTCACCGCCGACGCCGACCGCGACATACGGAGCCTGGCCCGGGTCCTTGCTCCCGACAACGAGAGTGACCCGCACGCCCTCGCCGTCTTCGTCGACGACCTCGATCGCTGCTCCAGCGCCCACGTGGTCGAGGTGGTGGAGGCGATGAACCAGATCTTCAACTCCGACGCTCGCCAAGGCTGTGTCTTCGTGCTCGGCATCGACCGCGAGATCGTCGCGAGCGATATCGAGGTTGCCTACGCGCCCACCGTCGAAGCGCTGCGCGCGGCGGAGCCACCGCTGGGAGAAGGGTTCGGGATGCACTTCCTCGACAAGCTGGTGCAGATCTCGGTAGCGGTCCCCCGACCGACCCGGCCGGCGATCGAGCGCCTGATGGCCTCGATCGTGGAACGCTCCGCCGAAAGCGACGTCGGGCCGGTCGATGAGCAGGCGGACCTCAAGCGTCAGGAACGCGCCGCGAGCTTCCAGAGCTCCCCGTTGGTCGCCAAAGCGGAGTTCGAGCTGCTGGGGATGCTCGGTTCCAATCCGCGAGAGATCAAGAGGTTCGACAACGCCTTCCGCCTCCAACTGCACGTCGCGAATCAAGACCCTGACTGCAAGCTCCGGTTCTCCTTCGACGAGCTGGTGACCCTCGGCAGGTGGGTGGCCCTCCGGCTGCGGTGGCCGGAGTTCGCGAAAGCCATCGACGACGAGCCGAATCTGTTGTCCGCGGTCGAGGATGTCGCCAATGGGACGGCCACCAGCTTGGCGGCCGACGAGCTGGATCGCCTTCGCCAGGCTTACGGCCGCTGGTTCGGCGCGCCGGGGCTGCGCGCCTTCCTCGCCGACGGGGAGGGGGGAAAGTCGCGCCGGGTCTCCTCTCTGGAACCTGGCTCGTTTCTTCGCATCGTCTGATCGAATGGCGGATCAGGTACCGGCTGTATGTGATGTGCTCGCCACGATCGAGGGGCGGGACTGGGAGCGGCTGCGTCGGCTCCTGCACCCGGAGGTCCATTGGACGACGGCGGTCGAGGAGGATCTGCACGGGCCCGATGCGGTCATCGCCTGCCTCGCGAGCGACCCGCCGCCGGCGCCGCCCGCCTATCACGAGCTGCGCGAAGGCCGGATGATCCGCTGGATCGACACGCCGGGTTGAGGCTGTCGGGAGATGCTGTCGTAGAGTTCGATCATGGGGAACGGGAGGCCCCAGGGGGAGCGGCCGATTACGCCACGGCGCACGACGACGCGCCGTTACCACACCATGCCCGACACCTGGGACGCGGAGCGCATCCGGGCGGCGCTCCGCGACTGGACGCAGGAGGTGGGCCTGCCGCCGCGCTCCTATGAGTGGTGCCCGGCCGCGGCTCGCAGCGCCGGCCTGATCGGGCCGGAGGAGAGCAAGTGGGAGCGGGAGCACCCTCGCTGGCCCGGTAACACGACGGTGTACCGCTATTTCGGCTCCTGGGGCGCGGCGCTGGAGGCGGCCGGGATCAAGCCGCTCTGGCCGCCCGGGCCCGAGGGCACCGTCGCCGAGCGGGTCGCCGCGGCGCGCCGGCTGGAGCGGGAGGGATTGGGCACGGGTGCGATCGCCGACGCCATCGGCGTGACGCGCGACACGGCCCGCCGCTACCTGAAGGCACACCCTTGCCGCACCTGCGCCGATCCGGTCGTCGGCGACGCCAAGCTGTGCCGCGTCTGCGCCACGCGCCGGGGGAACCCGAAGCGGTGGAGCCGCGAGGAGGTGATCGCGGCCGTCCACAAGTGGGTCAAGGTCGAAGGGCGGGCGCCGACCACCGCCGACTGGCGCCCGTCTCGCTACGGCGGGGCGCCGCGCTGGGAGGAGGAATTCGGCGAGTGGCCACCGGCCAGCGTCGGGCGGATCGTCTTCGGCGGCTGGGGCAGTCTGCTCGAGGCGGCCGGGGTCGGCGCGAACAAGCCGAGCTGGGAGCCGGAGACGATCCTCGTCGCCCTCCGTGCATATGCGGAGAAGCTCGGCCGCGCGCCGCGCAAGGAGGAGCTCGAATGGCCGCCCGCCGGCTACCCCTCCGCGCGCACGGTGCGCCGCCACTTCGGCTCCTTCACCGCCGGGCTGCGCGCGGCGGGGCTCGAGAGCCGTCATCGGCACTGGGACAAGGGGGCGATCGTCGCCGCGATGCGCGAGTTCCACCGCGAAGTCGACCGTTGGCCCCGACCTTCCGACTGGAAGACGGCGTGTGAGGACTGGCCCACGACGAGGACGGTCTACAACCGCTTCGGCAGCTGGGAAGCGGCGCTGGTCGAGGCGTCCAAGTAAGGGAGGAAATGAGCAGGCTGATTGGGTTTTAACTGGGCAAAATCATGGCCATATAGGCAAAAATCTCTGTGATTTCCTATTTATGGCCTAGCGGACGCCAAGGGCTCTACGACAACAATCGCTGCCTCGAATGCGATCGAGGGGTCCTTCACGAGGCACCGAAAGAGTCCGGGTCGCCGAGGTCAGGCATGCCCATCGTCGGAGTCGGCGACAGAACGATCAGAACGGTGCTCAGGACGATCCGAGACGAGGGCACGATCGAGCCCGTTACCGAGCCGAGGGGCGACGGTATCCTGCCCGCACGATGGCGAGGCGGGGGATGCTTGGGCTGCTGGCGATCGCGGTGGCCCTGTCGGCGTTCGTTGCGCCCGCGGGGGCGGCGCAGGGTGGGGCGAGGACGTCGGTCATCAACGGACAGGAAGCCGCGGCCGGGACGTTCGGCTACATGGCGTTCGTCGTCGTCTCCAACGGCCAAGAAGGGGACCTCTGCTCGGGGACCGTCGTGAGTAGCAACGTCGTCCTGACCGCCGCGCACTGCGTCCTCAACGACACCTTCAGCGTGGTGCGCAACCCGGCGAACGTCGCCGTGGTGACGGGGAACGTGGACTGGGCCTCGCCCGAACGGACCGTCTCCGCTGTCAGTCGGGTGGCGGTCGATCCCAGCTTCACCTACACGGTCCCCGGCTATGCCCCCGTTCACGGGGACGTCGCGGTGCTGCAGCTGTCGGCGCCGGTAAGCGCGCCGCCGGTCAAGCTCGCGACCGCGCAGACGTGGAACAGCGGCACCGAAGCGGTGATGGCCGGCTGGGGCAAGGTCACGGCGAGCGGCGGGGCGGTCGAAACGCTGCGCGTGGGGGAAGCGGCCGTCCAGGCGCCCGAATACTGCCGGTCGAAGTCGAGCCACTTCGAAAGCGCCTGGTCGCTCTGCGCCCTCGACTATCCCGACGCCCGTTATTCCGTCTGCAACGGCGACAGCGGCGGGCCGCTGCTCATGCTCGGCCCGGCGGGGGAACCGCTCGAGATCGGGGTCGCCTCCTACGTCGTCAGCGAACAATGCTCGCCGACCCTGCCGCAGTACTTCACGCGAGCCGACGCCATCGCCCCGTGGGTCGCCCAGAAGGTCGGCGAATGGGCGCCGCAGGTCCCGGTCGCGCCGCCGACGCCGACCCCAACTCCGACCCCGGCGCCCGCCCCCGCATCCTCGACGCCCGCGCCCTCCGCACCGACGCTGCCGACCATGTCCCGCGCCCAGGCGACGACCTACGCGACCCGTGCCCTGCAGCTCGGCCTGGGCGGCCGCTTCCGAGGCCACAGCAACTACCGGGCCTCCTGCTCCGTCGTGTCGAGCTCTAAGCAGCGCTGCTCCGTCGCCTGGGCGCGCGGGACCAAGCGCTACTGGGGGACCGTCACCGTCTACTTGACCTTCGAAGGCGGCAAGCTGGTCTGGGGCGATCGCTACCGGGTGCAGACGCTGACGAACTGCAACCACCCCTGGGGTTTCCACTGCTCCAAGCAGATCTTCCGGAGTTAGACGAGTAGTTCCACGAGTGGATTGCGCTGCGGGCACGGGAATGCGACGGAAGCGCGCCGAGAGTGCGCCGGCGCGGTCACCGAAGGGCGCCGGGAGCCGGTCCCCGAGGGTCAGGAATCTCCGTGGTTGGAAACTTCGGTCATGTCGAAGTTCCCAACCACGCCGGCCCGCGGCAGACAGGCCCCGGTCTTCCGTGGTTGGAAACCCACGTATGGCGAGGGTTTCCAACCACGCCAGGTCCATGACCGGTCCCGCGTGGGAGCTCCTGGCCGGTCGGACCCGCTCCCACTTGCGACGGATCCGTCACCGGGGTGCCACGGATCCGTGACGGGAGTCCGACCCCGTCACGGAGATGCCGGGAACGCAGGGCTTCCTCCCGTGTTGCCCAACAGCGACGGGCGCGCTGCGTGGATCACCCGTGCCATAGGACCGGCAATCCACGCAGCGCGTTCCGGGCCCTGGTTCCTGGTCCGGAAAAGTGCCCTGGAGGGACGGGAGGTGTGACGTTCCCGGCATCCTCGTCAACGATCCGGCCGAGGTGTGGAAGCTCTCCGACCCGATCGTCACGGAAGTCCGACATCGCGACATCCTGTGACGCCTCCCCCACGAACACCTCACGTCCTGGGCTCCTCATGGGGGTCACAGCCTGCCAGGACCCCCATGAGGAGCCCAGGACCCCCGGGCCACGGGCCCGCCTTCGTCGATTCCACAAGCCGCGAGTCCCGACGGACCGAAGATCGCGCGGTGAATCTGAGACCGTCTCGCCATGGCGATTCTGGTCACCGGGGGGTCGAGCGGGCTCGGCAGGGCGCTTGCCGAGCGGTTTGCCGGGGACGGGAACCAGGTCTTCATCAACTACCACGCCAACGACGAGGCGGCGGCGGAGGCCGAGGCGGCGGTCGTCGCGGCCGGGGGAGTGCCGCATTTGATCAAGGCGGACGTGGGGACGGTGGAGGGCGTGCGGGAGGTGATCGGCGTCGTCCGGGAGCACTGCGACCGGCTCGACCAGCTGGTCCACTGCGCGGCCAAGGCCGTGAACGGGCCGCTGCTGGAGCTTGACCCGCAGGAGCTGCGGGAGTCGGTCACCGTCAACGGGCTCGCGCTCGTCGACCTGATCCGCGAGGCGGGGGACCTGCTCGGCCGGGGCAGCGTCGTCTTCTACCTCTCCAGCCGCGGCGGGCGGTTCGTGATCCCCGAATACGGCGCGCTCGGCACCGCGAAAGCGCTCGGCGAGCACGTCGTCCGCTATCTCGCCAAGGAACTGGGGCCGCGCGGCATCCGCGTGATCACGATCGCCCCCGGCGCGGTCGACACGGCGGCGCTGCGGTCGATGTTCCCCGACACCTACGAGGAACGGCTGGCCGCCTCGGCGGCCGCCAACCCGCTCGGGCGCGGGGTGGAGATGGCCGACGCGGCGGCCCTCGCCGAGGCGCTCTGCGAACCGCACCTGGAGATGGTCAACGGCCAGACGATCACGGTCGACGGGGGCCTTTCGTTGTGAGCGAGGCCGGCCTCGCGGGCGGCACGCAGGACTTCCCCCTGACGCTGACCCACCTGCTCGGCCGGGCGCGGGGGATCAACGGCGACGCCGAGGTCGTCACCCAGCTGGACTCCGAGGGGACGCTCGAGCGCTCGAACCTCGCCACCGTCGGGGCGCGGGCCGAGACGCTGGCGGCGGGGCTCGCGCAGCTCGGGCTCGCGCCGGGCGACCGGGTCGGGGTCTTCGCCTGGAACAACCGCCCGCACCTCGAGGCCTACTGGGGCGTCCCCTGCGCCGGGCTCGTCCTCCACACCATGAACCCGCGGCTCTCGCCCGAGCAGATCGCCTACACCGTGCGCCACGCAGGCGACCGGGCGATCGTCTGCGACGGGGCGCTGCTCGACGCGCTGGGGCCGGTGCTCGAGCTGCTCGGGGACGACGCGCCGGAGCACCTGATCGTCTTCGGCGGCGGCGACGGCGAAGGCGACGACGGCTACGAGGAGCTGCTCGCCCGCGGCGCCGCCGCGATCGCCGCCGGCGACTACGCCCTGCCGGAGCTCGACGAGCGCGCCGCCGCGGCCCTCTGTTACACCTCGGGCACGACCGGCGACCCGAAGGGCGTCGCCTACTCGCACCGCTGCCTGGCCCTGCACACGATCCTGATGGCGGGCACCGAGACCTACCGGATCGGCCGCCGCGATCGCGTCCTCGCCGTCGTCCCGATGTTCCACGCGATGGGCTGGAACCTCGCCTACCTCGCGGGGATGGTCGGTGCCGACCTGATCCTGCCGGGGCGGTTCCTCCAGCCCGGGCCGTTGACCCGGCTGATCGAGGCGGAGCGGATCACCGCCAGCTGTGGCGTACCGACGATCTGGATGGACGTCCTGCGCCACGCCGACGAGCACGGCGCCGACCTCTCGGCGTTCGAGCTGGCGATCTGCGGCGGCACCCAGGTGCCGGGCGGGTTGATGCGGGACTTCGAGGCCCGCCACGGCGTCGCCGTCGTGCAGGGCTGGGGGATGACCGAGACTCTGCCGGGCGCGGCGCTCGCCCACGACCCGCCGGAGCGGGGCGACGGTGAGGTCGACGACGCCGAGCGCTGGCGCGAGCGCGAACACGCGGGTCGGGTCAGCCCGTTCTACGAGCTGCGGATCGTCGGCGACGACGGCGCGGAGCTGCCGCGCGACGGCGAGAGCCAGGGCGAGATCCAGATCCGCGGGCCGGTCGTCGCGGGCTCCTACTTCGAGTCCCCGGCGGCAAGCGCCGCGGCGTTCGCGCCGGGCGGCTGGCTGCGGACCGGCGACGTCGGGACGCTCGACGAGCGCGGCCGCCTGCGGATCACCGACCGCGCCAAGGACGTGATCAAGTCCGGCGGCGAGTGGATCTCCTCGGTCGACCTGGAGTCGGCCCTGATGGCCCACCCGGCGGTCTTCGAGGCGGCGGTGATCGCGGTCCCGGACGAGCGCTGGAGCGAGCGGCCGTTCGCCTGCGTCGCCGCCGCCCCGGGCACCGAGGCGGCCGAGCTGACCGAGTTCCTGGCGGCGCGGGAAGTCCCGCGCTGGTGGCTGCCCGACGGCTTCGCCTTCGTCGAGGAGATCCCGAAGACGAGCGTCGGCAAGTTCGACAAGAAGGCGCTGCGAGGCGTCTACGCGGAGAGGGGGGCCTGATGGCCGCTGGGCGTCTGCAGGGGAAGGTGGCGCTGGTGACCGGCGCCGGCTCGGGGATCGGCCGGGCGAGTGCCGAGCGCTTCGCCGCCGAGGGGGCGCGGGTGGCGGTCGTGGACCTGAAGGGGGCCGAGGAGGTCGCGGCGGCGATCGAGGCGGCGGGCGGCGAGGCGATCGCGCTGGGCACCGACGTCGCCGACGAGGAGGCGGTGGCGGCGATGGCCGCGGCGGCGATCGGGCGCTTCGGCCGCGTCGACGTGCTGATGAACAACGCCGGGATCCTCGACGATTACCTGCCCGCCGCCGACATGCCGACCGCGGTCTGGGACCGCGTCCTCGGCGTCAACCTGAACGCCCAGTTCTTCACCTCCCGCGCGCTTTTGCCGCAGATGGTCGAGCGCGGCGCCGGCGCGATCGTCAACGTCGCCTCGACCGCGGGGCTGAACGGCGGCAACGGCGGCGCCGCCTACACCGCCTCCAAGCACGCGGTGATCGGCTTCACCCGGCAGCTCTGCTTCGACTACGCGCGGCAGGGGATCCGCTGCAACGTGCTCTGCCCGGGCGCGGTGGAGACCGGGATGACGAAGGAGATCTTCGCCTCGCCCGACGCGGCGGTGATGGAAGCTGTCGAATCGGCGCCGATCGGCCGCTGGGCGCAGCCGGAGGAGCTTGCCGCGGCGGCGCTCTTCCTCGCCTCCGACGAGGCGTCGTTCGTCAACGGCGCCGTCTACCTGGTCGACGGCGGCTTCGACTCGAAGTAGGGGAATCCACAAGGCGGGGGCGGCGGGCCGCCCGACGCGCGCCGGCGCCCACCTACAGTCGAGGCGGACCACTACACGGAGGGAATCCGATGGACAACGCCGCTTTCGCCGCCTCCTACTCGCAGCCGATCGGGCCCGGCAGCGCCTACGCGCCGCCGCCCTACCTCTACCGCGACGTCGAGGACTGCTTCATCGTCTACGAGGCCGATCGCGCGGGCGTGGAATCGCTGCTGCCGCCGGGGCTCGAGATCGCCGACGAGGTGCCGACCTGCATCGCCTGGGCCCGCTGGGTGCCGTACTCGACCTTCGGCCAGTACCACGAGGCCTACGTGATGGTGCGCGCCTCCTTCGCCGGCCAGACCTACCTCTACCAGCCGTTCATCCTCGTCGACAACGAGATCCCGCTCACCGCCGGCCGCGAGATCTGGGGCTACGCGAAGAAGCTGGCCGTCTTCGAGCGCAACTGGGGCGGCGGCGAGGTCCCCTACGGCGAGCAGATGACCTTCACCGTGCAGCGCCCGGCGGGGGTGCCGCTGATGAGCGCGACGATGGTCGCCGACCGCCTCGCCGACCCGGCCGAGCTGGAGGACCTGCCGGTCCTCTCGACCCGGATCATCCCCAACTCCGAGCCCGGCAAGCGCCCCTCGGTGGCCGAGCTCGTCCGCCTCGACGTCCCGGCCACCCTCCACAAAGCCCAGGACGGCACGCCCCGCCTCTTCGCCGGCCGCGGCTCCCTCTCGTTCCCGACCGTCTCGAGCGTCGACCCCTGGCATTTGCTGGCCCCGAAGCGGATCCTCGAGTGCTACTTCGGGGTCTACGACTTCGATCTGCCGCATGGGCGGGTGATTCACGACTACCTGAAGGAAGACGAGATCTGGGAGTCCGTCGAGAAGGGGAGGTTGGCGGCGGCGTAGGGGCGGTTGGGGCGGGGGTCCGTGGCGCTGCCGGCCGTCCGAGGGAGGTCCTGGGCTCCTCATGGGGGTCCTGGCAGGCTGTGACCCCCATGAGGAGCCCAGGACGTGAGGGGTGCGTGGGAGAGGCGGCACAGGGACGTCGCGAAGTCGGACTTCCGTGACGATCGGGTCGGGGAGTCTCCAC
>CALCIA010000358.1 GCA_937907435.1 uncultured Actinomycetes bacterium
GACGACGGCGGTCCAGCCAGGGGCGTGGGACGCCAGCTCGAGCGCCTCGCGCGCCGCCGCGCCGAGCTCGGCGTCGAAGACGAACGCGGCCGGGCGCGAGTCGTCGATGACGTGGGCGGTTTCGCCCGCCGAGAGGCGGAAGTTGATCGGCGTCGGGATCGCCCCGAGGCGCATCGCGGCGAGCCAGGTCAGCGCGAACTCGGGCCCGTTGAAGAGCTGGAAGACGACCGTCTCCCCCGGCCGCACGCCGCGCGCGCCGAGCTCCCCCGCGAGCCGCTCGACGTCGCGCCAGAGCTCCGCGTAGGTCCAGGTGCGCTCGCCCTCGGCCTCGGCCAGCGCGAGCCGACCGGCGAACCGCGAGGCGTTCCGCGCCACCCCGGCGAGGTAACCGAAGTCGCGCTCGAAGACGCCGCGGAAGCTGGATGGGTCGTACTCGTACAAAGGGCCGGTCCTCCTCGGCGCGAACTCTATTCAGCGAATAGCCTGCGTCCGCCCGCGCCCGAAGAGGAGAACCACTTGCCGTTCCGTCGCTGTCTTGTCGTGATGCTGTCGATCCTCGTGGGGGCGCTGCTGCCTGGGACGGCCGCGGCCAAGAGCTCCGGGACGATCGCCGGCACCGTCCCGCTGCGCGGCATGAACGTGCGGCTGATGGCGGCGCTGCCCGGCGACCGGCTACCGGTGCGGCTCGGCGGCGCCCGCAGCGGCGACGGCGGCGCCTTCGCCATCCACTACAAGGGCGCGCGCCCCGGCCAGGTCACCTACCTCCTCGCGACCCGCCCCGGTGGCGCCGCCGAAGCGGGCTACCCGATCTACGGGCAGAGCTACCGCCTCGCCGCGGCGCTCGGCGAAGGCCGAATCCCGCGCCGGGTCAAGGTGAACGAGCGCACCACGGTGGCGATGGGCTTCGCGATGGCCCAGTTCATCGGCGTCGACGGCGTCGTCGTCGGCCAGAACCCGGGCCTGCGCAACGCGGCGGCGATGAGCGGGGACCTCGTCGACCTCGGCGGCGGCCTCGCCAAAGTGCTGCGGGAGTTCCCCAACGGCAGGTCGACCTCCACCCTGCGCACCTTCAACGCGCTCGCCAACCTGCTGACGATCTGCCGCCGCCAGGACCTCGGCTGCGTCCGCCTCCTCTCCAAGGCGCGGGCCCCCGGCGGCGGCCCCGCCACCGACACCCTGTCGGCGGCCGTGGACATCGCCCGCTACCCGTGGCACGACGTCCGCGGGCTCTACAAGCTCTCGCTTGCCGCCGCGCACCGCCGCGGGACCTGGAGCCCGGCGCTCGCCCCGGGCGAAGCCCCCGACGCCTGGACCCTCGCCCTGCGCTTCGAAGGCGACCCGCCCGGCATGGACGGCCCCGGCAACTTCGCGATCGACGCCGAAGGCAACATCTGGGTCGGCAACAACTACGCCTACAGCCGCGAATCGCGCAAGCCCGCCTGCGGCAGCGACGAGCTCTTCCGCTTCACCCCGACCGGCCAGACCTACCCCGGCGCTCCATATAAGGGCGGCGGGCTCAGCGGGGTCGGATTCGGGATCACGATCGACCCCTCGAACCGCGTCTGGCTCGGCAACTTCGGCTTCGAAGGCAAGGGCTGCGAAACCGAGGCCAACCACTACAGCGCCTCGGTCTTCAGCCTCTCCGGCAAAGCGCTCTCGCCCCCGGGCGGCTGGGAAGTCGGCGGGATCAGCTGGCCGCAGGGGACGGTCACCGACCAGGGCGGCAACATCTGGCTCGCCAACTGCGGCAACGACAGCGTCACCAAGGTCGTCGAAGGCGACCCGGCCAAGGCGCTCAACTTCGGCGAAGCGGGGATCACCGCGGGGAGCCAGGTCGGCTTCGAACGGCCCTTCGGCGCCGCAGTGAACGCGCGGGGCGAAGTCTTCGCCACCGGCAACTCGAGCAACTCGGTGGCCCGCCTCTCCACCGCCGGCAAGCCCCTGAGCCTCGCCACCGGCGGCGGCCTGCACCTGCCGCTCGGCATCGCCGGCGACAGCAACGGCTACATGTGGGTGTCGAACTCGAAGTGGGTCGTCGCGCCCTGCCCCGGCAAGGTGCCCGCAAACGAAGCGGAGCAGAGGGCCGGCAAGGGCGGCGGCGACGTCACGCTGCTGAAGCCGAGCGGTGAGCCGGCCGGCGGCGGCCCGATCACCGGCGCGGGCCTCACCAACCCCTGGGGCATCGCCGTCGACGGCGCCGACCAGGTCTGGGTCGCCAACTTCGGCGGCCGGCGCCTGTCGGAGCTCTGCGGGACCGAGCCGCGCAACTGCCCGCCCGGCAAGCGCCGCCGCGGCGCCGCGATCTCGCCGAAGTCCGGGTACGGCTTCGACGGCCTGGTCCGCAACACCGGCGTCGCGATCGACCCCTCCGGCAACGTCTGGCTCGCCAACAACTGGAAGAACGCGCCGATCCAGACCAACCCCGGCGGCTACCAGATCGTCGCCTATCTGGGGCTCGCCGCCCCGACCCGCTCGCCGCAGATCGGGCCGCCGGAATCGCCATGAGGCGGCGCTGGGTCGACTGGGCCCTCGGGATCGTCCTCGGGCTCGTGATCGGGCTCGGCGTCCTCGTCTACTTCGTCTTCGTCCACTCGGAAGGGACGATCGACGCGCCGAAAGTCAACGAAGGCGGGACGACGACGGGACAGACGACGACCACGGCGACGGCCCCGTCCCAGGCCCAATCGCCGGGCCAGGGGGCGCCGGCCCAGCAGAAGCCGCCCGCCAAGCAGCGGCCGGTGCCGGTCGTGGAAGTGATCGGCGGCGCCCCGCCCACCGACGCCGGCCCCAGGCAGCTCACCTTCCGCAAGGGCGAAAAGGTCCGCTTCGAGATCGAAACCGACGAACCGTTCGCCTTCGAAATCCGCGGGCTGAACATCAAGCAGTCGATCGAGGAAAGCTCGATCATCTCCTTCAAGGCGACCAAGGCCGGCCAGTTCCCGGTGATCGCGAGCGCGACCATGATCGGCGTCGCCGACCTGCGGATCAAGCCGCCGCGCTGAACCCGGCGGGCCCGCCGCGCGTACCCCCGGGCGCAACCCCCGAGGAGGTATGAAAGTGATGAAGACCCCGAAGAAGGTGATGTTCGCGCTCGGCCTGGCGGCGGTGCTCGGCGCGCTCGCGATCGCCGGCTGCGGCGGCGGCTCGAGCAGCTCCGGCACCGAATCGAGCGGCGCGGGCGGCGGTGAAGGCAACGCGGTGAAGGCGAGCAACTCCGGGTCCGGCGGGACGATCGGCACGGCCCAGGTCGAAGGCCTCGGGACCGTCCTCGTCGACTCGGAAGGGATGACCGTCTACGACTTCACGGTCGACAACGGCACGAAATCGGAATGCTACGGCGGCTGCGAAGCGGCCTGGCCACCGGTGACGACGACCGGCAAGCCGACCGCGGGCGAAGGCGCGATGGCCGCCGCCCTCGGCACCACGAAGCGCAAGGACGGCACCATGCAGGTGACCTACGAAGGCCACCCGCTCTACACCTACGCCGCGGACACGGCGCCGGGCGAAGCGAACGGCAACGAAGTCGAAGGCACCTGGTTCGCGCTCGACGCAAAGGGTGCCGCGGTCATGGGCCAGGCGACCGGCGGCGGCGCCGAAGCCGAACCGGAAACCGAAGAAGAAAGCTCGGGCGGCGCCTACGGATACTGAGTCAGGGATCTCCGCGCCCGAGTTTCGGTCTCTCGGCGACCGAAACTCGGGCGCGGAGGCATTTTGAGCGGTCGGCTACGCCGCGGCGCCGCCCATCGCCGCCTGGGCCTCGACCAGTTTGGCCCGGATCATCTCGTCGCCTTCGCCGAAGGCGAGCACCGGCGTCACCTCCCAGGTGACCATCCCGTAGAGCGGGTATTCGGTCATCTGCTCGAGCGCCTGGGCGTGCGAGTCGGCGTTGGCGATGGCGACGCCGCCGCCTTCGAGGAACCCGTACAGGCAGTCCAGCGTGCCGTCGTCGAGCTGGCCTTGCAGCCACTCGAGCGCCGCGTCGAACTGGTCAGGGCTGGGCGGCAACGGGCCCGGCCGCGCGATGCACATGTATTTCATCTCGCTACCTCCTATGGATAGGAACGCGTGACATTCACCAGCAGGAAGGTCGCCGCGATTTCGGTGCCGCCGTCCAGGCTGCGGTTCTGGTCGGCGAAGAGGGCGTCGAGCTCGGCTTGGAGCAGGCCCTCGCGTCCGTCGGCCGCGGCGGCGGCGAACGCGTTCATCGTCGGGCCGTAGTAGTCGCGGAAGAGCCCGACCAGCTCCTCCGGCGTGCCCGCGTAATCGAAGATCCAGGAGGCGCGTTCGAAGCCGACCTGCCCGGCGGGGACCCCGGCCTCGCCGAAACGCGCGACGACCTCGTCCTCCATCCCCCAGGTCATCGGGCTGATGAACCCTTTCGGCGGCGGTGGCGAGTAGGCGGCGGCGATCTTCAGGATCTGCGCGACCAGGGTCGGGTCGCCGGGGATCCAGTTGCCCATCACGATCCGCCCGCCCGGCCGCGTCACCCGCACCATCTCCTTGGCGACGTCATAAGGGCGCGGCGCGAACATCGCCCCGAAGACGCTCAGCGTGAGGTCGAAGCGCTCATCCTCGAGGTCGACCAGCTGCGAGGCGTCGCCCTCCTGGAAGCTGACGTTGTCGAGGCCCGCCGCGACGGCGCGGGCCTCGCCGGCGGCCAGCAGCTTGGCGGTGAGGTCGACGCCGAGCACCTCGGCGCCGCACTCGGCGGCGGGCAGCGCCGTGTTCCCGTCGCCGCAGCCGAGGTCCAGGACCGCCATCCCCGGGGCGATCCCGAGCCCGTCCACCAGCGCCTCGCCACTCGCCCGCATGGTCGCGGCGATGCGCGTGAAGTCACCCTTCTCCCAGAGCTCGCGGTTGGCGTTCACGAACTGCCTTCCCGTTGGATGAGCTTTCCGATCCTAACCCGGGAAAGCGGCCCCAACGTAGGAATGTGGATACGTGCGGGCGGGTGGCCGTCCGAGATGGGTGCGGGTGTCCTGGGCTCCTCATGGGGGGTCCTGGCAGGCTGTGACCCCCATGAGGAGCCCAGGACGTGAGGCTTGCGTGGGAGAGGCGGCACAGGGACGTTGCGAAGTCGGACTTCCGTGACGATCGGGTCGGAGAGCCTCCACACCTCGGCCGGATCGGTCGCAGAGATGCCGGGAACGTCACACTCTCCGGCCCCGGAAGGCCCCCTGAGGCTTCTCCGGGCCGGGACCGAGAGGCCGGGATCGCGCTGTCGACTTTTGGTCCCCCATAGGGACCCAAAAGTCGACAGCGCGTAGGTCGGTGTTGGACAACACGGGAGGAAGCGTGGAGTTCCCGGCATCTCCGTCACGGATCCGGCGGCCGGGAGCTCGCGTGGTTCGAAATCCACCTGTGGCGTGGATTTCGAACCACGGTAGGACGACCGGGGATCCGCGTGGTTGGAAACCCGCGCCATACGCGGATTTCCAACCGGGGAGATCCCTGACCGTTCGGGACCCGGACCTCGGCGCCCGTCGTGGGCGTCCCGTCACGGATCCGTGACCCTCCCGTGCGCCTCCCGCGAGGGTCCCTCCACACCTTCCGCACACCCGCCCCTCTCGCCACGGCCACAGCCTGCCCGGGCCGTGGCGAGAGGGGCGGGTCCCTACCCCGGGCGCCAGCTTGCGGGGCATGAACCCTCCCCCGGGCGTGCAGGCCGTGGAATCAATCGACTAGCGCCCGAGCGTGCGGGCGATCGCGGTCGCGGTCGCTTTGTCGAACTTGCCCTCGAGTCGGACCATGACGTTGCCGCGCTGGACCAGGAGCGCGTTGGCGGCGAGGCGCGAGTGGCCGATGTGGAAGGTGTGGTCGGTCGTGGGCTTGTAGAAGAAGAGGTGCAGGCCTTCGACCCAGACGGCGAAGCGGCCGTCGATGCCGAAGCGCTCGATGCGGGCGTCGCGGGGCACCATCTTGCCGTAGAAGCCCGGCGCGGCGTGGCCGTTCAGCTCGTTGACGAGGAGGCCGACGCCGGTGAAGCGCGAGCGCGGCAGGCCCGGCTGCGGCGGGTAGGTGAGGTTCAGCGAGCGGCCCGGGGTGCCGTAGTTGAGGAAGACGCCATTCGGGCCCGCGAGGCCGGCCGGCAGGAGCGGCGCGAAGGACAGGCGCGGGCGGGCGGCGGCGAGGGTCGTCGGGCGGCCGAGCCGCCAGGCCGGCTTCGCCCGCGCGTTCTCCGGCAGGCGCGGCACCCGCTCGATCGTCTCGCCGCGGAGGCCGAGCAGTTCGAGGACGGCGTGCCGGGTCGCGGGGACGGCGGCGACGGCGCCGGCGGCCAGCAGCAGCGCCGCAAGGACGACGAGGAGCGCCAGGCGCATGCGCGTGGCGCCGCGGCGCGGGCGTTGGGCGCCGCGGCGCGGACGGGGGGTGGTGCGTCGCGGGCCGGGGGTGACGGGTCGCGGGCGAGGGGTGGCGGCGCGTGGCGGGTCGGTCGTACCGCGGCGCGGACGGGGGGTGGTGCGTCGCGGGTGGGCCGGGGGCTCGGCGGCGCGCAGCTCGTCCCCCACCCGTGCGGCCAGTGGCGGGGTCGCGGGGAAGTCGAGCCGCTCGGCAAGCTCGGCGAGGCGCTGCTGGAGTTCAGCCATCTCGCTCGATCTCCTTTCGCAGCCGGCCGAGCGCGCGGCTGAGGCGTGACTTGACGGTGCCGCGGCGGACGCCGAGGGTGGCCGCGGTCTCCGCCTCGCTCAGTCCGAGGAAGAAGCGCGCGCCGATGACCAGGCGGTCGCGCTCGTCGAGTCGGGCGGCGGCGGCGAGGAGCGCCTCGCGCTCGGCGGCCGCGAGCGCCTCCGCCTCGGCGGCGCCGGCGACGGCGGGCCGCCGCTCCTCGTGGAGGCGCAGGGCGAGCCGCTCCCGCCGCACGACCGCGACCCGCCGGTTGCGCGCCTCGTTGGCGACGATCCGCAGCAGCCACGGCCGGAACGGCGCCCCGGCGCGGAAGCGACCAAGGGCGCGGTAGGCCTTGAGGAAGGCGTCCTGGACGGCCTCCTCGGCGTCGGCGCTCGAGCGCGTGATCAGCCAGGCGACCCGGAACGCCGTCTCCTGATGCCGTTCGACCAGCTCTTCGTAGGCGCGCACGTCGCCCTCCCGGGCGCGGGTCAGCAGGGACTCCTCGGCGATGGTTTCGCCCGCCACCAACCCGTTCTACAACGCGACCCGCCGATCGGTTCCCGGATCCGGGCGGGAACCGATCCCGCGCGGCGGTTGTAGGAGGGGCAGAGGCGCGTGACACCGAGGAGAGGAGACACCATGCAGATGCGTAGATCGCATGCGACCGCGACGACGAAGGCGATCGCACTGGCCGCGGCCGGCGCGGCCGCGCTCGTCGCGATCGTGATGGCGCTCGCGGCGACGCAGGCGCACGCCGCCGTCGGGGTGGAAAAGGTCAGCCGCCACGGCGGCGCGCCGGGGACGTCGGTCACCCTGACCCTGGGCTGCGGGTTCTGCTTCCCGCCCTGCGTCGGGCCGAAAGGCCAGCGTCACCCGAAAGGGTTCGAACACGGGCCGTGCATGCTCGGCACCAAGAAGGACCCGCCCGCCTGGTTCGGCGTCTCGCTGGTCCCGCGCTCGCGGGCGCCACAGCTGATCGAATGCGGTCCGAAGGCGCTCTGCGCGCCGAGCACGCTCGCCCCGCCGCGCCGCGCGCCCTTCACCTACCTCGGCCGCGCGATCCCGCCGGCCGGCGGCAACGACCCCGAAAGCGGCGACCCGCCCCGCTACCTGCTCGACTTCACGATCCCCGACCTGCGTCCCGGCGCCTACGCGTACGAGATCTGGTGCGGGGTCTGCGCCCCGGGCGGCCGGGGGTCGCTGATCTCCGCGCCGGACTCGCGCCTCTGGCGGCTGAGCGTGGGGCCGGCTCGGGCCACGGCGGGCGGGCTCGAGCCCTGAGCCCGGTGGAGGTCGGCGGCCGCCGCTCGCTCCTCCATATCCTCCCGTGCGTGGGCGAGACGATCGACGTCAACACCGCGGACGGGGTCGCCGACTCCTACCTGGCCCGGCCCGGCGACGGCCGCGCCCATCCCGGCGTCCTCTTCCTGATCGACGCCTTCGGCCTGCGGCCGCAGATCGAGCGGATGGCCGACCGCGTCGCCGCGATGGGCTACGTCGTCCTCGCGCCCAACGTCTTCTACCGGGCGGGGCGGGCGCCGGTCGTCTCGCTCGACGGGCTCGGCGACCCCGAGCGCCGCGGCGAGGTCTTCGGCCGGGTGATGCCGCTGATGCGGGCGCTGACGCCGGAGCGGATCGTCGCCGACGGCGCCGCCTACCTCGACCGGCTGGAGGAGGAGGCGGGCGGCGGCCCCGTGGCGATCACCGGCTACTGCATGGGCGGGCGGCTGGGCTGGCGGATCGCCGCCGCCTACCCGGACCGGGTCGCGGCCCTCGGCTGCTTCCACACCGGCGGCCTGGTCGGCGATGGTGACGACAGCCCGCACCTCGGCGCGGCGGCGATCGACGCCGAGCTCTACCTCGGCTTCGCCGACCACGACAAAAGCGCGACGCCGGCGCAGATCGCGACCGTAGAAGGCGCCCTGCGCGCGGCCGGCAAGGAGTTCCGCGCCGAGGTGTACGCGGGCGCCGCGCACGGCTACACGATGGCCGACACCCCCGCCTACGACGAGGCCGCCGCCGAGCGCCACTTCGAGGAGCTCACGGCGCTCCTCGCCCGCACCGTCGCCGCCTGAGCGCGGGCGGCCTGCCCCTCACTCCTGCGGCTCGAGCGTCGCGCGGGGGTCGAACCCACCCCTCACCCCTCTCGCTCGAGCGTCGCGCGGCGGCTGCGGTACTCCTCCGCGTCGATGTCGCCCTCGGCGAAGCGCCGATCGAGGACGTCGAGCGGATCGGCCGCCCCGCCCCAGCCACGGCGGCCGTAACGAGGCCCGTAGGCAAGGCCCCAGCCGCAACCCCACGGGCCGAGGCGACGGAAGACGAAGAAGATCAGGAAGAAGAGGGCGAACCAACCGATCGGGAAGAAGACGACCCACCAGCCGGGGCCGCTCCAGTCCGCGGTCGGGACCAATGCGGTGAGCAGGGACATCGGGAACCTCCTGGGTTGCGCGCCGGCGGTGGCACGGTGGACTCCTGTCTAACTAGATGAATGTATCAGTCATTTAGTTATACGTCCATACTTCTTGGGTGCCCGCGTCGGACCGCCAGCCGCTCGAGTCCGCGGAAGGTGATGTTGGGTTTCCAGACGGGCTCGCCGGCCAGCTCCAGATCCGGGAAGCGGGCGAGGACCGCCGCCAGGGCGATCGGCGCCTCGATCCGGGAGAGCCCCGCGCCGACGCAGAAGTGGATCCCCTTGCCGAAGGCCAGGTGACTCGGCTCGCGGGTGATGTCGAACCGGTCCGGGGCCTCGAACACCGATGGATCCCGGTTCGCGGCCCCGATGAAGCCCATGACCGAATCGCCGCGGCGGATCGCCCGATCGCCGAGCTCGAGATCCTCGGTCGCGACCCGGCGGACCCGCTGGACCGGCCCCTCGAACCGCAGCATCTCCTCGACCGCCGCCGCCATCAGCTCCGGCCGCTCCTGGAGCAGCGCGAGCTGTTCCGGGTTCCGCAGCAACGAGAGCAGCCCGTTGACGATCAGGTTGGCGGTGGTCTCATGCCCGGCGAACAGCAGGGTGACGCAGGTCGCGACCAGCTCGCGGTCGGTGAGGGAGTCGCCGTCGTGGTCGGCGACGAGATGGCTCAGCAGGTCCTGGCGAGGCCGCTCGCGCCGTTCGCGCAGGAGCGGCTCGAGGTGCGCGCGGAAGGCGCCGAGGCTGGCCTCGAGGCGTTCGGAGCGACCGGCGTCCGGGGATCCGGTTCCGACGAAGGCGACGACGTCCGCCGACCAGCGCGAGTAATCCTCGCCAGACTCCACCGGGGCCCCGAGCAACTGCGCGATCACCGTCGCCGGCAGGGGGTAGGCGAACTCGGAGATCATCTCGATCTCGTCCTGGGACTCGAGTGGGGTCAGCATTTCGTCGACCAGGCGCTCGATCGCCGGCGCCATCCCCTTCAGCACCCGCGGCGTGAAGCTCTTCACGACCAACGTCCGCAGGCGCCGGTGATCGGGCGGGTCGGTGTTCGAGAGGACCGGGGTCTCGTAGTGGCCGACGACCCGCGGCAGCTGCTCCCGGAAGCCGTCCGGAAGCAGCCCCAGGAACCGCGCCTCCCAGCCGCTGCTGGAGAACCGGTCGGGGCTTTTCAGGATCTCCTCGACGTCGGCATGCCGGGTGACGATCCACTGTTCCCAGGGATCGCACCAGTAGACGGGCGCCTCCTCCCGCAGCCGCGCGTAGACCGGGTAGGGGTCCGCCACGAACGACGGGGAGGTGAGGAGCTCGTCGAGCGTCGCCGCGCCCGCGCTACGCAAGGTCGTCCCCGTCGTCGGTCAGGGGATGGCGGGCGAGGGCCGTCACCTCGATCTCGGCATACCCGGCGACCGGCAGGGAGCGAAGCGCCTCGTGGAGCGCGGTCGGCCCCTGCGCCGACCAGATGCCGACGTTTTCGAGCCGTCCGGGGATCCGCCAGATGTCGACGATCAGCCCCGCCTCCTTCAGCTCGCGCCCGCGCCGCCGCTCGTCCTCCAACAGCTCCGACCGAGCCTCCGGGGCGAGGTCGGGCGGAAGGCGCACCTCGATCCTCACCAGGAACTTCACGCGAGGATCCCCGCCGGGTCCGCGACGACCTCCTGGTCGCCGATCCAGTCCCGGTTGACGAGCTCGCCGAACCCCGGGGCCTCGGGCAGCGGTCGCATCAGGCCGTCGTCGACCTCGGGTCGCGCCAGGGAATCGGCGTATGGATCCACCCCGGTCCACGGCACGCCCCACTCCACCGGCGCGTCGGCGAGGCCGAGCGCCCCGATCGCCTGGGAATGGACGTGGGCGAACATGTGCGGCAGGCAGGACAGGCCGGCGCCGGCGGCTTTCTCGATCACCTGCCTGGCGCCGGAGATCCCCCCCATGCAGGTCAGGTCGACGCGGACGATGTCCACGGCCTTGGCGGCGATCAGGGCGTCGGGATAGTAGGAGCCGCCCTGCTCGTCGCCCATCGCCACCGGGATCGGGATGCGGCGCCGGAACGCGGCCACCCGCTCGGCGTCGCCGGGGGGAAAGATGTCCTCGACGAAGTCGAGCCGTGCGGGCAGGGCCTCGAGCAGCCGGGCGGCCTCCTCGACGTCGTCGAAGACCCACGCCCAGTCCATCGCCAGCGAGCATCCGGGAGCGGCGGCGGCGGCCGCCTCGACCCGCTCGAGCGTCAGCTCCCGGTCCCCGGAGATCGGCAGCTTGAACCGCCGCCACCCGGCCTCGACCAGCTCCCGGGTCTGCTCGCCGACGGCCTCGCCGTCCATGGTCGGCGGGTAGCCGATGATCGCCGTGACCGGCCGCGGGCTCGCCGGCTCGCCCGTGAGCAGGCGCGCGATCGAGATCTCGTGGGCCTTGGCCAGCGCGTCCCAGACCGCCAGATCGACGACCGAGAGCGCCCGCAGCCCGACTCCCGCCGAGAGCGACGCCAGGCTCGACCGCTGAGCCTGGGCGAAGGCCGCGCCCGGATCGTCGAGGGCGGCGCCCCGGTAGCGCGCCGCCAGCCACATCGAGATCGCCTCCGCGACCGGGCCGTCGCGGGTCAGCGTGAAGGCCCAGCCTTCGAGGCCGTTGCTCACCTTCACGCGCACCACGACGTATTCCCGATAAGCCATCCGCCAGGCGCCGAAGTTGACCGGCGAGGGCAGCTTGGCGCGGAGCGTCGCCGCGTCGATCGCATCGATTGTCAGGCCTGTCGGCTCCAGCTCACGCAATCAGGTACCCCCCGTCCACCTGGAGGATGTGGCCGGTGACCATCGAGGCGGCCTCGGAGGCCAGGAACACCGCCGGACCCGCCATCTCGTGCGGCTCGCCGCGGCGCCCGATCGGGGTGCGCGCGGTGATCCATTCGCTGGTCAGGCTCGCCTTCGCGTCGGAGGCCCGCACGAGCGGGGTGTCGAACAGACAGGGCGCCAGCGCGTTGACGCGCACGCCGCGGTCGATCCACTCGAGCGCCAGGCTCCTGGTCAGCTGCGCCACCCCGCCCTTGCTCTGCAGGTAGGCGGTGGTGTGCGGATAGGCGATCGAGGCGCCGATCGAGGCGAGGTTGACGATGCTTCCCGAGCGCTGCTCGAGCATCTGCCGCCCGGCCACCTGGCAGGCGAGGAAGGAGCCCTTCAGGTTCAGCCCGACGACCCGGTCCCAGTCCTCCTCGGGGAAGTCCTCGGCGACGTGCCGCGCCGCCGTGCCGGCGCTGTTGACGAGGACGTCGAGCGAACCATGCGTGGCGACGACGTCGGCGACCAGGCCCTCGAGGGACTGCTTGTCGGTGACGTCCACCTCGGCCCCGAAGAGCCGCTCGTCGCGGCCGTCGACCGCGGCAAGCAGCCCGTCGACGGACTCGCGGTTGATGTCGGCGACCACGACGATCGCACCGGCCTGGGCCAAGCCGAGGCTGATCGCCTCGCCCAACCCACTCGCCCCGCCGGTGACGACCGCGACCTTTCCGCTCAGGTCGAAGAGGCGCTCGAGCAGATGCTCGTCGACGTTCGGTGTCCTAGACATGCGTTCAGCCCTCCAGTTGCGACGCGGTTGGATAGAAGAGCGGGGTGCCGCTGACGCCGAGCTCGCCGCGCGTCAGGTGCCACCGACCGAGGTTCGGGACGATCAGCTCGCCCAGTCCCTCGCCGCGGAAGGCGACGTTCGTCGGGGCGGCGAGGACGACCCCCTGCGGGTCGCCCGCGAGGATCTCCAGGCCGTCGCGCTCGTGCCATCGGTAGATCACGTCCGGCCGGTAGCAGGCGACGATCAGGGAGCCGTCGGCGGCGACGGCGATCCCGTCGGGGACGGCGAGCCCGAGATCACAGAGGACGCGCCGCGGGCCCGCGGCGCCGCCCGCCGCGATCGGGATCTCGACGATCGCCGCGTCCGGCGCGCTCTCGACCACGAACACCCGGGAGCCGTCGGGGGCGACGGCCAGCCCGTTGGGGAAATTGACCGACTCCTCGCTCCACACCTCCGTCCGCCCTCCCGGACGGACCACCCAGATGAACCCGTCGGAGGCAAGCCAATCGCCGGAGTCGGAGACGTAGTAGTTGCCGTCGCCGTCGAAGGCGCCCCAGTTCGGGACCGCCATCGGTCGCTCCGGCAGGCCGGAGCTGAAAACCTCGACCTCGGCGCTCCCCGGATCGACCTTGAGGACGGCTTTTCGCACGTTGTCGCAGACGTATAGCGCCCCCTCCCGATCAGCCGCGAGCCCGAGGGAGAAGCCCCCGGTCCTCGCCACCTCGGCGAAGGTCCCGTCGTCCTCGACGCGGTAGACCTGGCCGGCCTCGCCGCCGACGTAGATCGTGCCGTCCTCCAGGATCGCGATGCCCTCCGCGTGATCGAGGCCGTTGGCGAACACCTCGAGCCGGTCGAGGCCGACGGGCTCCGTAGCTAGCAACATTGCTTCATCTCCTCCTCGTGTGTGCTCGGGCGCATCAGAGGTCCACCCGCTCGAGCTGCAGGAGCTCGACCCGGATCCCGTCGGGATCCTTCATGTAGAGGGCCAACCGGCCCTGGTTGATCCCGGCGGTGGGCATGACCGGCCCGCTGACGAACTCGACGCCGGCCTGCTCCAGCCGCGCGTGGAGCCCGCGGAGATCGGTCACCGTGAGACAGATGTGCGCGGTGCCGGGGTTCGCGTTGGCCGGGTCCACCGCTTCCCGGGTGACGTTGCGGTACTCGAGCAGCTCGAGCCAGTGCTCGGAGCCGGGTATCCCCACGAACGCGACGTTCAGCTCGACGCCCGGGTACCCGACCAGCTCGCCGATGTAGGGCGCGTCGGTCACGTGCCGTGAACGCAGCTCGAGGCCGAGCAGGCCGACGTAGAAGTCGACCGAGCGATCGAGGTCGGCGACCTGGAACCCGGTGTGCACCGACCCGGTCACGGCGCCGGCCGGGGGCGCGGCGGTCATGCCTCCACCGGAAGCTCGTCCGCGTTGACCGAGAAGGCGCCGTCGATGTAGAGGGTCTCGCCGGAGATGTAGCTCGCCTTGGGCGAGCCGAGGAAGACGATCCCCGCGGCGATCTCGGCCGGCGTCGCCATCCGGCCCATCGGGATCCGCCCGATCCGCGCCTCGAGCCGCTCCGGCGGCAGGACGCCGGACTCGATCGCGTGGTCGACCAGCTGGGTGCGGGTGTGGCCGGGGGCGACCGCGTTGACGCGGACGCCGTGCGGCGCCCACTCGACCGCGAGGCACCTGGTCAGGCCGAGGATGCCCCCCTTGGCCGCGCAATAGGAGGCCCGTTTGGAGAACCCGACCCGGGCCGCGACCGAAGCGGTGCTGACGATCGAGCCCTGAGCGGCCTTGAGGTGGGGGAAGGCGGCCCGGGAGCAGCGGAAGGTGCCGCCGAGGTGGACGCCGACGAGGTCGTCCCAGTCGGCGTCGGAGAGCTCCTGGGTGGCGCCCGGCCGGATGATGCCCGCGTTGTTGACGAGCACGTCGAGCCGGCCGAAGGCCGCGACGACGGCGGCGACCATCGCGTCCACCGAGGCGCCGTCGCTGACGTCGGCGGCAAAGCCGCGGGCCCGCTCGCCGGTCGGGTCGAGCTCCGCGGCGGTCGCTTCGGCGGCGTCGGCGTCGATGTCGACGACGGCGACGCGGACGCCGTCCTCGCGGAACGCCTGGCACGCCGCGGCGCCGATTCCCCGCGCCCCTCCGGTTACCAGCGCCACACGCTCATCAGACATCTTGACCTCCTTGTTGTGTTGAGTCGGTGCTGCTCGAGCCCTCCGCATCGCGCCCGCCCTCGTCCCGCGGGACCATGAAGCTGCGGGTGAATTCGAGCACCCGCTCCCCGTGCTGGTTGGTGGCCTCCGTCTCGACGGTCACGATGCCGAGGCCGGGCCGCGAACGCGACGGGCGGCGGTCCTTGACCACGGTCGACGCGTAGATGGTGTCGCCGTGGTGGACCGGAGCGACGTGACGCAGGTTCTCGAGCCCAAGGTTGACGGTGGCCCGGCCCGAGATGTCTGGGACGCTCATCCCCAGCACCAGGGAGTAGACGTAGGTCCCGACCACCAGGTTGCGCCCCCCCGGCATGCTCTCCCGCGCGAACTCGGCGTCCACGTGCAGCGGGCTGGATGCCATCGTCAGCAGGCAGAAGACATGGTCCTCGGCCTCGGTGATCGTCTTGCCGGGCCAGTGCTCGAACCGGTCGCCCGGGACGAGCTCCTCGTAGAGGCGGCCGAAGCGCTCGAAGCGGGCGCGGTGGACCCGCCCGCGTGGGGGCTCGGTCATGACTGTGTCTCCTTCCGCGCGGCGGTGAGGCCGAGCTCCTTGAGGATCTCGTCGTTGTCGGCCCCGAGGCGGGGCCCGGTATGACGGATGCGCCCCGGCGTGCGGTTGAACCGCGGCACCGGCGCCTGCATCGCGACCGTGCCCACCTCTTCGTCCTCGACCTCGATGACGCTCTCGCGGGCGCGCAGGTGGGGGTGTTCGAGCGCCTGGCGCAGGTCCATCACCCGCACCGCGGCGATGTCCTCGCGGGCGAAGATCCGGTCGAGCTCGTCGGCGTCGCGCTCGGCGATCCAGGCGGCGACGATCCGGTCCAGCTCGTCGGCGTTCTCGCCTCGCCCCTGGGCCGAGCTGAAGCGCCGATCGGCGGCCAGTTGCTCGCCGCCGACGAGGCGCAGGACCGCCATCGCCGGCCCCGGCGCGGTCCCCGAGAGCGCGAAGTGCTCGCCGTCGCGGCTGCGGTAGATGTTGCGCGGCGCCGACCAGGGCAGGCGCGAGCCGTGACGCCCCTGGAGGTACCCGTTCTCCCGGTACAGGGTCGGGAGCGGCCCGAGGGTGCTCATCAGAGCCTCGAAGAGCGACACGTCGATCACCTGGGCGGCCCCGCCGCCGACGTCGCGCCCGTAGAGGGCCACCATCAGGGCCCAGGTCGCGAACAGGCCCGCCACCTCGTCGGCGATCGCCGTCGGCGCCAGCATCGGCGGGCCGCTCTCGGTACCGGTCACGCTGGCCAGCCCCGAGAACGCCTCGGCCAGGGTGCCGAATCCCGGCCGGCGGGCGTAGGGGCCCGTCTGGCCGAAGCCCGAGATCCGCACGACGACGAGCTCGGGGTTCTCCTCCTGGAGGACCTCGGGGGCCAGCCCCAAGGACTCGAGCACGCCCGGTCGCTGGCTCTCGACGACGACGTCGGCGGTCCGGCAGAGCCGCAGGAAGGCGCCGCGGCCCTCCTCGCTCTTGAGGTCGATCGTGACCGAGCGCTTGTTGCGCCCCATCACCACCCACCAGGCCGACCTGCTCCCGACCGATTGGCCCATCTCACGGGTGGAGTCGCCGAGCCCGGGGCGCTCGACCTTGATCACCTCGGCGCCGAAGTCGGAGAGGTACTTGCCGACGCTGGGGCCGGCCACCACGCTGGCGAGCTCGACGATGCGAACCCCGCTCAGCGGCAGCTCCGCATCGCCGTCGGACCCCGCCGCGGCCGCCTTGACATCCGCTTCTCGATCAGTCGACGCCATAGTCACTCGTCGCGAGGGGGCGTGCACCGGTCGCGGTGACGACCGCGTTGTCCTCCCAGCGGAAGCCGCCGAGACCCTCCTCGTAGATCCCCGGCTCGCAGGCGATCACCATGCCCGCCTCGATCACGGCATCGCTGCCGGGGAGGATCGCCGGGCGGGTCTCGTGATAGCGGAAGCCGGTCCCGTGGCCCGTGTGGTGGGGAAACTGCTCGAAGCCCGCCGCGCGGCAGAACTCGCGGGCGGCGGTGTCGGCGGCGTCGCCGGTGGCATCCGGCACGGCCGCCTCGAAGGAGGCCGCGAGCGAACCGCGCGCGGCGTCGAAGGCGGCGCGCTGCTGGGCGGTCGGCGTGCCGGCGACGACGGTGCGGGTGTGATCCGCCCAGTAGCCGTCGGCGACCGTCCCCAGCTCGATCATCACCACGTCGTCGGGCTCGATCGTCCGGGTGCCCGACCGGAAGTACTGCCAGCCGGAGGCGGTCGCCGGCCCGGAGGCGATCGTCGCCCAGCCGCGGACCACCCGTGCCCCGCGATGGCCGCTGCCGTCCCTGAGGATCGCCGCCTCGACCTCGGCGGCAAGACCCACCTCGGTGACGCCGGGGCGCGCGTGGCGCTTGAACGCGTCGAGGCCGATCATCGCCACCTCGTTGACTACGGTCAGGCGCTCGATGTCCTCGTCGGTCTTGATCGACCTGATCTGTTCGAGCGACGCCGTGAAGTCGACGATCTCGGCGCCGCCGGAGGCCGACCGGATCAACGCCGCGGTCGGCAGCGCCACCGCGTTCGGCTCGCCGGCGAGCGTCGGCGGCGCGACCGCCTCGAAGCTGCCCTCGTAGCCGACGCGGCCCCGCGTCCCCCCGGCCGCCTCGATCAGCTCGCTCAGGTGCCGCTCGATCAACGGTCCGGCGGGCGGCCCGTCCAGGCGGATCGCCGGAAAGGTCCTGATCTCCACCCCGGGCACCGAGGCCTCCTCGCCCTCGTAGTCAGGGACGATGAGCGCCGGCCGGCCCTCGCGCGGGACCACGGCAAGCCCGAGGCCGCCGATCTGGACGTAGTACCCGGTCGCCAGCAGTACGTTCTCGGCCAGGCGCAGGACGACTGCATCCAGCCCTCGCTCCTCGAGGCCCTTCTTGATCTGGTCGATACGCATTTCTACGCTCACTTCGCTCCCTTCTCGCGCCCAACGCACATCTGGGCTCCGGTCCGGTGCGGCCGCGCCGCACCGGACCCATCGCTTCTCAGTGCTCGCGGCCGACTACCACTGCGGCGTCCACAGGTGCACGTCTTCCTTCGTCACCACGTACCCATACGGTTTGAGCTTTTCCACCCCGGGGAGTTCTTTGGTGCTCACCCGTACTGGTTCGGTGTTGCCGTTGATGCATTCGGCCGCCAGCTCCACGGCCTTTTCGTAATCTTCGATCGGGGCAAACGGGACCGTCACGGTCGCTTCGCCGTTTTCGATCGCCTTGACGAATTCCGATTCGGCGCCGAAGCCGCCGATTTTCACCTTGCCGGCCAGATCCGATTCCGCCACCACGGTCGCGGCCGCCGAACCCATCTGGTCGCCGATCGCGAGAACTCCCTTGATTTCATCGCCATAGCGCTGGATGAAGTTCTGCATCACGTTGCGCGCTTTGGCCGGGTCGAATTCGGCGGGCTGAACCGAGAGGACCTTGACGTCGGGGAATTTTTCTTCCCAGGCTTTCCGGGCGCCGGCCTCACGCTGCTGTTCGGCCTGGCCGGTCCCGATGCCCTGGATGATGACGACCCCGCCTTTTCCACCCATCGCTTCGGCGAGTGCGGTCCCGACCAGTTCGCCGCCTTCCATCTCGTACCAGCCGATGAAGGCCTTGCTCCCGTTCGGCACCCCGCCTTTTTCCTGACCGGTGAGTTCGCTGTAGGCGACGATCGTGCAGACGCCGGCTTCGTTCGCCGATTCGATCGCGGGGGTGACCCCTTCGGAGGAGACCGGGTTGATGATGATCGCCTTCGCACCCTTGGTGATCGCGTCGTTCACGTTCGCGACCTCTTTCGCCGCATCACCGCCCGACTGGGTGATCTGGAGGTTGGTCAGCCCCAGTTTGGCCGCCTCGTTTTCAGCGCCTTCGTTGTTCGAGTCGACGAAGACGTTCGGCAGCGGGTTGATCACCTGGATCAGTGCGTTTTCCGCTTCCCCGGCGCCGCCTTCTTCGGTCGCGCCGACGTTTTCGGTCGCCGCGCCGGATTCACCTTCGGTCGGGGCGCTGCTGCTGCTCGACGAATCACTGCTTCCCCCGCAGGCCGTGAGGCCGACGACGGCGCAGAGCAATGCGATGCCTACGATCAGCACCTTGGGCATTTGTACTCCTCCTTCTCGGCCGCTCGAGCCGATTCTCAGTACGTTCGACTTACCGGTTGCTTGAAGACTCAGTGAGACGCGCCGCTCATCTCATGGCGGACCGGACGATCCGGTCAGGCCGACGGACCCGGCGGCGGGTTCGCTGTCGATCGGCCCTCGGCTCGGCTCGCGGTCGGCGCTCACCAGCCGCGACGTCGCGAGCGCGGCCCGTTTGCCGAGGTAGGCGTCCACCGCCACCGCGGCGACGATGATCACCCCGGTGAAGATGCTCTGGTAATTGGTGTCGAGGTTCTCGAGGTTGAAGCCGTTGTTGACGACTCCGATCAGGAGGACCCCGACCGTGCCCATGAAGACGGTTCCCTTGCCGCCGGCGATGCTGACGCCGCCGACCACGACCGCCGCGATCACCTGCAGCGCCCAGGTCGACGCCGCGTCCGGCAGGGCGGTGTTCAGCTGGCCGATCAGGATCAGGGACGCCAGCGAGCAGAGGCCGCCGGTGATCACGAACGGCAGGAAGCGCACGCGGTTGATCGGCACGCCCGCATAGCGGGCCGCGTCGGGGTTCGCGCCGACCGCGTATATCTCCCGTCCCCCGACCGTGAAGTGCAGGAACCAGGTCGCACCGATGATCGCGGCGGCGAAGACGAGGATCGGCATGTCGATCCCGAGCAGTTCGGCCTTGACCAGGTCGCGGAGGCCGCTGCCGTGCAGCGCGATCGGGGAGGAGTCGGAGACCAGGAGGGCCAGGCCCGAGTAGGCGAGGCCGGACCCGAGGGTCGCCATCAGGGAGTTGACGCCGAGGCGGGTGACGATCACGCCGTTGACGGCGCCGAGCGCGAGGCCGAACGCCACCGCGATCAGGATCCCGGGCACCAGGCCCGAGGAATTGATCGCCTTGGCTCCGACCACGCCCACCAGGGCGACGATCCCGCCGACCGAGAGGTCGAAGTTCCCGGAGACGAGGAGCATCGTCATCCCCATCGCGATGATCCCGATCATCGACACCTGCAGGAGGACGTTGGTGATGTTCATCTTCGTCAGGAAGGTGTCGGTCGTGACGCTGAGGAACACGCAGATGACCAGGAGGACGAGCGCCACCGCGTACTTGTGGAGGTGGCGGTTGACGAAGTTCCGCAGGTCGTCGACCGAGATGCCGCGGATCGCCTTCATGCCGCCACCGCCACGTCGAGGTTCGACCGGGCCGCGGCCTCGAGGGCGTCAACCGTGATCTCCTCGCCCTCGAATTCGGCCGCCGGCAGCCCCTTGACGAGGACCACGACGCGTTCGCAGAGGGCGACCAGCTCCTCGGGGTCGGTCGAGTGCACCAGCAGGGCGCTGCTCGAGCCGCCCAGCTCGCGGAGCAGTTCGTGGATCGCCACCCGGCCGTGGGCGTCGACCCCGTGCGTGGGCTCGTCGGCGAGCATGCAGACTCCGTCGCGGCCGAGCCAGCGCCCCAGGGCGATCTTCTGCTGGTTGCCGCCGCTGAGCGTCCGCATCGGCTGTCCCGCCGTGCCTTTGACCGCGAGGGCCTCGATCGTCGCCGTGGTCGCCGCCCGGTCGGGGCGGGAGCGGAGCAGTCGGAACCGGCCTTGGGTGCTGAGCCACGGGAGCGCGTGGTTCATCTCGACCGACCAGTCGCCGATCAAGGAGCGCTTGCGGTCGCCGCTGACGAACCCGAGCCCGGCGTCGATCCGGGCGCGCGTCGAGCCGGTCAGCTCGCGGCCGCGCCAGCGGGCCACCCCGGCGTAGGGCTTCAGCCCGAAGACGGCCTCGAGCAGTCCCGGCGCGCCGCTTCCCTCCAGCCCGTAGAGGCCGACCCGCTCGCCGAGCCCGACCTCGAGGTCGATCGGCTTCATGCCGCTCGGGCCGATGCGATCGAGCCGCAGGCCCTCGGCGTCGGCCACCCGACGGGCGCGCGGCCGTCGCGCGGCGGGGGCGTCCTCGACCTCGGACTCGCCCGCGCCGCCCAGCATCTGCCGCAGCAAGGTCGGTTCGTCGAGGTCGTCCGCGCGCGCGGCAGCGACCACGCGGCCGTCGCGGATGACGGTCACCAGGTCCGAGACCTCGAGCACGTCGTCGAGGAAGTGACTGACGTAGAGCACCGCGACCCCGGACTCGTCGGCGAGGCTGCGCAGGTTACGGTGCAGGGCCGCCCGGTCCTCGGTGCCCAGGCTCGAGGTCGGCTCGTCGAGGATCAGCGCCCGCGCGCCGCTGTGGAGAGCGCGCGCGATCGCGACCATCTGCCAGGCATAGAGGCCCAGATGTTCAAGCTTCGCGTCGCCGGGAGGGGCGCCGGGAAAGCGCTCGGCGAGGCCGGCGTAGATCCCGAGGGCCTCCTGGCGTTGGGACCGCCGCAGCGGGCCCCGTCCGTCGATGCCCAGGACGACGTTCTCGGCGGCGGTGAGGTTGGGGAGCAGCGGCAGCTCCTGGTGGACGACCCCGATCCCGACCCGCGCGGCGTCGGTCGGCGCGTCGAAGGCGACCTCGCCGATCGTGGCCATCTCGATCGTCCCGGAGGTCGGCTGCTCGACCCCGGTGAGGATCTTGATCGCGGTGCTCTTGCCCGCCCCGTTGGCGCCGGCGAGACCGTGGATCTCACCGGCGCGGAGGGCGAGGGAGAAGCCGACGAGCGCCCGCACGTTCGGGGGATAGACCTTGGTCAGGTTGTGTGCCTCGAGCACCGGCGTCGCGGTGTTCGAAGAGGTTTCTTGTCCCCTCATGCTGCGCCTTTCGTCACCCAGTGATAACCCTGGTCAAGAGTTAGTCCAACGCTTGACCAAATGGACCATAACGTCCTAGTCCAACGTTTGTCAAGCGCGTTTCAGGAGTTTTAGGGCCTCGGTTAGCAATCCCACGCCGCCGCCCAATCAGATGGCCCGCCCGGGCGGGTGCGAGCGGGTGCGGGTTGGCGCGGGTTGGTGCGGATGGGCGGTTATCTGGGGGCGGGGCGGGCGTCCGGGCGGGGGCGCGGGGCGCGGGCGGCCGTCCGAGATGGCGCGGGGGTGTCCTGGGCTCCTCATGGGGGTCCTG
>CALCIA010000359.1 GCA_937907435.1 uncultured Actinomycetes bacterium
GGAACTCCACGCTTCCTCCCGTGTTGTGCGACACCGACCGGGGCGCGGTCGACCTAACGTCCGGCTACCGGACCTCAGGTCGACCGCGCCTCCCGGGGCCCTTGATCTGGGGCCCGAAAAGGGCCTCTGAGGGCCGGAAAGTGTGACGTTCCCGGCATCTTCGTCACGGATCCGGGCGAGGTGTGGAAGCTCTCCGACCCGATCGTCACGTAAGTCCGACTTCCTCACGTCCCTGTGCCGCCTCTCCCACGCACCCCTCACGTCCTGGGCTCCTCATGGGGGTCACAGCCTGCCAGGACCCCCATGAGGAGCCCAGGACCTCCCTCGGACGGCCGGAGGGGCCGCGGACCCCCCCCGTACCCCCGCCCCCGCTAAGCCGCGAGCCTCTCCGCCCTCGACCCGTTCGCCGCCCCGTTCAGCAGGTCCAGGATGACGCCCTCGCGGAGGCCGCCCTTGCCGATCTGAAGGGGTTGGCCGAGGAGCTCGGCGATCTTCTCCAGGAGGAGGACGCCGGTGGTGAGGATGCGGACGCGGCGGGGGTCGAGCTCGAAGCGGCGGGCGACGTCGGCGGCCGGTTCGGAGGAGAGGACGCGGATCGCGCGCTCCAGGGTCTCGTACTCGAGCACCGCGCCGACGAGGCGACGAAGGCTGGTGGCCGAGCCGCCGACCGCCACCGCCTGGTCGGGGTGCTCGAAGTCGACGTCGGCGAAGAAGTCCTCGATGTGGTCACGGACGCGGCGGATCTCGGAGGCCGAGGGTGGATCGGAGGTGATCAGCTCGTCGGCGAGGACGCCGGAGCCGATGTTCCAGGAGCGCACCTCGTCGACCCCGTCGGGCACGGTGCCGAGGATCACCTCGGTCGAGCCGCCGCCGACGTCGACGACGCCGATCGAGCCCTCCGCCGGGTGCCCGAGCGCCTTGGTCGCGCCGATGAAGGAGAGCCGGCCCTCCTCCTCGCCGCTCAGGATGTCGACCTCGACCCCCGCCGCCGCGGCGATCGCCGCCGCCACCTCGGGCCCGTTCGAAGCCTCGCGCACCGCCGCGGTCGCCACCGCGCGGATCTCGACCGCGCCGAGCTCACGGGCCAGCCGCACCTGGGTGGCGACCAGCTCGCCGACCTCCTGGACCTTCTCCGGCAGGATCGCGCCGTCGTCGTCCACAGCCTTGGAGATCCGCGTGTAGGCGCGCTGCTCCATCACCTTCTTCAACTGACCATCCATCGGCTCCGCGACGAGGACGCGGGTCGTGTTGGAGCCGATATCGATCGCTGCGCAGAGCATCAGGCCGTCGCCCTTATGTTCCCAGGCGAGCCGGATCTAAGCGTGCGCGTCCGGATGCGAGGCGTCCTCGAACTCACGGAAAAGGCCCGTCACCACGAACGCGACCTGCTCGCCGATGTCGACCGAATTGTCGCCGATCCGCTCGATCGCCCGTGCCGTCAGCATCATCGTCATCGCCCATTCGCGTTGGTCGGCGTCGTCGCCGATCGCCAGCGCAAGGCGGAAGCAGTCGCGGTTCAGCTCGTCGATGACGTCGTCACGGTCGACCAAGTCGCGCGCCATCTCGACGTTGCGCTCGCAGAAGGCGCGCTTCGCCTGCGCGATCAACGCTTTCGCGTGCGCGCCCATGGTCAGGATCAGCTTCACCATCTCCTGGTCGGCGGGCGGCGTGTGCCCCGACATCGGTATCACCTTGCAGATGTTCACGCACTGGTCGCCCATCCGCTCGATGTTCTTCAGCACGTGCAGCAGCGCCGAGATCAGCCGCAGGTCGGTAGCCACCGGCGACTGCGTCGCCAGCAGCGTGATCAGCGCCTGGTGCACCTCCAGGTACCGGCCGTCGATCCGGTCGTCGTCGGCGACGACGATCTGTGCCAGCTCGATGTCCTGGTGCTCGACCGCCTCCAACGTCCGGACCAACTGGGAGGTGACGAGGTCCAGCCCGCCCAGCGCGCTCGCTTCGAGCGCCTCCAGTTCCTCTTGGTATTCGACCCGGATCCCCGGCATGTCCCCCGCCCGTCCGGCCTAGCCGAAGCGACCGGAGACGTAGTCCTCGGTCTCTTTCTTCTTCGGTTTGGTGAAGATCTCCTGGGTCGGGCCGATCTCCACCAGGTGCCCCGGCTTGCCCGATTCGTCGAGGTTGAAGAAGGCCGTGTTGTCGGACGCGCGCGCCGCCTGCTGCATGTTGTGGGTGACGATCGCGATCGTGTACTCCTTCTTCAGCTCGCCGATCAGGTCCTCGATCGCCAGCGTCGCCACCGGGTCGAGGGCCGAGCAGGGCTCGTCCATCAGCAGGACCTCGGGGCTGACCGCGGTCGCCCGGGCGATGCAGAGCCGCTGCTGCTGGCCGCCGGAGAGGCCGGACCCAGGCCGCCCGAGCCGGTCCTTGACCTCGTCCCAGAGGTGCGCCCCGCGCAGGCTCCGCTCGACGATCGCGTCCTTGTCGGCCTTCCGGATCTTGCCCGCGTTGAAGTCGAGCCCGGCGGCGACGTTGTCGTAGATCGACATGGTGGGGAACGGGTTCGGCTGCTGGAACACCATCCCGACCAGCCGCCGCACCGCGACCGGGTCCACCCCGGCGCCGTAGACGTCCTCGCCGTCGAGCTGGATCGAGCCCTTGACGCTCGCCCCCGGGGTCAGCTCGTGCATCCGGTTGAGCGAGCGCAGGAAGGTGGTCTTCCCGCACCCCGAGGAGCCGATCAGCGCCGTCACCTTGTTCGGCTCGATCGTCATGTTCACGTTTTCGACGGCGTGGAAGTCGCCGTAGTAGAGGTTGACTTCCTTGGCCTCCAGCGTCTTCGCCCGGCGCGCCGAGGCGGCGGCGCCCTGCGGCTGGCTCGAGGTCTCGGTGACGGGACCGGCTTGCGACATCGTGTTGCGGCCCTCCTCGGCCTCGGTTCCGGGCTTCGACTCGGACCCGAACATATCTCTCAGCTTCCTTCCCTCCACGGCAAAGCTCCTATCGGATCTCCGTTTTGTAGCGGCGGTAGACCAGGCGCGCGATCACGTTGAGGATCATCACGATGGCGATCAGCGTCAGCGCCGCCGCCCAGGCGCGGTCGTAGGACGCCTGTTTCATCACGCCCGGCGACCGGTACTCGTTGTAGGCGTAGACGGCGAGGTTCTGCATGCGGCCCTGGAACGGGTTCGCGTTCAGCGAGTCGACAACGCCGGTGGTGACCAGCAGCGGCGCGGTCTCGCCGATGATCCGCGCGGTGGCGATCATCACCCCGGTGACGAGCCCGGCGAACGCGGTCGGCAGGACGACCTTGACGATCGTCTTCCACTTCGGCGTGCCGAGCGCGTAGCTTGCTTCGCGCAGGTGCTGGGGGACGATCTTCAGCACCTCCTCGGCGGCGCGGATGACGATCGGGATCATCAGCACCGAGAGCGCGATCGATCCCATGATCCCCATGCGGATGCCGGGGCCGAAGAAGAGCTCGAAGAGGGCGTAGGCGAAGAGGCCGGCGACGATCGAGGGGATGCCGGTCATCACGTCGACGAAGAAGGTGAGCGCGCGGCGCAACGGCCCGCGCCCGTACTCGTTCATGTAGATCGCCGCCATGATCCCGATCGGCACCGAGATCGCCGCCGCGCAGGCGGTGATCACGAGGGTGCCGACGATCGCGTGCGCGGCGCCGCCGCCACCGACCACGCCACGCGCGTCGGAGGTGAAGAATTCCCAGCTGATCCCGGCGACGCCCCGCTTGATCACTTCGTAGAGCAGCGAGATCAGCGGCGCCATCGAGACGCCGAAGGCCGCGACGATCGCCATCGTGACCGCCCGGTCCTTGGCCCGGCGGGCGCCCTCGACCGGGCGCGACCAGGCGTAGATCGCGAGGATCGCGACCGGCGCGCCGAAGACCAGCATCAGCGCGATCGTGAACCAGCCGAGCGCCGCCTCGAGGAGGCCGCAGACCGCGAGCGCACCGGCGAACGCCGCCCAGGGCGCCCAGCCGGGCAGCGTCCCGCCGCGGTGGCCCTCGCCGGCGAGCAAGGCGCGGGTCGAGCCGGTCGACAGCACGGCGGCGTCGGCGGGCGGCGGCGTCATCTACTTCACCTCCGCGCGGGCGATGATCAGCCGGGCGAGGAAGTTGGTGGCGAGGGTGATCGCGAAGAGGACGAGCCCGGTGGCGATCAGCGCGTTGATCGCCAGGCCGGAGGACTCGGGGAAGTTGAGGGCGATGTTGGCGGCGATCGTCGAGGGGTTCGCCTGGCCGATCAGGTTGAAGGTAACGCCGCCGGAGACGGAGAGGATGATCGCCACCGCCATCGTCTCGCCGAGCGCCCGGCCGAGGCCGAGCATCGCGCCGGAGACCACCGAGGAGCGGCCGAACGGCAGCACCGTGGTGCGGATCATCTCCCAGCGCGTGGCGCCGAGCGCCTGCGCGCCTTCCTGCAGTTTGCGCGGCGTCTGCGAGAAGACCTCGCGCGCGACGGCGGAGATGATCGGCAGGATCATCACCGCGAGGACCATCCCGACCACCAGCATGGTGCGGCCGGTGATCGAGGCGGGCCCTTCGAAGATCGGGATGAAGCCGAGCTTTTCTTCCAGCCATTTCATCGCCGGGACGGCGGCGGGACCGAGCACGAAGATGCCCCAGAGGCCGTAGATGATGCTCGGGATCGCGGCCAGCAGGTCGACGAAGAAGCCGAGCAGCATGGCGAGCCGGGGCGGCGCGATGTGGGTGATGAAGAGCGCCACCGCGACCGCCAGCGGCACCGCGATGACCATCGCGAGGACGCCCGCCAGCACCGTGCCGAAGGCCAGCGGCGCGACGTAGCTGAGGAAGCTCTCGTGGTCGGGCAGTTCCGAGGACGCCGCGGTGAAGGCCGGGAATCCCTCGGTGACGAGGAAGACGGCGACGCCGACTAGCAGCGCCAGGATCGTCACCGCGGCGACGACCGAGATGTTGCTGAAGATCCGGTCGCCGCGGCGACGGCGCCCTCCGGACGCCGCCGCCAGCAGCTGGCCGGCATTGGTCGTGGTGTCGAAGTGAGCCACGAGCCTGGTTCAGTCGAGCCGGTCGGTCGACCTATTCGATCGCGCCGACGGCGGCTTCGACTTTTTTGGTCAGTTCGGCCGAGAGCGGCGCGGAGCCGGCGGCTTCGGCGGCCAGTTCCTGCCCTTCGGCGCTGATCGCGTATTCGAAGTAGGCCTTGACCAGGGCCGCTTCGTCGGCCGACTTGTATTTGGTGCAGCCGATCATCGAGGAGACGAGAATGATCGGGTAGACGCCGCTCGCTTCCGTCTTGCGGTCGATTTCGAAGGCGATGACGTTTTTCTGGCCTTTCTCCAGTTCCGGGTCTTCTTTCGAGAGGTCCAGGACTTTGGCCGCGGCTTCCGCCGACGGTTCCGCCCACGTCTTGCCGACCTTGATCAGCGCTTTGCCGAGTTCGCCGGCCTGCGAGGCGTCGGCATAGCCGATCGCGCCTTCGCCGCTGGAGACGGCTTCGATCACGCCGGAGGTGCCGGAGGCCGCTTCGCCGCCTTTCACCGGCCAGTCACCGCTCACTTCGTGCGTCCACACCTTCGGCGCCACTTTGGAGAGGTAGTCGGTGAAGTTTTCGGTCGTGCCCGACTCGTCGGAGCGGTTGACCGGGACGATCCGCGTTTCCGGAAGTTCGACGCCGGGGTTCTCTTTGGCGATCTTCGGGTCGTTCCAGTTTTCGATTTCCTGGTTGAAGATTTCCGCCAGGGTTTCCGGTTCGAGTTTCAGTTCTTCGACGCCGGGGAGGTTGTAGACGATCGCGATCGGCGAGATGTAGTTCGGGACCTCGACCAGTTCGCCCGGTTCGCAGCGTTTGATCGCCTTCGCGAGCTCGCCTTCGGATTCGGAGAGCGGCGTGTCCGAGCCGGCGAACGCGACGCCGCCGGAGATGAACTGTTCGCGGCCGCCGCCGGAGCCGACGCCGTCGTAGGAGATGGTGGCACCGCCGTTGGCGTTCTCGAATTCGGCGATCCAGGCTTCCTGGGACGCCTGCTGTGCGGTCGAGCCGGCACCGGCGATTTCGCCCGAGACTTCGGCCGAGGGAGCGCCCCCACCGCTTTCGGATTCGCTTTCACTGGCGCTCGCCGTTTCGCTGCTGGTGGAATCCCCGCCCCCGCAGGCGGCCAGGCCGAGCACGAGCACGCAGGCAGCCGCGAACACCGCAAGCCACTTAGAGCTGGACATCAGTCTCCTCTTTGTCTTGTTGACGAATTTGCGACCGCGGGTGGCGCGGTCCTTGGGGCGAGCGTGTCAACGTCACGAGGGGAGCTTGTTATCCCGATGTGGCGGCGATGTGAAAAAAATGTAAAAGGCCGTTATCAGCCGTCGGGGGAGAACCGGTAGCCGATCCCGTTGTGGGTGTAGATCAGCTTCTGGTCCGGCAGCGCGGCGCCGAGCTTGGCCCGCAGGCGGCTCACGTAGACGTCGACCGAGCGGTCGTCGCGGCGCGGCGGCACGCCCCAGACCGAGGTGTGGAGCTCCTCGCGGGTGAGGATCCGCTGCGGGTTCGACCAGAGGGTGACGAGCAGCTGCAGCTCGCGAACCGTGAGGCTGAGCGGGCGGCCGTCGACCAGCGCCGCGTGCTCGTCCGGTCGCACCTCCAGCCTCCCCGTTCTATCCGACGCGCTGCTTACCGCCATCGTGGCGGAGGATGTCGGTGAGCGTTACCGGAGCGGTTACGCCGCGGTAAAGCTTTTGTGAACGACCTGTGAACCCTGGTCGTCCGCGGGCGCCTCGAGGGGCGCGGGCGGAGCGTCGAGGACGGCGTCCGCGTTGGGCTCCGGGTCGAACCGGTAGCCGACCCCGAAGTGCGTGTGGATGTATTCCCAGTTCGGTGAGCGCTTCTCCAGCTTCTGGCGCAGCTTGCGGATGAAGACGTCGACCGAGCGGTCGCCGTGGGCCATCGCGTAGCCCCAGACCCGCTGGTAGATGGTCTCGCGCTCGAGCACCTGGCCCTGAGTGCCGGCGAGCAGGTGCAGCAGCTCGAACTCGCGCCGGGTCAGGTCGAGGCTGTCGCCGGCGACGAAGGCCTGGAAGCGGTCGGGGCGGATCTCGAGCTCACCGGCGAGCACCGGCGAGGACTCGGTCTCGTGGCGGCCGCGGCGGTGGCGGCGGGTCACCGCTTCGATCCGCGCGATCGCCTCCTCCGGATGGGCGGGCTTGGTGATCCAGTCGTCGACGCCGAGCCGCAGTCCGCGGACCCGCTGGGCGACGGTCGAGCGCCCGGTGCAGACGACGACGCCGAGGTCCGGCAGCAGGTTGCAGACCCGGTCGAGGTAGCGCCACGCTTCGTCGCCGAGCACCGCCGGGTCGACCAGCAGCGCGTTCAGCTTCATCGCGACCAGCTGGTCGGGCGGCACCGCGCCACCGGAGGTGCGCAGCAGCCAGCCTGCCGCCTCGGCGCGCTTGGACAGGACGGTGACGAACCCGGAATCGGTGTCGATCACCGCGAGACGAGTGGTCGGATCAGGGGCCAACTCGCTGTTGATTCTACGCACGCCGAGGCCGCTTTTACCCGTGTTTACAGGTTTTTCACAAGTCCGCCACGCCCAAATTGCGGCCGAACGGGCTCAGAAAGTGGCCGGGCGCAGGCCGGTGGCGATCACGACCAGGATCGCGATCCCGGCCGCGTAGCGATAGAGGACGAAGGGCCGGTAGGAGGTCGTGCGGACGAGGCGGAGGAGGAAGACGATCGCGGCGTAGCCGGAGACCGCCGCGGCGAGGGTCCCCACCACCATCGGCCCGGCGACGCCGGACGGCAGCCCTTCGTGGACGGCGCTGATCCCTTTGAAGAGCGTGGCGCCGGCGACGATCGGGATCAGCAGCAGGAAGGAGAAGCGCGCGGCGGCATCACGGTCGAGGCCGAGGAAGCGGGCGGCGGTGATCGTGATCCCCGAGCGCGAGGTGCCGGGCGCCAGCGCCAGCACCTGCGCGAGCCCGATCCAGCCGCCGTCACGGAGCGCGGTGCGCTCCAGCGGCCGGCGCTGCGGTTTGCGGTCGGCCCAGTCGAGCAGGGCGGCGAAGAAGATCAGCTGGACGGCGATCATCCAGGGCTCGCCGAGGTGTTCGTCGATGAAGTCGGAGGCGAGGCCGCCCGCGATCACGGCCGGGATCGTGCCGATCGCGATCGCCACCGCGAGCCGCTCCTCGCTCGTCTCGATCGCCCGTTTGCGCACCGCCGTGACGAACCCGACGAGGAGACGCCACACCTCCAGCCGGAAGAAGGCCAACGCGGCGATCAGCGTCCCGGCGTGCAGGGCGACGTCGAACGTCTTGTTGAACGATTCGTTTTCGGTCAGGAACGTGTATTCCTGCAGCCAGGGGACGATGATCAGGTGGCCTGACGACGAGATCGGCAAGAACTCGGTCAGCCCCTGCACCACTCCCAGCAGCAGCGCCTCGAGGTTGGACACCGCGCGATCCTACGCCGGCTCGTGCGATAGATTCTCGACCGTGAAGCGCGCAGCCGCCCTTTTCCTGATGGCCCTGGCGACGATGCTGGTCGCCGCCCCCTCCGCTTTCGCCGAGAACGGCGAGGGCCTGCTGGGCAAAGCCGACGACAAGACCGTCACCTTCTTCTGCTTCGGCGTCATGGCCTTCTTCGTCCTCCTCGTGATCGGCCTCTCGCTGATCCAAGGCGCCCTCGAGCGCCGCAAGGAGAAGCGGCGCTACGACATCGAGCGCCTGGGCTAACGCCGCCCTCTGCTCCACCCCGCCGTCCGCTAAGCCGCCGAGCGGGAGGGTCCGTGGCGCTGGCGGCCGTCCGAGGGAGGTCCTGGGCTCCTCATGGGGGTCCTGGCAGG
>CALCIA010000360.1 GCA_937907435.1 uncultured Actinomycetes bacterium
CAGCCTGCCCGGGCCGTGGCGAGAGGGGCGGGTCCCTACCGGGCGACAGCTTGCGAGTTCCCATCCCTTCCGGGGCGACAGCTTGCGGGGCCTGAACCCTCCCGGGGCGCCAGCTTGCGGTCCCTCCGCGGCGCGCCTGGGGCGTTTACTCGTGGAACCACTCGTCTAGAGGCGCGCCTCGTCGATGGTCGGCTGGAAGAGCTCGATCGGGTTGCCGGCCGGGTCCTCGACGATCACCTGGCGGCCGCCGACGCCTTCGACGATCTTGTTGCGGAAGCGGGCGCCCGCGTCGCGTAGGCGCGCCACCGTCGCGTCGAGGTCGTCGACCTCGATCTGGATGCGGTTCCAGCCGCCCGGCGACGGCACGCTGCCGTCGGGCATTGCCGCGCCGCCGCCGGCGCCGCCGCCCGGGGCGCTGAGGACGAAGCGGAGCTCGCCGCGGCGCAGCATCGCGAAGGTCGGCGCCGGGTGCATCACCTCCTCGAAGCCGAGGTGGCCGGTGTAGAAGTCGATCGCCCGATCGACGTCGTCGACGATGTAGCGGACGCTGACGCTCGGCATGGTCCCTCCCGTTTCGTTGACCGTGCGCCTAGCTTCTCACCGCGCGAGGAACCCTTAGACGTTGGTCGCCCCGTGGGCTACCAAGGTCTAAGGGTGGGCCCCGCCCCAGGCCCGCCGCGCGCTGAGCGTGGCGGGGATTGCGACGGCGACCATCACCGCCAGCTGGAGCAGCAGGGAGTGGCGGGCGTTCGGCTCGCCGAGCGGGCCGTTCGGCGACGAGGCGAGGCCCGGCGCGCCGACGACCAGGTCGACGAGGTAGACCAGCGTCAGCAGGGCGATCCCGGCCATCGCCGCGGCGACGACCGCCGCGCAGGCGGCGGCGAAGGCGAGGGTGCGGCGCGGCACTGCGATCGCGAAGAGGCCGCGGCGGGCGGCCAGCGCGCAGCCGATGCCGCAGGCCGCCGCGAGCAGGATCCAGGCGGCGAGGACGAGCGCCTCGACGCCGGACGAGAAGTCCGGCTTGGCGGCCGCGAGGACGACGAGCGCCGCCGTCGCCCCGACGAACGTGGCGACGCAGCCGCCGGCGAGGAGCACCGCGCCGCGGGCCGTGGGTCGCGAGCGGGCCTGACGCAGCGCGGCGAGGACCAGCGGCGCCGCGCCCACGACGACCGCCGCCGAGCCGAGCGCGGCGAGGATCTCGATCCCCAGGCGGGCGACGCCGAGCAGGCCCGGCGCGCCGCCCAGGCCTTCGAAGGAGCGTCCCTCGGTCGTCTTATATAGAGCGAGGCCGGCCAGCGTGAAGAGGACCCAGCAGAGGAGGACGGCGCTGACGCCGAGGCGGACGCGGTCGTCGCGGCCGACCGTCGCGGCCACCGCGGGCTCCGGTCGCACGTGGGCGCGCAGGGCGCCGCGGGCGAGGTCGGCGACGGCGCGCGGCGAGGCGCCCTCGTCCTCGACCAACGCCGCCATCTCCTCGCCGTAACGGCGCCGGTAGGCCAGCGGATAGAGGGCGAGCGCCAGGCGCGCGAAGCGCGCACTCACGAGGTCGCCCCCGCGGCGCGCAGCCGCTTCATGCCGGTGTCGACGACGCGGTCGAGCAGCCGCAGCTGCTCCTCGAGCGCCGCCGAGCCGGCGGCGGTGATCTTGTAGGGGCGGCGGCGGTCCTCGCTCGGCAGCGCCTCGATCAGGTCGCGGCCCTCGAGCCGGGAGAGGGCGCCGTAGAGCGTCCCGGGGCCGAGCTTGACGCCCGCCACCGCCTCGACGTCCTGGGTTATGGCGTACCCGTGCTTCGGCCCCTCGGCGAGGCTGGCGAGGACGAGGAGCCCTGGGTCGGTAGATCGCTCGCTGATGTATCGCATTGCGTAATAGTAGCGATCGGCGCCGCGCCCCGCAAGGACCAGTGCAGCGCGCCGAGGGCGACGAGCGGGGCGAGCCACCAGGCATCGAGGCCAAGAGCGCAGACCGCCGCGGTCAGTCCGATCGCGGCGGCGGCGGCAAGCGCCAGGCGCCAGTCGTCGCCGACGACGAAGTCCCAGATCCCGAGCGCCGCCCGGCGGGCCATCACGCGACCTCCCCCCGACGCTCCTCACCCAGGGGCACAGAGGCATCGACGCCGCCGGCCGCGCGGGAGCGGACCTCGGCCACCATCGCCAGCGCCGCGAGCAGGACGACCGCGACCAGCACCGCCAGCGCGGCATCGCCCCCGGGCCAGTCGGCCCCCGCGCCCTCGGCGCCCCAGAAGATGCCGAAGCTGGTCAGCATCACGCCGACCGCGAACTTCATCCCGTTCTCGGGCACCCGGGAGAGGGGCGCGCGCAGGGCCAGCCCCGCGGCGAGGACGGTCGCGACCGCCACGGCGGCCGCCGCTGCCGCGAGTCCCACGTCGTGCTGGTTGGCGCCGAAGGTGAGGACGATGAAGGCGACCTCGAGCCCCTCCAGCAGCACCGCTTTGAAGGAGATCGCGAAGGCGTAGCCGTCGAAGCCCTCGGCGGCCGGCACGGCGGCGGCCTCGGCCTCCTCGGCGCGGAAGATCGCGGCCTCGTCGTGCTTGTCCTTCGCCCCGGCGGCGCGGAGGATCGCCTTGCGCAGCCACTGCAGGCCGAAGGTCAGCAGCAGGCCGCCGACGACGACGCGCAGGACGCCGAGCGGCAACGCGGTGAGCGCCGGGCCGAGCGCCGCGACCAGGACCGCGAGGGCCAGGGCCGCCGCCCCCGTCCCGGCCAGCGCCGGCGGCCAGCGCCGCGTCGTCCCCACCGCGAGGACGATCGTGAACGCCTCGACCGCCTCGACCGCGCAGGCGAGGAAGACCGAGAGCGCGAGGCTGAGCTCCGCGCCGTTCAAGCGTCGTCGCCCACCTTCGACGGGGACGCGAGCGGGATCGCGAGCCAGACGTCCGCCCCGCCCTCGGGCCGGCTCGCGGCGACTGCGGTGCCCCCGTGGGCCTCGGCGACGGTGGCGACGATCGCCAGCCCGAGGCCCGAGCCGCCGTCACGGACACCGGGCGCGCGGCTGAAGCGCTCGAAGGCGCGCGGGAGGAACTCGGGCGGGAAGCCCTCGCCCTCGTCGGTGACGTGGACCTCGACCGCCTCGCCGGCGCGGCGGGCGGCGAGCGTGATCGTCCCGGCGCCGTAGCGGAGCGCGTTGTCGACCAGGGTGCCGATCGCCTGGTCGAGGCGCAGCAGGTCGGCCCGCAGCTCGAGCTCGCCGCCTTCGCCCACCTCGAGCCGCCGCCCGGCTTCGGCGGCGCGCCGGGCGAAGCGGCGCTCGACCGACTCGAAGGTGGCGCCGATCCGCACCGGCTCGAGCCGCAGCGGCAGCTCGCCGCGCTCGGTCTGGGCGATCGTCAACAGGTCCTCGGAGAGCTGCGTGAGGCGGTCGGTCTCCTCGGCGGCGGAGGCGAGCGCGGCGCGCAGCTCCTCGGGGCTGCGGCCCTGGGCCAGCGCCAGGTCGAGCTCGGCGCGGAGGATCGCCAGCGGCGTGCGCAGCTCGTGGCTGGCGTCGGCGACGAAGGCGCGCTCGCGCTCCATCGCGTCGCCGATCCGGGCGAGCATCTCGTTCAGCGTCTCCCCCAGCCGCGCCACCTCGTCGCGGGTGTCCGGGACCGGCAGGCGCTCGTCGGGGGCGGCGGTGGAGATCTCCCGGGCGCGGGCCCGCATCGCCTCGACCGGGCGGAGCGCCGCGGCGGCGACCCAGTAGCCGGCCGCGGAGGCGAGGATCAGGGCCGCCGGCAGCGCGACCAGCAGCAGCTGCTCGAGGTCGGTGAGCGACTCGTCGCGGGCCTCGGTCGAGGTGCCGACGACGACGATCCGCTCCCCCGCCGGAGTGCTGACCGGGGCGGCGAGGAGGCGCGCGCCGCCGTCGAGGCTCGGCAGGTCGCCGCGGGTGACGAAGGTCGGGGCGCGGGCCGCGGCGGCGAGCTGGTCGGCGTCGAGCAGGTTTTCGCCGCCGATCACGGCGGAGGAGTCGATGACCGTGCCGTCAGGCTTGAGCACCTCGGCGAAGCTGTCGGCCCGGCCGACCAGGTGCTGCTCGTGGGCGGAGAGGCTGGTCTCCTCCCGGCGGACCACCGCCGAGAGTTCGTCGGCCCGCGAACGCAGCCCCGAGTCGACCGCGGTGTCGACGTCGTTGCGGAACTGGAGGTAGACGAAGAAGCCCGTCCCCGCCAGGACCACGGCGATCACCGCGGCGAAGACGAGGGTGAGGCGGAGTCGGATCGAGAGGCGGCTCAGCGCCCTCCGTCCTTCCGCAGCCGGTAGCCGGCGCCGCGCACCGTCTCGATCGAGACCACGTCGAAGGGCACGTCGATTTTGCGCCGCAGATAGCGGATGTAGACCTCGACCACGTTGGAGCGGTGTTCGAAGTCGTACTCCCAGGCCTGTTCGAGGAGCTGGGATCGCGAGAGGACGTAGCCGGCGTGGCGCATGAAGGTCTCCAGAAGCGTGAACTCCTTGGAGGACAGATCGATCTCCGTCTCGCCGCGCCAGACCTGGCGGGTGCCGGGATCGAGGCGGAGGGCACCGACTTCGATCACCGGCGGGCGCTCGACCGTGCCGCGGCGGACCAGCGCCCGCAGCCGTGCCAGCAGCTCGGCGAAGGCGAACGGCTTGACCATGTAGTCGTCGGCGCCGCCGTCCAATCCGACCACCCGGTCGTCGAGCGAGCCGCGCGCGGTCAGCATCAGCACCGGCGCCCACACCCCGTCCCGCCGCAGCCGCCGGCAGGTCTCGAACCCGTCGATCCCGGGCAGCATCACGTCGAGCACCACCGCGTCGTAGTCGGTCGAGCCCGCCATCAAGAGCGCCCGCTCCCCCTCTTCCGCCACATCGACCGCGAGCCCTTCCTCACTCAGCCCGCGCCGCAGCAGCGCCGCCATCTTCATCTCGTCCTCGACGACCAGAACTCGCATCCACCGAGGATCTTCCCCCAACATGAACGGAAGATGAGAGTCAGCTGGGGAGAGTTTGGCGTGCCCAGGCCCTTAGGGGGCAGGTGCCGACGCAAGCGGTGTTCTATCGAGATGAGAGGGGACGACAACCCGTGCAGGAATTCCTCTTGGCCCGATTCAAACCCAGGTCCCGCTCCCAGATCGAAGATCAGATCAGCGAGATGAACGGACTTCCGGACAACCTTCCTCCGCTTCCTTTTCCACGGACCTCACAGATTGAAGGCGGCCTGCGCGAGCTCCGCTGCCACAGCGGCAGCGAGCTGTACCGGATCCTCTATCGACGCTCGGGCAACCTCTTCGTCCTGCTCCACATGCTGCGCAAGGACAGCAGAGCCATCCCCGGGCGAGATGTCGAACTGGCGCAGCGACGCTGGCGGGAATTCAAGAGACGAATGGACACCCCCAAACGACGCGGGCCCCGGCCTGCGGAAGGGACGCACCGTGAACTCAGTCATCACGACTTCCGCTAACGTCGTTCCCATGGTGGAGGCAGAGGGAGCAGGCTGCAAGGAGTGGATTTCCCCGATCGGCATGAGCATCGAGGAACACATCGCCGAGCAGGAGCGCCTTTACCCCGAGTTCAAGAAGGAACGTGAACAAAACCGCCCCCGACGCGAACTCTCCCGGCTGCTGATGATTCGTCGGGTCGAACTCGACCTCAGCCAGCAGGAACTGGCCGACCGGATGGGGACGACCGTCGCAGTGATCTCGCGCCTTGAAAGAGGAAGCCAGAACTTCTCGGTCGACACCCTTCAACGCCTCGCGAAAGCCCTCGACACGCGGCTGGTCTATAGCTTCGAGCCCAACGACGGTGCCGACCCCGAGTACGTCGACGCCCTCGTCGTCGTCCCCTGACTCTCATCTTGCCTTAAGCAACGGCCGCAACGGTGGGACACATGCTTATGCGCGCATCCGTCACCGATTTCGTCCTCAATCCGATCGTCAACGTCGCCACCGAATTCATCAGCTCGGCGGGGTATCCCGCCGTATTCCTGCTGATGACGCTCGAGTCGGCGTGCATCCCCGTTCCCAGCGAGGCGATCATGCTCTTTGCCGGCTTCGCCGTGTCGAAAGGGGAACTGACCTTGGCCGGGATCGTCGCGGCCGGGGTGCTCGGCAACCTGGTCGGGTCGCTGATCGGCTACGGAATCGGCTATTTCGGGCGCGTGGACCTGCTCGAACGCCACCGGATCTTCCACGTCAACCCCGAGTGGCTGCGGAAAACGGAGGGGTACTTCGAGCGCTACGGCGACGCCACCGTCTTCTTCTCGCGCATGCTGCCGATCGTCCGCACCTTCGTCTCCCTCCCCGCCGGGGTGGCGCGGATGCCGCTCGGCCGCTTCTCCCTGCTGACGACGCTCGGCTCGATCCCCTGGGTCCTCGCCCTCGGCCTGCTCGGCCAGGCGGTCGGCGACAACTGGGAAAGCTGGCGCCACAACCTCGGCTACATCGACTACGTGGTCGCCGCGGCGATCGTGATCGGCGTCGCCTGGTGGTTGGTGCGCCGTCGCCGTGACGAAGACGGCGCCGCCGCCGCCTGACTCTGTCACTGCCCGCCGTTGATGGGCCGAAAACTCAAGCAGTAGTTGAGTTTTCGGCCCATCAACATCGTCACTTCGGAGGCAGGGTGGCGACGAAGGCGAGGGCGCGGGTGACCCAGGCGTCGAGGTCGGCTTCGCTGCCCAGGGCCTCGGGGGCGACGAAGACCCAGCCGGGCATGCGACGGCCGGCGGATTCCATCGGCTCGACCCCGGGCCGGGACTCGACCTCCTCGGCGTCAGCCGGGTCGGTGCGCACGAGGAGGCCGCCGCGGCGGGACGCGGCGACGGTGAGGTTGCCGTCGACCATGAAGCCGAGCCCGCCGAACATGCGCTTCTCGGTCACCTCGCCGTCGATCGCGGCGAGGCGCTCGCGCACTTCCTCGGCGAGCTGCTCGTCGTAGGCCATCGCCGGACACCGTACCCGCCCCACACCCAGGGTGGCCGCGGCTCACCCCTCGGGTCCCTTGCGCGCTCAGGGCGACGCGGCATTCTGGGCGGAGCGGGCGACCAGGTCGCCGATCGCCACGCAATCGTGACCGAGCTTGTAGCCGACAGCCCCCGCCTGGACCTGCCCCGCCGCGAAGGTCAGTTCGGCGACGTACCTGGCTTCGGCCTCCGAGCCGGCCGCGGGCGGGCCCTGGGCCACGTCGCTGGTGTAGTTCGCGGCGGTCGTCAGGCCGGTCGAGAAGCGTTCGAGGGCGATGTCGGGGACGGCCGGCGCGACCAGCGACTGCAGGCGGCCGCGCATCGTCTCGATCACCTCGAGGTAGCCGCGGGCGCGTTCGGCGCGATCCTGGCCCGCGGTCGAGGGCGCGCCTTCCAGGGCGAGGCTGCAGTAGCCCGCGACCTCGGCGCGGTAGGCGGCCGGGGACGGCACCTGCGGGGCCGGGCTGCCCGGATGGAGGATGCCGGAGATCGCCACGCTGGCGCCGGCCACCACCAGGACCAGGACCGCCACGGTGACGTAGGGCCCGATCGGGCGCTTCCGCTGCTTGGGACGGGCGGCGGCCGCGGCCCGTTCGGCTTCGCGCAGCGCTTCGACCGAGCCGAGCGGGACGTCGGCGCGGGGACGCGGCGACGGCGCCGACCCGACGTACCCGCCCTCGATCGCCAGCTCGACCAGCCGGGCCCGCTTCTGGTTCTGGGGCAGGTCTTCGATCCCGAACTTGCGGTAGAGCGTCCGCAGGTGCCCCTTCACCGCGTCGACGCCGAGGAAGACCTCGTCGGCGATCTCCTGGTTGGTCGCCGGGGTCGCGTAGCTGTTGCCCGCCGAGATCGGTCGGCAGAGCGCTGCCAGAATGCCAAGCTGCGCCTCGGTCAGCTGAACTTCGGTCGGGGGATCATCCATGAGAGGTAATTGCACCGTGACAAAGATCAGCCGCCGGATCGCCCTCCTGGGGACTGCCGTCCTTGCCGCGATGGGACTCTACGCGGCGGTGGGCGCCGACGCCGCCGGCACCTTCGCCGCCCACGCCCAGCGGCCCAGTTACGACCCCGGCGCCCTCGAACTGAAGGGCCGCGGCGGCTACACGACGGCGCGCCCCCACGCCGAACTGCGCGTCGTCGTCTGCCTTCAGAAGCGCCTTGGCGGCCGCTCCTTCTCGGTCCGCTGCGCGACCGGCACCGGGGCGGGCAAGCGGGTGACCGCGGAAGTCCTCGTCCCCGGCTGCGTCAAGGGCACCTGGCGCACCACCGCCACCGGCGAAGCGCTGGACAAGAAGGGCGCCTGGGTCCACCAGATGAGCGCGACCAGCGCCCCCTTCCGCTGCTGATGGCGAGCCGGGGACGGCGCCGACGCCGGGAGCGCCGCTGATGTCACGCGCCGCCGAGGACCGCAACCGGCGCCTACTGCGCGCCCGCGACACGATCGACCGCTCCTACGCCGCCCCGCTCGACGTCGCCGCCCTCGCCCGCGTCGCCCACGTCTCCCCCGCCCACTTCGCCCGCCAGTTCCGCGCCGTCTTCGGCGAGACCCCGCACCGTTATCTGCAGCGCCGGCGGATCGAGCGGGCGATGGAGCTCCTCCGGGACACCGACCTCCCGGTCACCGCGGTCTGCCTCGACGTCGGCTTCGCCAGCCTCGGCACGTTCAGCCGCACCTTCAGCGCCGTGGTCGGCGAGTCGCCCTCCGCCTACCGCGAGCGCACCCAGGCGTCCCGCGCCGCCCAGTACGTCCCCGCCTGCCTGGAGAAGACGCTCCGCCGCCCGGTCGGGCCGCCCGCGCCCCCGGCCGGCGCGCCCGTCGCATAGAGCAGTTTCGGAGAAGCGCAACCGGCCGCGCCGCTCTACCGTCGCGGCCATGTTCAAACACATCACCCACACCACTCTCTATGTCACCGACCAGGACGAGGCACTCGACTTCTACGTCGGCAAACTAGGCCTCGTCGTGCACACCGACGCCGACGTCGACGTCATGCGCTTCCTCACCGTCGCCCTGCCCGACGACGACAGCCTGCAGATCATGCTGCTGCTCCCCGGCCCGCCGCTGCACGACGAGGCGACCGCCGAGCAGGTCCGCGAGCTGATCGCCAAGGGCGGCGCCGGCGGCGGCGTCATCTTCGAGACCGACGACTGCGTCGGCACCTACGAGCGCCTGCGCGACCTCGGCGTCGAGTTCACGCAGGAGCCGACGAAGCGCTTCTACGGCACCGACTGCGCCCTGCGCGACCCCTTCGGCAATCCGCTGCGCTTCACCGAGCGTCCCGCCACATAAGCCACATCCGCGGCCCGCGCGGCAGCCGCACCTCCTCCGTGACGCGGAAGCCGAAGCGGGCGTAGTAGTCGACGTTGCGCTCCTTCGAGGACTCGAGGTAGGCGCCGACGCCGTCGCGGTCGCATTCCTCGAGCACCGGCGCGAGCACGGCGGTGCCGAGCCCGCGGCCCTGGGCGGCGGGCTCGGTGCCGACCGTCGCCAGGTACCAGTGCGGCGGCTTCGGCGGGTGCCGGCGTTCGACCCCGAAGAGGCCGTAACCGACCAGCGGCGTGCGACGCAGCAGCCGCGGATGGAGCATCGCGCGGGTGAAGCGGAGGTCGTCGGCGGGGCTCGAGCGCCAGCGCTCCGGCGCCGCCCAGACGGCGGCGCTCTCGCCGCCCGCGCTCATCCAGATCTCCCCCGCGCGCAGCATCTGGCAGTCGCGGGCGGCGTGGAAGCGCTCCAGCATCCGCCGCCGCAGCGCGTCGCGCGGGCAGGCCCAGCGGGCGACGGGGTCGTCGTCGAAGGCCCGGGCCAGCATCCGGTCCAAGGTGGGAAGGTCCGCCGCTCCCGCGCGACGGACTCCCGCTGCTGCTCCCCCGCTCTCGGCCAAGGCGCTAGGCCGCGGCGGCCTCCGGGTCGGGTCGCACGATCACGGTGTCGGCGACGTTGATGATCTCGTCGGCGGGCAGGTCGGCCCGGCGGGCGTGCTCTTCGATCGCCTCCGGGCTCGACGCCTGGTAGACGCACACGGTGCCGACCGAGCCGCCGCCCTCCTCGAGGACGTAGCTGCGGATCCAGCGGATGTCGTCCGACATCTCCTCGTCGCCCACCTTCGTCGACCGCCCGGCGGCGGCTTCCAGCTCGGCGGGCGACTGCCAGGCACTCCGCCGCAGAATCACGTAGGTATCCATACCGTTCCCCTTCTGTCGGTGGCTGTCACCGAGCATACGTCCGCCGGTGCCGGCGGGTTCGAGGGAAATTCGATCAGTGCCCGTGAGCGCGGTGGTGATGCTTGTGGCGCGGCGTCCGCTGCAGCGTGACGCCGCGGTGCACGGTCCTCGCCGTGCCGCCGTCGGGGGTGAAGGTGACGCGGAACCGCACCCGCGCCCGGTGGACCTTCTTCAACCGCTTGGCCAGTTCGACCCGCGCGTGGACCGTCAGCCACATCGTCTGCACGCCCCTGGATTTGCGCGTGACCGCGTGCACCTTCTTGCCGAACAGCAGCACGAAGCCGGCGCTCGGCAGCCGCACCTGCAACCGGACGGTGCCGTTGCGACGGTTGTGGATGACGCGGCGGATCCTGAAGCGGTTCGAGGGCGGTGGGACCACGACCGGCGGCGGCGCCGCGCTCACCGCGCGGACGGCGGCCGGAGAGCCGCTGCAGTAGGCGGTCCGCCCGGTGAAGACCACCGCTTCGCCGCAGCCCTGGTCGTCGACGACGCTCAGCTTCGCTTCGTAGGTGCCCGGCGCGCCGTAGGTGTGGGTCGCGCTCGCCCCGCTCGCCGTCCCGCCGTCGCCGAAGGCCCAGTTCCAGGCGACGACCGCGCCGTCCGGGTCGGTCGAGGAGGTGCCGCCGAAGGTCGCCGGGCTGCCCGCGGTGGCGCTCGGCGCCGTGAAGGCCGCGACCGGGGACTGGTCGGGCGTGACGGCGAGGCCGAGGACCCCGTCGCCGGTCATCGGGATCGCCGCTCCCACTTCCTTGGTGAGGAGGTCGATCGGCGTGACTTCGTCGGCGCTCGCCGCGTAGGCGGTCTTCCCGTCGGGGGCGATCGCGATTTCCCCCGCGCCGCCCGGCACTTCGATCGGCGAGCCGACGATCGCGTTGCTGGTCGTGTCGACGACGCTGAGGGCTTTGGCCGCGGGGTTCGGGAAGCCGACGTAGAGGGTCCGGCCGTCCGGGCTCACCGCGATCCCCGTCGGTTCCGCCGTCGTCCAGATGGTCTTGACGACCTGGCCGAGCGCCACGTTGACGACGGCGACACCGCCGAGGCTCGGCCCGATGACGTAGGCCGTGTTGCCGTCCGGGGTGAAGGCGATCAGCCGTGGCCTGCCGTTCACCTTGATCGGGCTGCCGACGACTTCCTCGGTCCGCGTGTCGACGCTGACGATTTCTTTCGACGCGAGCCCGAAGTAGGCGAGGCGGCCGTCCGGGCTGAAGGCCACCGCTTCGGCTTCACGGCCGAGTTCGATGGTGCCGCCGGCAGTCGCCGCTTCGGGTTCGACGACGAGGACCCCCTTGCTCTCGCTGGTCACGTAGGCGCTCTTGCCGTCGGGCGAGATCGCGACGCCCACGCCGGCGGCGGGGAGCGGGAACGAGCTGAGGACCGTGCGGGTCGCGGTGTCGATCACCTTCGCGCTTTTGCCGCCGTCGGTGGCGACGACGGCGCGGCGGCCGTTCGGCGTGATCGCGAGCGATGCCGGCCCTTCGCCGACCGGGATCGGGAGGCCGACTTCGGCAGCGGTGGCGCCGTCGACCGTCGAGACCGAGCCCTGGCTCGAGTTCGCGGTCCACACCAGCGGCGCGGCGCTCGCGCTCGCGGAGCCGACGCAGAAGAGGGCGCAGACCGCGGCGGTCGCCGCGAGCGCCCGGGCGCTGGTCGAAGAACGGCCCATCGGACGCGCCATTGTAGGCCGAGGCCGAGACACGATAAGTTTCGAAAATCGAGGAAGCCTCTTCAAACCGACGCCGCGTCTGCGTCTTCGCCGGTTCGGGCGCGGGCAACGACCCCTGCTTCGCCGCGGCCGCCCGCGAGCTCGGCGCGGAGCTCGCGGCGCGGGACCTCGGCCTCGTCTTCGGCGGCGAATCGCTCGGCCTGATGGGCGCCGTCGCCGACGGCGCCTGCGAGGCAGGCGGTGAGGCGATCGCCGTCATCCCCCGCTTCCTCGCCGAGGTCGGCACCCTCCACAACGGCTCCGAGCTCCGCCTCGTCGACACCCTGGGCGAGCGCAAGAAGCTGATGTCCGACCTCTCGGTCGGCTTCGTCGCCCTCCCCGGCGGCCTCGGCACCCTCGACGAGCTGACCGAGATGGTCACCTGGACCCAGCTCGGCGTCCACGACAAGCCGCTGGTGCTGTTCGACGTCGCCGGCTCCTGGTCCCCGCTGGCGTCACTGCTCGACACGATGGTCGCCAACGGCTTCCTGCGCCCCGAAGACCGCGCCCTCCTGCGCTTCGCCCCCGACCCCGCCGCCGCGATCGCCGCCGTCGTAGAGCCGTGAGGGTTCCGGGAGCCCCCCGCGGTGAGTTCGCACTTCTCCGCGGATAGCGCGGAGAAGTGCGAACTCGCCTGTCCCCCTCCGGGGCCGAGGATGCCGCAGGCCTCTCGTCCCCTGGCCCGTCCCCGACCGGCTAGGAAGCCGCGCGCTTCCCCGCCTCCTCGCGCAGTGCCGGCAGGACGTCGGCGGCGAACTGGTCGAGGAAGCGCTTCTGGTCGTTGCCGGGGGCGTGCAGGACGAGGTCTTCGAAGCCGAGCTCGACGTAGGGCATGATCGCCTCGATCACCTCGTCGGGATTCGAGGAGACGATGAAGCGGTTGTGGGCCTTGTCGGCGTTCTCGTCGGCGACCCGTTCCATCTCGATCGGGTCGTCGATCCCCGCTTTCTGCTCGTGGGACAGTCCCAGGGCCGACCAGATCTTGCAGGACTCGAAGGCATCGTCGTAGGCGCGGTCGTAGGAGACCTTGATCTCGATCATCTTGCGGATCTCGTTCGGGTCTCGATCGACTTTCTCCGCGCCCTCGGCGAGGTTTGCCATCAGGTTGCGGTAGAGGTCCGGGTCTTTGCCGCTGGTCGAGATGAAGCCGTCGCCGCGCCGCCCGGCGAGTTTCGCCGCCAGCGGGCCCGAGGCGGCGATGAAGATCGGCACCGGGTTCTCGGGCTTGTCGTAGATCGTCGCCCGCCGCGTCTCGTAGTACTCGCCCTCGAAGTCGACCCGCTCCTCGCGCCACAGCTGCTCGATCAGCTTGACCCCCTCGGCGAGGCGTCGGCGACGCTCTTTCGCCCCCGGGAACTCACCGCCGGTGGCGGGCGTCTCGTTCAGCGACTCGCCGGTGCCGACGCCGAGGAAGACGCGCCCGGGCGCCAGCGCGCCGAGCGTCCCGAAGGCCTGGGCCACGATCGACGGGTGATAACGGAGGGTCGGCGTGAGGACGCTGGTCCCGATCGTCACCCGCTCGGTCGCCTGCGCCAGCGCGCCGAGCCAGACCAGGGCGTTGGGGGCGTGGCCGCCCTGGTGGCGCCACGGCTGGAAGTGGTCGGAGACCGCGACCACGTCGAGGCCCGTCCGCTCCGCCTCGACCGAGAAGTCGAGCAGCTCACGCGGGCCGAACTGCTCCGCCGAGGCCTTGTAACCGATCCGTATCGCCATCGTGCCCTTTCCTAGAAGATCTGGTTCTGTCCGTCGAACACTTCGCTCACCGAGTCGTCGGTGAAGATGCGACTGACGGTATCTGCCAGGAGGCCGGCGCAGGAGACGACCTCGACGCAGTCCGGCGCGCCAGGCCGGATCGGGACCGTGTCGGTGACGACGACCCGCCGAAAGGGGGATGCGGCGATCGACTCGTAGGCGTCGCCGCTGAAGATCGCGTGCGTCGCGACCGCGCATACCTCCTTCGCCCCGGCGGCCATCACCGCCTCGCCCGCCGCCCGCAGGGTGCCGGCGGTGTCGATCATGTCGTCGACGATGATCGCGGTCTTCCCCGCGACCTCCCCGATCACCGCGCCGATCCTGGCCACCTGCTGTTCGGGCCGGTCCTTGTCCAGCAGCGCCAGCTCGGCGCCGAGCCGGTTGGCGAAGTTGCGGTTGAGCTTGACCCGGCCCGCGTCGGGCGCGACCACGACCAGCTCCTCCCCGCCGCCCGCCCCGGACATCAGCCCGTTCCCGCCGCGGATCTCCTCGACCAGCAGCTTCATCGCCGTCATGTGGTCGACCGGGACGTGGAAGAAGCCCTGGACCTGGCCCGCGTGGAGGTCCATCGTCAGCACCCGGTCGGCGCCTGCCGACTCCAGCGCCCGCGCCACCAGCCGGCTCGAGATCGGCTCGCGCGGCGCGCTCTTCTTGTCCTGGCGCGAGTAGCCGAACCAGGGGACGACGGCGACGATCCGGTGGGCGCTGGCGCCGACCGCCGCGTCGATCATCACCAACAGCTCCATCAACGTGTCGTTGGCGCTCATCCCCAGCTCCGGGTTGGCGCAGGTCGGCTGGACGATGAAGACGTCGGCGCCGCGGACCGACTCTTCGATCCGGCAGTACACCTCCGAGTTGGAGAAGGTCTTCAGCTTGACCGCGCCGAGGCCGACCCCGAGCTCGGCCCCGATCGCCCGCGCCAGCGCCGGGTTGCCGCGGCCCGCCAGCACCATCATCCGCCGCCCCGAGCGCAGCGGCTGCGAGGCCGGGTGCTCGCGCGGGGCGACGTCGAGCGCGCTCACCCGCCCCTCCCCGATGACGCTCCTTCACCGATAGACGACAGGCGTGCCGCGCCCGGTTCCAGCAGCGCGCGGCCGAGCGCGTAGGCCTCGCGCAGGTCGTTGCCGCGGTAGGCGACGGCGGCGTGCTCGGCGAGCGCCCCGGAGCCGTTCACCGACACCGTGTTGTCGAGGATCTCGAACAGCGGCAGGTCGGAGGCGGAGTCGCCGTAGGCCACCGTGTCCGCGGCGCCGAGGCCGAGCCGCTCCAACACCTCGGTCGCGATGTAGACCTTCATTTCCGGGGTCAGCACCCGTTCCGGCACCACCTCGCCGCCGGCCAGGACCTCCGCCCCGTAGGCCTCGTGCAGGCCGAGGCCGCGGAGCTTCTCGGCGAAGAACTGCGGCGACATCGTGATCACGATGCTGCGCTCGCCACGCGCGTCGATGTCGCGCCAGACCTCCTCGATCCCCTCCAGCCAGGCGGTCTCGGCGAAGACCGCCTCGATGTCGTCCTCGCCGAGCTCCGCCCAGAGCGGCAGCAGCAGCTCGTAGAACTCGACGTGGCCGAGCTGACCCCGGCCCCAGCGCTCCTCCATCTCCTCGACCGCGTCGATGTGGCCGGCACGGCGGGACAGCTCCAGACAGGCCGAGCCTGTCAGGAGCGTCCCGTCCATGTCGAAGATGTGGAGCTTGGTCATCGGGTCAGGGTGCCGCGCCGGCGCGGCCGGCGCTAGGCGCCGACCGGGGTCGCGGCGCCTCTGGCGGCCTCGCGCAGCGGCGCGGTGTAGTCGGAGTAGTAGTACTCCGGCACCTCACGTTCGCTCCGCTCCTTGAGTTCGACGAAGTCCCACTTGCGCAGGAGCTGCCCGTTGCGGAAGACCGGCACGAGCTGGTTCTCCTCCTCGGGGATCTCGTCGCGGCGCACCGTCGTGTAGTCGCCGTCGGCGTACTTGAGGGCGAGCCGGCCCTTCTTCGAGAGCTTCATCGAGTCGCCGGTCGGGCTCTTGCCGATGTCGCGCCATTCGCCGTTGACCTTGGCGGCGTTGGCCTTCATCCCGAACTCCATCGTGTCGCGGTTGCAGTGCTGGAGCAGGCCGCCGCCCATCCCGAACACCGCGTTGTCGGTCGCGAGCCCGCGCCGCTCCATCTCCATGAACACTTTCGGCAGCGTCTCGCGACGCACCCCGTCGCCCTGCACCGTGCGGACGAAGTCGGGGAGGACTTTGTAGCCCTTCGAGTTGGTCGTGTAGCCGAAGGCTTCCATCAGCCACTCGGTCGTGTCCGAGGTGACCTGGACGACGTCGCCGGAGTCCGGCCGGATCCCGACCAGGCCCTGGAAGCCTTCGATCCGCTCCTTCAGCTCGCCGCCGATGATGTTTTTGACCGCGTTCTCGTGGTCGTAGGTGTCGGTGAGCAGCAGGGCGCAGCCGTCCGGCTCCATCTGGTCGAGCATGTTGCGCATCGCCGCCGCCTCGTTCTCCCGCCCCCAGGCGCAGAAGCCCGCGTGCTCGGAGTTCGGGCCGGAGTTCGAGGGATCGACCGCGTTGTAGTACTTCTTCGCCGCGACGATCCCGGGCACCGTGTCCGACTGGTTGAAGTTGACCAGGTGGGCGAGCCCGCCGAGCGCCGCCGATTCCTGCGAGGAGACGCCGCGGGCGCCGTAGTCGTGGAGGATGAAGCGGATCGACTCGGGGTGGTCGGAGGTCTGGCGCAGGCTCTCCTTGATCACCTGCTTGGACAGCCAGCTGATCGTCCCGATCGTGGTCGGGTACCAGACCGCGCGCAGGAGCGCCGTCTCGAAGAAGCTGGTCGCCCACCAGTAATTGGGGTCGGTGTTGATGACCTGGACGAGGACGTTCTTGACCGGCAGCACCGTCCCCTCGGGGACCGCCTCGATTTCGACCGGCAGGTAGCCGCCGTGGTCGTTCAGCACCCCGAGCCAGTTGTCCCGGTTGAAGTGCATGCCCTGCTCGCGCTCGGTGAACTCGGCCTCGTCGATGTCCTCGAGCGTGATCGGGTGCATCAGGAACTCGCGCAGAAAGGCCTGCAGCCCGACGAACATATTCACCGGGAACTCCCCGCCGCGCGACTCGATGTAGCTGGAGACGTATTCCGTTCCGGGCGGATACAGCGGGTAGTGGCAGTGCTTGTAGTTGTCGGTGTTGATGATGATATTGCTGAATTGCGTCATCTAGAAACCTTTCTGGCACATACCTGAATAACCCTTCCCAATTAGCCCAGACACTTGCGGCAAGCGGAATATGAACGATTCCACCCTGCCCGTCAACCCCCCACCCAAGGGCCATTGCTGAAATCGTTTAATTCCCGGCCTACAAGGCGGTTTCTGAGGCACCTCGACGACCCGGGCCGAGAGGCCCGAACGCCCCGGGGACATGAGGCGCCCCCGGAACGCGCGGGGGTCCCCCGGGCGCCGGGGGTCCCCGGGTGAGTTCGCAGTTCTCCGCGCTATCCGCGGATTTCTGCGAACTCAGCCGGGGGAAGGCGGGGGCGTCCCCTTGCCGGCTGTCGCCCGGGTAGGGGACGCGCCCCTCTCGCCACGGCCCGTTGCTCCTATGTCAAGCCGTCGCGGTGATCCGTGGCCCCCTGCGAGTCCCTCTGAGCGTCGACGGTGTCCTCGGATCTCCCCCTCTCGGCATCGAGGAGAAGCCGCCAGACCCGGCGCGCCAGGTGGCGCTTCAGGCAGCGCAGGGCTTCGCGCCTCGTCTTGCCCTCGGCCTGCTTCTTCGCGAGGAACTCGCGAGCCGGGGTATGGCAGCGCCCTTGCGTGACCGCGATGCGGTGGAGGGCGCAGTTCAGCCTCCGGTTGCCGCCGCGGTCGAGGCGGTGGCGGGTGCGGTTCCCCGATGAGGCGGGGATCGGGGCGACGCCCGCCAGGCGGGCGAACTTGGCGTCGGAGGAGAAGCGCCCGGCTCCGGCGGTCTCGGCGATCAGCCTGGCGGCGGTGAGGGGGCCGCAGCCCTCCATCTCCAGCAGGGCCGGGGCCTGCTCCTCCACCAGGGCTGCGATCTCGCGCCCGAGCTCGACGACCCGGCGGGTGCGGCGGCGGATCTCGACCACCAGCTCGCGGGCGACCCGGACCCTGGCGCCCTGCCCGGCGCGCGCCAGGCGACGGGCGAGCCGGTCGAGCCAGACGGCGCGGTCGAGGCAGCCGGCCGGCAGCCCGAGGTCGGGCCAGAGGTCGTGCAGGTGCCAACGCAGCCGGCACTGGTCCTCCGAGCGCGCCTTCACCAGGTCCTCGCGGTGGTCGGTCAGGAGCTTGATCTCCAGCGCCTCCTCGTCGAGGTGGGCGGCGGGCAGGGTGTCGACGCCCTCGCGCAGGGCCGCCCTCGCCACCGCCAGGGCGTCGATCGGGTCCGACTTGCCGGCCGCCCTTTCCCCGCGGCGGCTCTGCCCCATGAGCTTCAGGGGGACGCGCACCACCCGCTCACCCGCGGCGACCAGGAAGCGCTCCAGGGAGCCGGAGACGTGGCGGCAGTCCTCGATCGCCCAGACCCGATCCTCGTCGAGCTCCCGCCCCCAGGCGAGCAGCTCGCGGAAGCCCGGCTCCCTGGCGGCGGCGGTCTTCTCGCCGGCGAGCCTGCCGGTCCCCGCGTCGACCGCGCCGCAGGTGTGGGTCCGCTTGTGGGTGTCCGTGCCGATCACGATCATCTGGTCTGTCCCTTCGATTGGTCGTTGCATTGGGACGGACCCCCGGTCGACGGGCCTCACCCGGGGCGATGCCACGCTCCTGTCAGGTCAGGCCGGGGATCCTCGGGTGGCGACGGGCGACGAAACGGGCCGAGGTCGGACCCTCGGGTCGACAGGCAGGCTGTGGGTCGGCCCGTCGCTCACCCGGGAACCAACCGGCCCGGTCGGACATCTGCTGCCGACCGTGGAGTCGACGATGACAGTGAGGCAGGCTGTGGCCGTGGCGAGAGGGGCGGGTGTGCGGGAGGTGTGGAGGGTCGTGCGCGGGAGCGTCACGGGAGTGCGACGGGAGTGGCACGGATCCGTGACGGGAGTCAGACCTCGTCACGGAGATTTCGGGATCTCCGGTCTTTCTCCCGTGTTGTGCAACAGCGACCTACGCGCTGCGTGTATTGACCCCCCTATAGG
>CALCIA010000361.1 GCA_937907435.1 uncultured Actinomycetes bacterium
CGGCCACAGCCTGCCCGGGCCGTGGCGAGAGGGGCGCGTCCGTTACCCGGGCGCCGGATGCGCTGGAATTGCCAAACGCCCCCACGGGCGCGGCGACCAGGAGGCCGCCGCGCCCGTCGGCGGAGCTATTCGATCAGCGTGACCGTCGTGGTCGAGCTGCCTTTGCCTTCCTTGGAGACGAAGGAGCCGTGGGCGCCGGCGTATTTGCCGCTGCCGCCGGTGACCGCGCCTTCGGTGGCGCCTTCGCCGATTTCCGCCGCGACGATCAGGGACCCACCTGGGAGCTTCGCGATGCCCGAGCAGACGAAGTGGGCCGCGGCGAAGTTCGTCGAGCCGGTGTTCGCCGTCGCCGTGCAGACGACGCGGATCTTGCCGACCAGCTTCCCTTCCTGTTCGAGCGGATTGGTGAAGATCACCTCGTCGCCGGCGCTGATGCTGGCCGGGAACCCGTGCTTCTTCGCGCTCTTCGGCGCGTTGTCTACAAACGTGAACGTCGAGCCCTTTTCGGGTTCCTTGAACGTCAGCGTGGTGGTCGCCGCCGATGCGGAGCCGGCGAAGACGAGGACGGCGCTGCAGCAGAGCAGGCCGGCCAGGACGAGGCGGTACGAGCTTCTTTTCAAGAGGTTCCTCCGTCTTGTGTCGATTTGTCGGCGGACGAGACGGGCTCATCCTCGCCAAGGCTGGGCTGTTCGGCAACCCAAATATTGATGCACTTACCGGCCTATTCCGGTTCGTACTTCGCCTTGAATTTGATGACGTGACACCCGGGTTCGTGGATCTGGTACCTGCCCACCGCTTCTTTCTTGGAGACGAATTCACCTTCGACCGTCACCCGGGCGGTGTTTTCGAGGGTGCCGCCTTCGGGAGTGTTGACCGGGTTCTGACCCGACCATCTGAACTTCCCGGCGGCGTTGACCGGGATCGGCGTCACCGTGTTGACGATCTTCGGGGAATTGAGGCCGGTGGGCGTGCAGTAGCCCTGGAACGGAAAGATCTCTTTGCCGTCTTCGCCGATCTGGAACGAGACTTTGTTGGCCTGGCCGTAGTAGCTCAGCGGTTTCAGGTTCAGTTTGGCGGCCGAGGCCACTCCCACCACCACGAGCGCGGCCGTCCCGACGGCCACCATCACGAGTTTCACCCTACGCATTCCACGCTCCCTCTCTCGTCAAGGCTGGTGCGTCGAGGGTAGGAGCAGACCTTGCAGGAACCTTGCAGGAGTCGCGATAATCGGCAGGTCGCGCCCGCCGGATCCGAGGCCGCCCGGGCGTCGCCCTCTTTCATGGCTGCGGCAACGATTCATCTGTGCGGGGAGCTGCGGGTCGAGCTGGGGGAGCCGACCGCGGATGAGCTGCCGCGCGGTCAGATCCGGATCCTCCTCGCGTTCCTCGTGCTCGAACGCAACCGGCTGGTCCCCCGGTCGGACTTGGCCGCCGCCCTGTGGGAGGACCGGCCGCCGGCCCGCTGGGACGCCTCGCTCTCCGCGCTCCTCTCGCGCTTGCGCCGACGCCTGCCGCCGCAGGTGGAGCTGGGGGGCCGAGGCGAGCTGCGGCTGCGCCTGCCCGCGGACGCCGAGGTCGACTTCGAGCTCGCCGAGCGCGGCGCGGGCGAGGCGGCTCGCCTGCTGTCCGCCGGGGACGTCGAGGCGGCCAGGGACCAGGCCCGGCGCGTGCTCGCGATCGCCGACGGCGGCTTCCTCCCCGGACACCAGGGAGCGTGGGTCGAAGAGCGGCGTCGCGACCTGGAGGAGGTCGGGCTGCGGGCGCTGGAGACGATCGCCGCCGCGGCGCTCGCGCTTGGTGGCGAGGCGCTCGGCGAGGGGGCCCGGGCGGCGCGGCGCTCGATCGAGCGGGACCCCTACCGCGAAACGGCGTACCGCCACCTGATGGCCGCGCAGGAGCAGAGCGGCGAATCGGCGGCCGCCCTGCGCACCTTCGAGCGACTGCGGACCTTGCTGCGGGAGGAGCTGGGGACGGTGCCGGGCTCCGACCTCCTGGAGGCGCACCGCCGGCTCCTGGCCGCCACACCGTCGGAGGACCTCGATCCCGGCGGGGCCGCGCCGCTCCCCGACTCCATTCTCGCCTTCGGGCCGCTGGTCGGCAGGCGCGAGCAGCTCGCCGAGCTGCACGAGGCCTGGCGGGGGACGCTCGACGGCCGCCCGACCGTCGCCCTCCTCAGCGGCGAGGCCGGCATCGGCAAGACCAGGCTCTGCGCGGAGCTGGCGGCGGAGGTCGGCGAGGCGGGCGGCGCCGTCCTCTACGGCCGCTGCGACGAGGAGGCGGTGGTCGCCTTCCAGCCCTTCGTCGAGGCCCTCGCCCACCACATAACCCACGCCGATCCCGCGGCGCTCCGGCGCCAGCTTGACGGCGGCGGCGGCGAGCTGGCCCGACTGCTGCCCCAGCTCGCCCGCGTGGTCCCGGACCTGCCCGCGGCGCAGAGCGGCTCGCCGGGCAGCGAGCGCTATCGGCTCTTCGACGAGCTCGCGACCCTCATCCGCGGCCTCTCGCGAGAGCGGCCGGTCCTGCTCGTCCTCGACGACCTCCACTGGGCCGACGCGGCGACGATCGCGATGCTGCGCCAGCTCCTGCGGGAATGGCGGTCGGCCCGCGTCCTGGTCGTCGCCTCCTACCGGCAGACCGAGCTCGAGGAGGCCCACCCGCTGCGCCGGCTCCTCGGCGACCTGCCGCGCGACGGCGCCGTCGCGCGCCTCGGGCTGGACGGCCTCGGCGTCGCGGAGGTCGGTGATCTGATCGAGAGGCTGACCGACCGCGAGCCGCCGCCCGCCTTCGCCCAGGCCCTGCGCGAGGAGACCGCCGGCAACCCGTTCTTCCTGCGCGAGGTCCTGCGCCACCTGGTGGAGCGAGGGATCGTCGACCCCGACGAGGACACCTGGGCCATCGCCGGGCGGGGCGGGACGGGCGCGCCCGACAGCGTCGCGGCGACGATCTCCCGGCGGCTCGACCGGCTCGCTCCGCCGACCCGGCTCATGCTGCGCCGCGCCGCGGTGATCGGCCGCGAGTTCCCGGTCGAGGTGCTTGCCGCGCTTGGCGGGGACGACGCGGGTCTGCCGGCGGCGCTCGACGAGGCCACCGCGGCGGGGATCCTCACCCCGCTGCTCGGGCCGAGCGCCGCCTACGAGTTCGTCCACGCCCTTCTGCAGGAAGCGATCTACGGGGCGCTCGCGCCCGCCGAGCGCGGGCTCCTGCACCTCGAGGTCGGCGAGGCCTACGAGGCTCTCTACGGCGAGCGAAGCTCCCACGAGGCCGAGCTGGCCCGGCACTTTCGGCTCGCGATCGGGCCGCGGGCGCGCGAGCGGGCGATCGATTACTCGGTGCGCGCCGGCCGCCGGGCGCTGCGCCGGCTGGCCTACGAGGAAGCCGTCGACCACCTCCAGTGGGCGGTCGACGCGCTCGCCGCCGGCGGCGGGGGCGACGAGGAGCTCTCCGAAGCGCTGCTCGAGCTCGGGCGCGCCCGCAACCGCTCCGGTCAGTCCACCCTCGCCAAGGACGCCTTCGAGCGCGCGGCCGAGCTGGCGCGGGAGAGCCGGCGGGCGGACCTCCTCTGCCGCGCCGCGCTCGGCTACGCGGGACCGTGGCTGGAGCTGGGGACGGTGGAGGAGCGACGGCTGCGGCTGCTCGAGCTGGCGTTGAGCGAGCTGGGGCCCGAGGACGGCCCCGACCGCGCCGCGCTGATGGCGCGCCTCGCGCTCGAGGTCTATTACACGGGCCCCGAGCGGCGCGAGCGATTGAGCGCGGAAGCCGTCGAGATCGCCCGCCGCATCGGCGACGACGCGACGCTGGCACGGACCCTGATGAGCCGCCGCGTGGCGATCTCCGGCTCGCCGGACGTGGAGGAGCGCCTCGCCGTGAGCCACGAGCTCGTCGCGCTCGCCGGCCAGGGCGGCGCTCGCGAGACGGAGCTCTGGGGGCGGATCTGGCTCGCCGCGGACCACCTCGAGCGGGCGGACGTCGACAGCGCCTACCGCCAGTTCGAGCAATACGCCGAGTTGGCGACGGAACTGCGTCAGCCCGGTTATCTCTGGCAGCCGCCGCTCTTCGCCGCGATGCGCGCCTTATGTGAGGGGCGCCTCGACGACATCGAGCCGCTGATGGCCGAGGGCCTCGCGGTCGGCGCCCGCGCCCACGACCCCAACGCCGCCAACTACTTCGGGATCCTCGGCTTCATGCTGCGCCGCGAGCAGGGCCGCCTGGACGAGGTGGAGGCGGCCGTCACCGAGTTCGTCTCCCGCTACCCGGCGGTGCCGGCCTGGCGCTGCGGCCTCATCCTCCTGCACGCCGAACTCGGCCGCGACGACCTCGCCCGCGCCGAGCTCGAGTCGATGGCGGCGTCCACCTTCCACGACCTCCCCCGCGACATCAACTGGCTCCCGGCGATGGCCTGGCTGTCCCTGGCCTCCGCCCGACTCGATTGTGCCCGGGCCGCGACCCCCCTCTACGACCTCCTCGCACCCCACGCCGCCCGCTGCGTGGTCACCGGCCATCCGATCTTCTGCCTCGGCTCCACCGCCCACCACCTCGGCCTCCTCGCCCGCACCCTCGGTCGCCACACCGCCGCCCGCGCCCACTTCGAGACCGCGACCGCCGTCAACTCCCGCATGCGCGCCGACGCCCTCCTCGCCCACACCCGCCACGAGCACGGAGCGACCCTGCTCGGCAGCGACGACCCGGCCGACACCGCCCGCGGCGAAGACCTGCTCGCGCTCGCTCGCGCCGATGCCGAACGGATGGGCCTGAAGATGCTCCGCGACCGGATCGCCACGGCGCCGGCCGCGCGGGCTACAAAGGGCTGATCATGGGCACGGGCTCCTCGGAGACCGGCTCGAACCCTCAGCTCCAGGCGGCAGCCTCAGGGTCCCAGCGACCAGCCGCGCTGCCGTCGAGGAGAGGGTCGATAAACGGCGCCACGATCTCGAGTGCCTCCTCGAGCGTCCCGGCGGTGCCGAGGAGTGAGCGCCTTGCCTCCGCAGCGTAGCCGCGTGCCCAGAGCTCGCGGTCCGGGACGTCGAATCGCGAAGGGAGGGCGAGCCCGCGGTCCTCGGCCTCGGAGGCGAGGGCCGCCATCTGTACGGTCGCCTCGACCGACGCTCCCCTGGCGATCGCGACCAGGTCGACAAGGTCCTTGTAGCGGGTGGAGGGGACGCCGGAGCTGCCGTAGCGACTGAAGGTCGCGACGATCTTGTCGGTGATGTGGTCGACGAGCGGATAGGCGCGGTAGCCGTTCTGCTCGAGGTCGGGCATGCCGACTCGGGCGAGCGCGGGCACGTCGTCGGGCTCGCCGGTCATTGTGATTCCCGCGCCGACGAGGTCAACGTGGAAGGACACCCAGACGGTCGGCCCGATCAGGGCCTCGATCGGGACGCGCCTCGCGTCCATCCCGTCGCGGATCGTTCGGGAGGGGCCGAGCTCGAAGGCGAACCAGTCGCCGACATCGGTGGCGGCCGCCTCGCGCAGTTCGCGCTCCGCTGCTGCGACGGGGGCGTCCCGGTAGAGATCGACATCGATCGTGGCGCGCACACCAAGCTCGCGCGCGAGGAGCGCCGTCGCCCCCTTGACGATCCAGCCGCGGTGGACCAGGTAAAGGCGTGCCAGTAGTCGGTCGTAGGCGATCTGGCGCTGCAGTTCCGGCAGCCCCCACGGGCCCTCGGCGGCGAGGGACTTCAGCCTGTCGGTCAGCGCCTGCCGGAAGGCTTTCGGGCTCGCGTAGGCGCGTTCAGGTGTCATCGTGCCCCACGGTAGTCCGTGCCTCGTCGAGCCACCGGCGGGCTTCCGGCTCGTCCGCCAGTTCAAGCAGCCGGCGCAGGACCGCCAGGCCATCCCCCGTCCGGAACCCGAGGCGGGCCGCCACGGGGGAGAGGGTCTCGACGAAGGTTCCGGGGTAGTCGTATGAGCCGCGGATCGCGTCGGCGACGACCTGGGCGACCGCCTCGGGGGCCTCGCGTTCGACGAGGAGGTCCGCCGCGATCCGCGAGGGCCGGGTCACCGGCAGCCCGCGGAGCATGATCCACTCAGCTTTCGGTAGCGGTCGCCGGTGCAGGCGCACATCCGCCCGCCGCGTCTGCCGTCGCACCGGCAGGGTGAATTCGTGGCGGTCGGCCGGCAGTTCGCCGAGCCCGTACAGCGCCGCCGCCGAGCGGTGCGAGACGACTCCCTGCTCTGGCCGCCGCTCCCACGCGAGCGTCTCGGGCGCGAGCGCCAGCCATGCCGCGCGCAGTGCCGCATGATCGGGGAGAGGTGCCCCGGCAAGGTGATAGACGCCGTGGGTCATCCGCTCGAGCGGTCCGCCGGCACCGCTGAGTCGCTGAAGAGTCGCGGGCGAGATCCCCGTGGCCTCCGCCTGGCGCCGCGTCAGGAGACCCCACTGATCCTCGGCCAGCGTGGCGAGCTTCGAGGCGATTTTCATCTGAGGCATACTTCAATATAGCTCAAATTCGAGCTATATTGAAGAAAAGGTTATCCACCTACACCGCAAAGCAACTCGATAGTGATTGGTACTCAGCCCCAGCTTCCCTCGCGATTTGTGTCCTGCATCCGCAGATTTGGCCTCGTAAGAGACCTGCGCTCGAAATCCAAAGACTGCGGTTACGAAGCCGAAGGTCGCAGGTCGGAATCCTGCCGGGCGTGTTCGTCGTCAGGATGGTGATCGCCCCGGGCCAGGCGAAGATCACAACGTCCGTGAACCGGTACTCCCGTAATGCGAATTTGGGGCGGACTTGGCTAGTCTCAAAGCAGTGGACCGAGAGGAGCACCACCTGAGGTATGCCGGGTCGATGATCACCGAGATCAGTGAGCAACTGAAGGCCCTGCACGTGGCTAAGGATGAGGCACTTGCGGCAGCGGGTCGTTTGGTCGAACAACTTGGTCAGGGCCGACCCGGCGGTCTAGACCAACTCGCACAGATCCGCTCGTTTCACGAGCTCTTCGACGAGGCGAAAGGGTTGGCGCCCTCCGGGAAGGAACTCGAAAGCGTCGGGCAATTCGAAGAGCTGGTCAAGGAATTGGAGCGTGCCTCACAGGAAGATGAGAACAACATCCTTAAGGCTCTTCGGCTGGTGGCAGGTCTCGGTGAGGAGGGTGGTGCTGGCCCACGAGCCTGTCGGGCGCTCGCCCGGCAGCTGGTGCGCCAAGAGACGCTTGAGCAGCCAGAGGACCGGCACCACGCCGAAGGCCTGTGCGCACTTGTCGACTTGAACCAGACCTCGGACGCGGCACGGCGGGAGGAACTTGAAGGTCGGGCGATCGAAGTCCTCCCGCAGGCCTGCCTTCCAGCGGTCGGGCTTGCGGCCATCGGCAGTCTCAATTTCAGTTTGGGGTCGCCGGGGAATGCCGCGGGCGAGGCACCCTCTGTAGGTCAGGACGAGGTCGAGGCCGATTTCCAAGGTTGCGCGGAATCCGAATTGGAGACAGACCCCTCGGAAGCTCCTGCTTCGGAGGACCCTGCGGACGAGACGGATGCACTGAGCGAAGGGGACTCCCGGTCGAAAGCCGAACCGCCGTCCGCAGAGGAAGTAAGAAGGACTCTCGAGGGCCTTCTCCGAGAACGTCGATTCGGCATGGCACATTGGCTGGTAACCGCCGCCGACGGCGACGTGGGACTGAGTAAGGCGCTCGCGGCTTCGGCATATGCCCACGCGATGCGTAGTCCGGTTGGAGAGTCAGCGGGAAGATTGCGGGAGCTCGTCGGAGATCTCGTTCCGGACGGAATCGGCGGGGACAAAGCGGCAAGGCTGATTGCCCTAGCAGCTGCCCTCCGGGCTACCTTGCTCGCTCCGCACTCCGGCGCGGTGAGCCTTCTCGAAGCGGTCGCCCCCTCCTTTGGCGAGCCCGACGGATTGAGGATGTTCGTCGAGGCAGTCATCGAAGCTGGGCGGAGCGGCTTCTCGGCGACCGGAGTGACCATGCAAGCGCGTGGCATCGCCACGGCGGAGGACGATCTTTCGGCAGTTCAGGGACGGGCTCAGGAGATGCTGAAACAGAAGACCATCAAGTACCAACGTGCTTCGAACGTGTGGCGCAAGTGGGTCGCCGATGACGGACTGCTTGGCTCCCTGCTCAAAGACGTGGTCGATAATCGCATCGGACGACTCGCGGAAGTTCAAGCGCGTGTGTTCGACTTACGCAGTGCCAAGACCCTCGAAAGGGAACTCGATGCGACCGACCGTGTTTTGAAGGCGGCCGGTCGCCAGAAGCCAATCACCGATAAGGCGCGCGCGAAACTAGTCGAGGGCGCCGAAGAGGCCCTTTCCATTGCGGCCGACTGGGTCGAGGTTTCACGAAAGCTCGACGAGGCGCGGCAAGCTGAGGAGAGTGCTGCGTGGCAGAACAGCTTCCTCGAACGACTCCGAACGGTTGCTCAGTCTGGACGATCCGAAATCGACTCTGCCTGGAAAGATTGGAGTGAGCAGGGCGGGCTGCTTGCCGCCGCGGCTGCGGGCACTCGGCCATTGATGGACGAAGTGCTCAGCCTCATCATCGAAGGTGAGAGTCTCGAAGGATCCGAACAACAGGTAGACGAGATTTTGGGACTCGACCTCCTTCGCGTCCGGGGGCTGCCGGTCGATGATCGCCTAGAGCCAGACGAGATCCCGTCGACTGAATCGCTCCTAGCCGTCGTCGACGACGACTGGCAATCAGCATTCTCACGACGGATCGAAGAAGCGAGTTTCGGGGTAGCCGCCCGCATTGTCGAAGTAATACGCCGCGACTCCCCGGAAGAGGCGGACGCATTGGAAGCTTCGCGTCTTGAGCAACTCCAGGAAGAGCGGCGGTATCTCCTCGATCGACTAGCTGAGGCCACTCGCAAGATGGAGGGGGCTCGACGGCAAGGGCGGCTTCGTGAGTCGGATGCGTTGTCGCTGAGCAATGAACTAAACGAACTGGCGTTGGACGACGACAGCGAAGAACTTAGTGGGGTCGAAGACGCGATCGGAGCTTTCCGTTCCAAGCTTGCGGATGCGGAGCAGTGTGGCCGTCTTGAGGCGGGAGAGCGTTATCAGGCGCGTCTAGAACAAGACGATGCACTGCAAGTGCATCGCGAGCGCTTTGAACGGTTGCTCGAGGCTGGAGAGATCTCGACCCTTGAGGAGTTGGTTCTTGCGGTCGAACGAGGTAACGATCCGCCGAGCGAGACCGCAACTCTGTTCCGCCAGCTGACCACGTTCTTCCCAGTGGTTGTCGATGATCCGATACTCGCTGATCTGCCCTCGCCGGAAGAGTTGGCGAAAATCGCGGTCGACCGAGGACGGCTCGGACGGCTGAGTTTCGCCGATCTTAAGGATGAGGCCGTCGAGGAAGTAGGGTATTCGCTGGAAGCTTGGCGACGATTAGCGATTGCGACTTCAAAAGGCGCAGATCATGATCTCGCACGTGTTCTTGGAATGATCGGCTTGACGGTCGAGCACGATCTCGATGTGAAACTCTCGACGCGCGACCAACGTTCCAACGTGGTTCACGCGCAACCCCTCGGCAAGGCGCTGGCGCCGGCGTTCGGCTCGGAAGCGAAAGGCGTTTACCGTCTTCTTCCTATCTGGAAGCAGTCGACCGACGACGCGATCGTAAGAACGATTTCGCAGGCACCAGGAGATGAGCCCATCGTGGTGATATGCCCTGGTTCCGTGATCAAGTCCACGACGCGCCGAGGTATCGCAGACCAGTTGCGTCACAGCCGGAATCCCCGCCCCGTCGCGCTCATCGACGATGCTGCCTTCCTCTATCTCGCTTCTCAAGGCGGGCTCGACCTCGCGACCACGATGCGCATTACGCTCCCGTTCACTGCGATCAATCCATACACGCCGTTCGTCGCCGGCAGTGTGCCGCTGGAGATGTTCTACGGACGACATGAGGAGCTGGCGGAGGTCATCAGCCAGACCGGTACCTGCTTTATCTACGGCGGGCGCCGCCTTGGAAAGTCCGCCTTGCTGCGTGCGGCCGAACGGAAATTCGAGGCCGACTCGGCGGGTCGAAAGGCGATCTACATCGACCTTAAGAGCAGCGGCATCGGCGAGTGGCGCGCGGCTGGGGAGATCGTAGACGTCATCATCCGCGCACTGATCGAGGCCGACGTAATGGTCCGGACGGCGGTCAGGTCGGAGACTCAAAACTTTGAGCTGATCCGCGAGCAGGTGTGTGCGTGGCTGGATATCGATCCGGGGCGACGAATCTTGTTGCTGCTCGACGAGTGTGATTCGTTCCTGAACGCTGATGCTGATGCCGGCTTTAGGAACGTCTCGCAGTTAAAGGCCTTGATGGAGGAGACGAATCGCTTCTTCAAGCCGGTATTCGCTGGGTTGCATCAGGTCAGTCGCTTTCAACAATTGCCGAATCAACCCCTCGCACATCTAGGCGTACAGCTTCCAATTGGTCCACTAACGCCACAGCGAGCCTACGAACTGATCACCAAGCCGATGGAGGCACTCGGCTATCGATTTGAGGACGGGGGAGGCTTGCCCGAGCGCATCCTGACCGCGACCAACTATCAACCGAGCCTGATCCAGCTCTTCTGCAGCGAGTTGGTCAAGCACATGCTTGACAAACACGCGCGAGGTCCTGGCACTCCACCGTATGTGGTGACCTCTGAGGATATAGAGCACGTCAATCAGGCCCCTCATGTGGTCGAAGAGATGCGCGCGCGATTCGAGCTGACCATTAGCCTTGACCCTCGCTACCGAGTCATCGCCTACGTGATGGCGCTGGAAGCACGGGAAGGCGGAATTGATGAAGGTCTGGCCCCCGCGGAGATCAGGGCCGCCTGCGAGGAATATTGGCCGGAGGGATTTGAGAGAACCACCAGCGACGTCTTCAGGACCCTGCTAGAGGAGATGGACAGTCTCGGAATCCTCTTCAAAAGGGACGGCGTGTTCCTGATGAGAAGTCCGAACGTACTGAGGATGCTGGGTACTGGTGAGCAGATTGAGGAGAGGCTTTACGACGCCGCCGAAGAGCTCGAGGTCGGCCAGGAGTTCGAGGCCACCTCCTTCCGCGACGCGATGGGCAGTGATGGCTACCGGAGGCGGCCGCTCACTCATCAACAAGTTCACGGAATGCTGGAACGCCAACAAAGTGTGCACATCGTCGCTGGCAGCCGAGCGGCCGGAGTGGACGAGGTATTCTCTTGCCTGAAGGCGTTGTTCGAAGAGGAGGCCAGTACGTTCAACTTTGTTGACTACACCGGCCAGGAGGCAAAGCGAATTGCCGCTCCCTTTCGGCGCGCTGGTCAGAAAAAGATACGAGTCGGATACTGCAGGGCTTCATCTGGCGCGGCTGGCGACTTTCTCGACCTCGTACATTCGGTGGAGGACAAGATCTTTGAGGGCGATGGGCCAGCCACCGCTATCTTTGTAATAGGCAGTGATGCGATGCAGGCATGGCGGCTGGCTCTGTCGCCGCGGAACGGTTCGAGTCGCTCGGGGGGCTCCCGTTTTCATCTCGTCGAGCTAGGAAGGTGGACCGAGGGTGGTCTCCGGGCATGGGCACAGTCCCAGGATGTCGATCTCCCTTTCCACGAGAAACATGCGTTGGCGGAAATCTTTCGAGTTACGGGAGGGTGGCCGTTACTCGTGGATCGCGTGGTCAAATCGTATAAGCCGACGCGGAATTGGGTGGAGGCCATTGACGAACTCGAGTCTTGGTTGGGGAGCCCCGAGGGTGCGGTGGACTTTTGCGACGCGACCGGTCTGAAATCGGACGCATCTGTCAGTGACGCATGGAGCATGCTGGTCGACCTAGGCGAGCCCGTCGATCGCGAGCTTTTTCAAGAATTGCTTGAGTTCAGCCCAGAGGACGCAGCCACCACGTTCGCCCTGCTGCGCTCAATGCAAGTTCTCGACTTCCACGAGGGCAGGTTCACCGCTGAGTCCGTCACGGCCGGCGCCTGGCGCTTGATCGGCGCTGCGAATTCGTCTGATGCCAAGTGATGTATGGGCCTTGGGCGGGCCTGGGAAGTTTGTCAGGGCGATCATCGAGGATCTGACCGAGGGGCGCTCGATTTCCATCATCTTGCCGTCGGAGGGGGTTCCTCGTGGCCTTCGCTCCGCCATTAGGGACGGGCTGCCAAAGCTGCCAGTCAACTTCCTTGATGTGCCAAGCCTCGCTCCCACTACCCGACCGATTGTTGAGAGTCTCTCCGCAGTTCTCGGATTGGATCGCAGCTCGCGCGGGCGGATGCAAGTCGACGACTTCTGTGCGCACTCTCAGCTGGGACGGAGACTAATCTGGGTTGATTGTAGGGAGGCGACGGTTGCGGAGGCCAAGGTGTGGGGAACCTTCCTGAGACACTACGGGGCGGCGGTGAGCGCAATTCCAGTTCATACTCGGACGGTGTTCTCAACGGTGTGTACCGGCGCGCAGGCCGGACTGATGCCGGACGCCGATCGGCTTAGTTCAAAGCGGTGGTGGTGGGGGATCCTTGGGCCCCTTGACACTGAGTTGTTTGTGTTCGACCAGATCGATGGGGACGCGCGTCTCCCGGGCTTCTTGGAGTCCGTAACCGAGGTTGCGGGATTCGACCTTGATGTCGCTGCGATGCTCGTTGATTTGTGGGATGGCGATGCGGACCAATTGCGCTCCCTGCTCACCGCTTACCGCCGAGAGGTCATTTCGTCAGGCGGGATTCCGGTGGGGATTGTCTCGCCCGCGGAGCGACCCAGTCCCGAGTTAATCCCCGCGTGGAGCGCCGGACTGATCAATGCGTGGGGGGACAGCAATTCGCACCTCCACCCGTGCCAAGTATGTATCGACTCGATCGCCGGACTTCGGCACCTCGTCTGGCGAGGTCAAGTCCGAAGCTTGATGCCCCGCATTGAGATCGCACGCCAAGGGATTGCGACCTGGGTGCTCGATCGTCGCGATCGTCTGCCACCTGATTGGGCGGGCGAGGACATTATGGCGTTGGAGGTCGGTGGATTGTCCACGCTGATGAACGCTGCGCCGGATTTGGTCAGGCGGGACCGAATTGTGGCGGACCGGGCCCATTGGCTGCGCCGAGCGAGAAACAAGATCGCTCACTTGGAAATCCTCGACCGTGTCGAACTCGAACGAGCGGACCAGATCTTCGGCGAGGGTGCCGGCGCACGCGTGGAGGCCCGGGCAGCCAATGGTTGAGCGCTCTTCCAAGACGTGTCGCTTAAGTTGATTCAGGATCGCAGATGGTCGGTCTGCCGCTTCCAGAACCCCGGCAGCCCGTGGCAGCTGATCCAACGGACGAGTTCGGTCAGGCGCCTCCCTTCGCGGGTCACCATCCGGTCGACCGCGTCGTGCATCAGGTGTGCCGGTTGCGTATTTGTGGGTCGGATCTCCTACAGGATGGCGTTGCCGGAGGATGACCGAGTGGATGACAGGCCCCGCCCCGACACCCTGGCAGAAGTGATGGGACGGCTGAATCTGGCGTAGACCTCGCTCTGCTTTTATTCGTCCCGTTCGAGTGACCGACGGGCCTCGACGTCGTGCGCATAGTTTTGCCTTCCGTCTTGTGGCTCGGCTTGTCGCTTGCCCGTATCGTCTGGCCGACTGTGGCGTACCGTTGATCGGCGAGGCAGCGTGGCTTCGCACTACTCGTCTCTTCCTGGGTCTCGCGAGCTACCTCGACCGAGCCAGTCGGCATTGCGCGCGATGATGGTGGGGTGCACCGGGTCGTCGATGCGATGAACGTGATCGGGTCTCGGCCCGATGGTTGGTGGCGGGATCGTGGTGCGGCGATCGAGCGCTTGGTGGGTCAGGCCGATCGCTGGGCCGAGGGGCGGGGGGAGAGGGTGACGGTGATGCTCGAGCACGAGCCGCGTCGGGAGTTGCGGGGCGAGCGGGTCGAGATCGCCTGGGCACGCGCGGGCGGTGCCGATGCTGCCGACCGCGAGATCCTCGCCCGGCTCGACGGTTGGCTGGCCGACGACGAGGTGGTCGTCGTCACCTCAGACCGGGACCTGGAGAGGAAAGCCCGCGCCGCCGGCGCCGAGGTGGTTTCCAGTCGGCCCTTCCGCGCTGAGCTCGATTCGGCTTAGCCCCGAGGGAGGAGCCGGGGCGGCTCGTTCCTGTTCAGCGAGGCAGGACGGTGACCCCGCGCACAGCGATCGCCCGCCGGCCGCCGTTGCAGGAGGCGGTCTGGCCGGTGTAGATGCGTCGCGCCGAGCAGCCTTCGTCGTCGGTCACCTTGACCCGCACCATGTAGTGGCCGGGGTGCCGGTACCGGTGGTGGAGCAGCGGTCGGGTGGAGATGTGTGAGGTGCCGTCGCCGAAGTGCCAGAGGTAGCGGGCGATCCGGCCGTCCGGGTCGCGCGAGCCGCGCGCGTCGAGCAGCAGCGGCCGGCCGGCGGAGACGACCCCGGAGCGAGGGGAGAGGCGCAGGGCCGCGCGCGGTCCCTGGTCCGGGGTGACCACGGCCCCGTGGGGGCTCGGCCCGGTTTCGACCGGCGGGGCGACAGCACGGAGCCGGCCCGTGCGGGGGTCGATGCGGAACCACTGGACCGTGCCGGCCGCCTCCGCCTCGACGTAGAGGCTCCGCCCGTCGGGCGCCATGGCGGCCCCTCCGGGTTTGCTGTCGACCGCGATCGTGGCCGGGGAGAGTGGGGTCAGCGCCCCGCTCAGCGGGTCGATCGCGAACTGCGAGACGGTGTCCTTGCCGGCGTTGGGCACGTAGAGGAAACGGCCGTCGGGCGTGATCGCGATCCCCGCGGCGCCGAGTTCGACCGGCACCGAGACGGGACGCTTCGGCAGCAGTCGGCCGGTCCGCGGGGCGATCGTGAACTGGAAGAGGCGTCCGGCCAGCGTCGCGACGTAGAGCGAGCGCCCGTCCGGGCTGATGCCGACGCCGCCGGGGCGCCCCGGGACGCGCACGGTGGCCGGCGACTTCGGGCTGAGGGCGCCGGTCCCGGGGTCGATGTCGTACTGGCTGATCGAGCCCGCTTCGAGGTTGGTGACGTAGGCGGAGCCTCCGTCCGGCGCGATCGCCACGCCGGAGGCCCCGGCGCCGGCCGGAAGGGCGGCGGGCTGCAGCGGGTGCAGGGCGCCGGTCCGCGGGTCGACCCCGTACTGGGAGACGGTCCCCGGTTCCTGCGCGGCGACGTAGACCGCGTCGCCCGAAGGGGAGACGGCGACGCCGTGCGCCCCGACCCCGGCGTTCGGCGGGGCTCCTTCGAGCGGGACCAGCCGGCCGAGCCCGGGCAGCACCCGGTAGGCGTAGACGAGGCCGTCGGCGCCGCCGGTCGCGTAGGCGAAGCGCCCGTCCGCGGTGAGCGCGATGTGCTTGGCGTCTTCGCCGGCGACGACGGCGGGCGAGGGCAGCGGCACCGGCAGGCCGCCCGCCCGGAGCGAGAACTGCCAGAGCGCGCCGGGGCTGCCGGCGACGCCGTCGCCGACGTAGAGGGCCCGGGGCCCGGCGGCGGCAGGGGGAGCCGCGATGGCCATGATGAGGACGACGAGCGCCGCAAGCGCCGGCCCGCCGATCAGCCGTCCGGCCGCCCGCCGGATCGCGCCCACGAGGACGAGGCGGTTGGTCGCGCGCCGGGACATCGAGGCGGCCAGACTAACGAGGGCGGGCGACGCTGCCTCGGACCCTCGAAGCTCGCCGCGTCCTCGACGCCGTCCGTGTGATCCTCCTCCCGTGGCCGGCCCCTCGCAACCCGCCCCGCAGCGGCGTCGTCGGCGCTCCCCGGCCGAGGCCCGCCAGGAGATCCTCGACGGCGCGGCCGCCTTCCTGGCGGAGCGACCCTGGCGCGAGCTGACCGTGCAGGGGGTGATGGACCGGACGACGCTCTCCCGCGCGTCCTTCTACCTGCACTTCCGCGACCGGCTCGACCTGTTGGGACAGCTGGCCGAAGGGGTCGCCGGGCGCCTGGCCGACCGCGCCGACCGACGCCGCTGGCTCGCCGACCCGGACGCCTCGATCGAGACCGCGCGCGAGGCGATCGACGGCCTGGTCGAGATCGCCGTCGCCGAGGGCCCGCTGATCCGCGCGCTCTACGAGGCCTCCTACCAGGAACCAGGGGTCGAGGCCGGTCGCGAGGCGCTCGAGCGCCGCTTCGCCGCGGCCACCCGGGCCTGGATCGAGGCGCAGATGGAGGCCGGCCGCGCGCCCGCCGGCGACGCCAGGCTCCTGGCCGAGGGGCTGACGATGCTGACCCGCGACGCGATCGTCCGCTGGTTCGGCGGCGGCGCCGGCGAGGACCCCGAGGCGGTCGCCGCGGTGCTCCTGCGCCACTGGGCCGGCGCGGTGTTCGGGACGACGCTGGGCCGGGCGGCCGGCCGCTGAGGCGCCGGCCGGGGGCCAAGGGACGGGAGCCCTGCGAGGTGCCGCGGATGCCCTCCCGACCCGGGCTGGCTGTGGTCGGCAGGGCATCCGCGGCAGCCCGAGGCCCGGTGGGCGAGACCAGGTGAGTTCGCACTTCTCCGCGCTATCCGCGGATTACTGCGAACTCGACCCGGTCCGCCCGCTGAGTTGAGCCGCCCTGACCGGCTCAACTCAGCGGGCGACGGATCCGTCGTCACGGAAGACGCACGGATCCGTGGAGAAGGTCACGGAAGGGAGGAGAGGTGACGCTTCCGTGCGCCTTCGTCCCGGAACCGAACGCCACCCACCGGTGAGTTCGCACTTCTCCGCGCTATCCGCGGGTTTCTGCGAACTCACCGGTGGGCACCCGACGAGGCCCAACGCCAGGCTCTTACTGACGTTGATGTCAGTAAGAGCCGTGGATCGCTAGGCTGCCTTCCGTGGCGGCGGAGGGGACAGCGCGGATCGCGCCGGGCGGGCGGGCGGAGATCGGGCTCGTGAACGCCGGGCTGGCGCGGCTGATCGGGCTCGCGACGGGTGGCCGACCGCCGCACGTCTTCACGACCCTGGCCCGCAACCGTGGCCTCTTCCGTCGCTGGCTCTGGTTCGCCGGCGGGCTGATGCCGGGCGGGAAGCTGCCGCGCCGCGACACCGAGCTCCTCATCCTCCGCGTCGCCCACGTCACCGGCTGCGACTACGAGCGGGGACATCACGAGGCGCTCGGCCGGCGCGCCGGCCTCTCCGCCGCCGAGATCGAGCGGGTGGGGGAGGGGCCGGGCGCGCCGGGCTGGACGCCGCGCCAGGCGCTGCTGCTGCGCGCCGCCGACGAGCTCCACACGGCCGGAGACATCGGCGACGAGCTCTGGAAGGAACTGGCCGCGGAGCTCGACGAGCCCCGCCTGATCGAGTTCTGCCTGCTGGTCGGCCACTACGAGATGCTGGCGATGACCTTGAAGGCGCTCCGGGTGCAGCCCGACCCCGCGCCCGTCGGACGGAGGCCGCCGCGATGGCGCTCGCGAGCCTGAGCGGGCGCCGCTGCCTGATCACCGGCGCGGCGAGCGGGATCGGCCGGGCGACGGCGCTGGCGGCGGCCGAGGAGGGCGCCGTCCTCTTCCTCACCGACATCGACCCCGAGGGGCTCGCCGCGACGGTCGCGGAGGTGCGCGGGCGCGGCGGAGAGGTCGCCTTCGCGGGCGCCGCCGACGTCGCCGACCACGAGGCGGTCGTCGCGCTCGCCGCCGAGATCCACTCCGGCCACGGTGCGATGGACGTGGTGATGAACGTCGCCGGGGTCTCGACCTGGGGACCGATCGAGCGCCTCCGCCACAGCGACTGGCAGCGGATGGTCGACGTCAACCTGATGGGGCCGATCCACGTCCTCGAGTGCTTCCTGCCGCCGATGATCGAGGCCGGGCGCGGCGGCCACGTCGTCAACGTCTCCTCCGCCGCGGGCCTCTTCGGCCTCCCCTGGCACGCCGCCTACAGCGCCTCGAAGTTCGGCCTGCGCGGCGTCTCGGAGGTCCTGCGCTTCGACCTGCGCCGCCACGGGATCGGGGTCAGCCTCGTCTGTCCCGGGGCGGTCCGCACGCCCCTCGTCGGCACCGTGGAGATCGTCGGCGTCGACCGCGACGACCCCGAGGTGCGCAAGCTCATCCACCGCTTCGAGCGCCACGCGGTCGCCCCCGAGCACGTCGCCGCGAAGATCCTCGAGGCGATCCGCCGCGACCGTTATCTCGTCTTCACCTCGCGCGACATCCGCTTCGGCCACTGGGTGCAGCGTCTCTGCCCACCGCTCTACGCCCGCGCGATGCGGGCCCTGAACGACCGCCTGGTGAAGATCGCCGGCGACGCGGGCGGGTGACGCGGGTGCGGCCTATTCGGAGACCGCGGAGACGCTGAAGACGCAGCCGCCGCCCGGAGTGGCGGACCCCTGCTGCTCGAAGCTGACGTGCAGCGCCTTGCCGTCGGCGGCGACGGCGTTGATCGTCCCGCCGGGGTGACTGGGGTCGCTCGCGGCTTCGGGCGAGCGCCCGATTTCGGCGAATTCGCCGGCGTCGAGTTCGCTGCCGTCGGTGCCGAGGGAGAGGACCGCTCCGAGGGCGAACGACCAACGTGCACGAGGAGGCTTCGCTTGTGGCCAGATCGTGGTTGCGCGGTTGGCAGGCGTCAGCCTTTCATGGGGTCAGGCAATTGCCAGCCCCCGAGGTGATGTCCGAATCCGGCGCTCGCTACGGCAGCACGGCGTCCGGCCATCCGCTTCCACACGCGTCATGACGCGACCGGCGTTTGAGGAGGCTAAGTGCATGTCTTGAGACATCTACGTCGCGTCCACGATCTTCGCCGTGCTCACGAAGGTGCTTGGCGTACCACGTTCCCGGGGCTTTTCCGTCGGTCATCGCCAGTCGACCCGCCCCGGCGGTGAGGTCCGCCATCTGGACGAAGGCGTGGAGTCTGCTGTCCTGGAGAACGGCGCTCCCGACGAACCAGCTGCGCCCCGATTTGACGTATGGCTGGCATCCTCTGAAGCGTTTGTAGAAGCGATAGGCGACGAGATCCTGGGTGCGCCTGAACGAGACGTCCTCCCCGTCGATGACGACAAGGGGGAGACGCGGTCGCGGCGATCTGGATTTCTCGACCAACGCCGCGTAGGCCATCCAGAACCAGAGGTTGTAGGTCTCGATCGGACGGGTCGTCGGCAGACCGACGGTAAGGACACGAACCTCGGCGATCTCGGCGATGTGCTCCAACGAACGCCTGAAGAATTGCCGCCCCGCCGCTTTGGCGCTGAGCGCCGGTGCGCCGCTTTCGAGTTGTCGGGTCTGGGCATGCAACGCGACCCCTTCTCCACGGAGGAGCTCTCGTGACTTGACCTCGACCTGGCCGGTTCGGCTTCCGAGTTCCTCTCGCGCGAAGGTGCGCCAGCGGTGCTCTGCGCCACGCAGCCAGCGGACCGGGATAAAGACCCCGGAGACGACCTGCAGCGTTCCGGTTCCCGACTCATCGAGGAAGGCTATGTAGTCCTCGTTGCGCAGGCTGGCAGACATAGGTCGCGCAGTCTGCCATGGGCACATTCAGAAAAGCACGAGGCCCACCTTTCGATGGGCCTCGTGGCGCTCAGCCCGCTACCCCTCTTACCGGGGGCCGACCAAGCAATGCGAAGACCATACCAGCATTGCACCTGTGCAAATGGCCATACAGGTAGACGTCGCAACCCCGTTATCGAATGCCTGCAGATTACGAACGGGCCCGCTTCGTCGAAGCGATGGATCATCAGCAATTTTGTGCGTGCTGTACCTTTACATGGGAGAAAGTCCAGATAACGACACTCGACGAGGGAGAGAAGTGCGAATCGAAGCGGCAGTGACTCCCGCGGTGGCCGCGCCGTTCGAGGTCCGGACGGTCGAGATCGAGGGGCCACGGGCCGACGAGGTCCTGGTGCGGATCGCCGGCTGCGGGGTCTGTCACACCGATCTCCATGTGCGGGACGGGCGGTATCCGATGCCGATGCCGGCGGTGCTGGGGCACGAGGGTTCCGGGGTGGTCGAGGCGGTCGGGGCCGCGGTCGAGCACGTGGCGCCGGGAGATCATGTGGTCCTCACCTACCGCTCCTGCGGCGACTGCTCCAGCTGTCGGTCGGCCAATCCCGGCTACTGCCGGGAGATCTTCGACCTCACCTACCGCGGGGCGCGCGCCGACGGGACCAATGCGCTCTCGGCGGAAGGAGGGCTGCACGGTCACTTCTTCGGCCAGTCTTCGTTCGCCGCCTACGCGATCGCCAACCGTCAGAACACGGTCAAGGTGCGAGGTGACGTGCCGATCCGGGCGCTCGGCCCACTCGGCTGCGGGGTGCAGACCGGCGTCGGCGCCGTCTTCAACTCCCTGCGCGCGCGGCCGGGCACGAGCATCGCCGTCTTCGGCACCGGCGCCGTCGGGTTGAGCGCGGTGATCGGGGCGGCGATCGCGGGCTGCTCGACGATCGTCGCCGTGGACCTCCAGCCGCGGCGGCTGGGACTGGCGCGGGAGCTCGGCGCCACCGCGGCGATCCGGCCGGAGGAGGGCCTGCTCGGCGAGCAACTGCGGGAGGTCGTCCCGGCCGGATTCGACTACACCCTCGACACCACCGGCCTGCCGGACGTGGTTCGCACCGCCGCCGACGCCTTGGCCCCGATGGGGGTATGCGGGTTGATCGGCGGCTCGCGCCTCGGGACCGAAGTCAGCCTGGACATGAACACGGTCCTCTTCGGTGGCCGGACGGTGCGGGGGATCATCGGCGGTGACAGCGTCCCGAGCCTGATGATCCCGCTTCTCGTCGACCTCTATGCCGACGGCAGGTTGCCGCTGGACAGGCTGATTTCCTACTACCCGCTGGAGGCGATCAACGAGGCCGTCGTCGACACCCAGAGCGGCAAGGCCGTGAAGGCGATCCTCTGCCCCGCGGCTCGATGAACGGCACCCAGGCGAATCGGTCGCACGGAGGTACGACATGACCGACAGGAACAGGAAGCAGGTCCCGATCGACATCACCGCCGTGCGCCGCGTGGTGACCGGCGTCAACGGGGACGGACGGTCGGCGGTCTCCTTCGACGGCCCCTCACCGCACCTGCACGAGCCGCCCGAGTACCCGACGTTCCGCTTCACCGACCTCTGGGGCGCGCCGTCGACGTCGCCCGACCCGAGCGACCCGGCCGATGCCGCCGACGGACCGACGCTGCTCGCTCCCGGCGCGGGCGCCAACGTCTTCCGCCTCGTCGAGATCGCGCCCGATCCGCCCGGCTGGGATCCCGCCGACGGCCTCCACGCCACCGCCAGCTTCGACTACGTCTACGTCCTCTCCGGGGCGATCCGATGCCTCCTCGAGGAGGGCGAGGTGGAGCTGCGACAGGGCGACGTCTTCGTCCAGCGGGCGACCGTCCACGGTTGGTCGAATCCGGGCCCGGATCCGTGCGTGTTGCTCAGTGTGATGCTCGGGATCACCAGCCCATAGCGTTCCATATGATGTAGCGCGTCCTGATTTCTGTTACAGTCCCGCTCCGACGCAGGGAGTCGAGGAGCAGCGATGCCAGGGCTGAGACAGGAAGCGGACAACACGGTCGAGCACGGCGACGCGGGCGCCGCGGTCGCGTTCGAGGGTGTCGCCAAGGCGTTCGGGGCGGTGCGCGCGGTCAGCGACCTCGACCTGCGGATCGAGGTCGGCAAGGTCCACGCGCTGGTCGGCGAGAACGGTGCCGGCAAGTCCACCTGCCTCGGCATGCTTGCCGGGCGGATCGCGCCGACGAGCGGCACGGTCCGCGTCTTCGGCGAGGAGCTGCGGCACGGAGACCCGCGCGCCGCGCGGGCGGCCGGCGTGGTCGCGATCTACCAGGAGCTGACGATCGTCCCGCATCTGTCGGCCCAGGCGAACGTCTTCCTCGGCATGCCGAAGGCGCGTCGCGGCTGGCTCGACGAGCGCGAGATGCGGCGCCGCTACGAGGGGGTCTGCTCCCAGCTCGGAGTCCAGGCGGCGCCCGCGAGCGTGCCCGCCGGCTCCCTCTCGGTGGCCGAGCAGCAACTGCTCGAGGTGATGCGGGCGCTGATCGCCGAGGCCCGCATCATCCTCTTCGACGAGCCGACCGCCTCGCTCGGCATGCACGAGCGCGCGGCGATGCTCCGGCTGATCGACGACCTGCGCGGCCGCGGCATCACGGTGGCCTTCGTCTCCCACAACCTCGACGAGGTCCTCGGCGTCGCCGACACGATCAGCGTCTTCCGCAACGGCCGGCTCGCCGCCACCCGCGCGGCCGGCGAATGGACGAAGGCGCAGTTGGTCCAGCAGATGCTCGGCCACGACAGCTCCGACCGGCTCGCCGAGGAGATGCTCGAGGATTCCACCCGACGGCCGCGGCGGCGCGGCGGCGCCTCGCTCATCCGGGTCGAGGGGCTGACCGTCCCGGGGTGCGTCGACGACGTCGGCTTCGAGCTGAAGAAGGGCGAGGTCGTCGGCATCGGCGGGTTGGTCGGCTCGGGCCGGACGACGGTGCTGCGGGCGCTGGCCGGGCTCGAGCCCCGTGCGGTCGGTCGGCTCTGGGTCGAGGGGGAGGAGCGAGCATGGCCGCGAAGCGTCCGCCTCGCGCGCGCCTACGGGATCGCGCTGCTGCCGGAGGACCGCAAGGGCGAAGGGCTGGCGCTGCAGATGAGCGCGATGGAGAACGTGACGATGGCCAGCTGGCCCGCGAGCGCGCGAGCCGGGCTGCTCTCGCGCCGTCGCACCGTCGCGCGGGCGACCGCTGCCGCCACCGCGTTCGGCTTCGACCCTGACCGCATCGGCGAGGTCGCAGGCAACCTCTCGGGCGGGAACCAACAGAAGCTGCTGCTCGCCCGCTGGCGTTGCGCCCGGCCGAAGGTCCTGCTCGCCGACGAGCCGACCCGCGGTATCGACATCGGCGCCAAGCACGAGATCATCGACGCCCTCGACCGGATGGCGGGAGAAGGGCTCGGCATCGTCGTCGTCTCCTCGGAGCTGGAGGAGGTCGCGACGCTGAGCGATCACGTGGTCGTCCTCGCCGAGGGCCGGGTGGCGGGTTCCATCGACCGCGAGGAGGAGGAGGTCACCATGTCCGCGATCCTGCACACGGCCTTCGAGGTGGAGGAGGCCCATGCAGCCGCCTGACGCCTCGGCCACCACGGTCGAGCCCGCCGCCCCTCTCGCCAAGCCCAGGGTGGCCGGGCGGGCACGGCCCCTGGACATACTCCTGCGGTTCGGGATGGTGTGGGTGCTGATCGCGCTGGTGATCTGTGCCGACCTGGTCTCGCCGGGCTTCTTCGAGATCGGCAACCTGCGCAACATCCTCACCCAGAACGCGCCGGTCGGACTGGTCGCCGTGGGGATGACCTTCGTGATCATCGCCGGCGGCTTCGACCTCTCGGTCGCCTCGATCGCCGCCGCCGGCGGCGTCCTCTTCGCCTCCTTCGCCGGGCACGTCTCGATCCCGGTCGCCGTCGCCGGCGCGCTGATGGCGGGACTGGTCGCCGGGGCAGTCAACGGGATCCTGATCACGCGCCTGCGCGTCAACGACTTCGTCACCACGCTGGGCACCTCGTCGGTGTTCAGCGGGTTCGCCTACCTGTACTCCAACTCGCAGCCGATCGTCCAGAACAAGCCGGGATTCGACTTCCTCGGGGTCGGTGAGATCGCCGGGGTGCCGGTGTCGATCCTCGTCCTCGCGGCCGCCTTCGCCCTCGGTGGCCTGGTCCTCGCCAAGTCGGTCTACGGGCGGTCGATCTACGCGATCGGCGGCAACGTCGAGGCGGCCCGGCTCTCCGGCATCCGCGTCGACCTGATCCGTGCGACCACCTACCTCCTGACCGGCCTCACCGCGGTGGCGGCCGGGATGATCCTCGCCTCCCAGACCGGGGTCGGGCAGGCCAACGTGGGCGCCAACATCACGCTCGACTCGATCGCCGTGGTGATCATCGGCGGCACCTCGCTGCTCGGCGGCGAGGGGGCGATGTGGCGCACCGCGGTCGGCCTGCTGATCCTGGCGACGATCAACAACGTCTTCGACGCCCTCGCCCTCGATACCGCCATCCAGGAAATCGTCAAGGGCGCGATCGTGATCGGGGCCGTCGGCCTCGACTCCCTCACTCGCTCGCGCCGCGCCTAACCCTCGAAAAAAAGGAGATGCAGATGCGCGCAAAACGGACCGCCGGACTGGCATTCCTCGTCCTCCTCACAGCCTGCCTGTTGGCCGCCTGCGGCCGCTCGGGCGAGGCGACCGGCTCGAAGGAGGCGAGCGGAGAGCACACCATCGACCTCGGCGGTGGCCGGCAGGTCACCGTCGACAAGGGGGCCAAGGCCAACATCGCCTTCTTCATCGCGACCACCTCGAACCTCTACACCCAGGCGATGGTCGACGAAGCGGAAAAGACCGCCGCCAAGCTCGGCGCGGGGTTGACCGTCTTCGACGGCAAGTTCGACGCGACGACCCAGTACAACCAGATGCAGAGCGCCCTCCAGCGCCATGAATTCAACGCCTGGTGGGTCAGTCCGATCGACGGCAACCAGAGCTGCTCCATGCTCAGCGAAACCGCGCCCGAACAGGGAATCGTCGTCGGGATCTCCGACATCGTCCTCTGCGATCGGGGCGAGCGACCCGCCGACGAAGTGTGGCAACCGGGGACGCTCGACTACGTCGGGGCCGAGACGACCACCAACTTCATCGACGCCTGGGTCGAACAGATCGCCGCACGGCTGCCGGGGGCACACGAAATCGGGGTTCTCGAGGGACCGCCCCTGACCAACCTCACCGACAACATCGAAGCCGCCCTCGAAGAGCTCGAAAAGCGGCGGCCGGACCTCCACGTCGTCGCCTCGGAGAACACCGACTTCACCACCCCCGACGGGCTCGCGAAAGCGCAGACGATGCTGCACGCCCATCCTGGGATCGACGTCGTCATCTCCAGCTACGCCGACGTCACGGTCGGGGCGATCAAGGCGATCAAGGCAGCCGGAAAGCCGGTCCAGGTATTCGACCTCGGCGGCTCCGCGGCCGAGGTTCCCTTGATCAAGGACGGCTCGCTGACGGCCTCGGCCGCCTATTCGCCGCGCGGTCATGCGCGGGCGGTGGTGACGGCGTTGGTCGGAGCCGTGCTGGAAGGAAAGAAACCGCCGACCTTCGACCCGGGACTCGACTATGGGTCCACGGACAAGCCCTACATGGTCGAAAAAAGCAACGTCGACACCTATCGACCGCAGTACTGACCCGAGAGGATCTTGAAGATGAGCGACAAGCCAGTCCCGCGGATCTCCCCGGTCGAGGCGCCCTACGCGCCCGACGTGGAGGAGATGCTGCGGGAGATGATGTTGCCGGCGACGATGCGCGACGTGCCGACCTACGAGGCCTTCGCGCAGCATCCGCCGCTGCGGTTCATGCGGACCTGGGTGCGGCACCTGCCGCTGACCCGCGCGTTCCAGGACGTCCGCAACTGGGTCCACAGCGGCTCGCTGGTCCCGGCCCGCGAGCGTGAGCTGATCGCGCTGCGGGTCTGTGCCCGGACCGGCTTCGAGGCGGAGTGGGGGATCCGGGTGGATGCCTACGGGACCAAGATCGGCCTCAGCGAGGCGGCGATCGCCGCCACCGCGCTGGGCGATGCCGACGACCCGGCCTTCGAGGGTGGTGACGCCGCCCTCGTCCGCTTCGTCGACGAGCTCCACGACACCTCCCAGGTCAGCGACAGCACCTGGGGGGCGCTCGCCGAGCGCTGGGAGGACGCGCAGCTGATCGAGCTGCTCTTCTTCGTCGGCTGGTACCAGGCGATCTGCTTCGTCGGCAACGGCGTGCGGGTCGAAGGCGAGGAGTGGGCCCCGCCCTATCCGGGCGCCGGCGAGTAGCTCGCCCGGCGCTCAGGCCGTCGTCAGGCGCGCCAGCCGGGCCCGCTGGGAGGCGGCGCCGCCGAGGTAGGCGGCGTCGACCTGGGCCCGCTTGAAGAGCCAGTGGACGTCGGCCTCCCAGGTGAAGCCGATGCCACCGTGCAGCTGGATCGCCGCCGCGGTGACGGCACGGCCCGCGTCGGCCGCGGCGGCCTTCGCGATCGCCGCGGCGGCGGGGAGCGAAGGGGCGTCGAAGTCCGCGCTCCAGGCGGCGTAGTAGGTGGCGACCGCCGCCATCTCGGTGTCGCGCAGCATCTGCGCGGCGGCGTGCTTGACCGCCTGGAAGGACCCGACCGGCACGCCGAACTGGCGCCGCTCCTTGACGTAGGCGACGGTTTCCTCGAGCGCCCGCCGGCAGAGGCCGAGGATCTCGGCGGCGACGACGACCCGGGCGCGGTCGAGCGCCGCCGCGACGCCGCCGGGAAGGGGATCGCCGGCGGCGGCGTCGGGACGCAGCAAGCCGTGCCGGCGCCGCGGGTCGATCGCCTCGGTCGGCTCGATCGGCGCTTCGAGGTAAAGCTCGCCCGTGCCGCCGTCCGCATCGGCGACGACGAGGATCTCGCCCGCCGCGGCGTCGGGGATGAGCTCGCGCCGGCCGGCGAGGGTCAGGGCGCCGCCGCGCTCGCCGGCGGCCAGGGCGGGCAGGCACCGCTCCCGCTGGGCCGCGTCACCGCCGGCCTCGATCGCCAGGGCGGCGAGCGCCGTGCCGAGGAACGGGGTCTCGGCGCAGGCGTGGCCGAGCTGCTCGGCAAGGATCGCCAGCTCGACCAGGCCGAGGCCCTGGCCGCCGTTCTCCTCGGCGATCCCGATGCCGGCCCAGCCGAGCTCCACCAGCTCCGGCCAGAGGCCCTCGCCGGCGCGGCGCTCGGCGAGCAGCTCGCGGGCGGTGTCGCGGATCGCCCGCTGCTCGTCAGAGAACTCGAAATCCATGTCTCTCCTCCTAGGAGTGGCGGGGGAGGCCGAGGATGCGCTCGGAGACCACGTTCTTGAGGATCTCCGTCGTCCCCCCCTCGATTGAGTTGCCGCGGGCTCGCAGCAGCGCGAAGCTCCAGGGGCTGCCGGCCGTCAGGGCCTCGGCGCCGACCACGTCGACGGCCGTCTGCACCAGCATCTGGTTGGTCTCCGACCACAGCCACTTGGTCAGGGACCCCTCCGGGCCGGGCTGGCCGTAGCGCTCGATCGTCCCCAGGCCACGCCAGGCCATCAGCCGCAGCAGCTCGGTCCGCAGGTGCAGATCGGCCAGTCGGTCGCGGGTCAGCGGCTCCTCGGCGGCCCCGTTCGCGCGCGCCGCCTCGACCAACCGGTCGAGCTGCTGGCGCAACTGCACCTGAAGGAAGAAGGCGAGCCCCGCGCGCTCGTTCATCAGCGTCGTCAGCGCGACCATCCAGCCGTTGCCGACGCCGCCGACCACCTGCGCGTCGGGGACCCGGGCGCCGTCGAGGAAGAGCTCGTTGAACTCGGACTCGCCGGTGATCTGGCGCAGGGGCACGACCTCGACGCCCTCCTGCTCCATGTCGAGGAGGAAGTAGGTGAGCCCTTTGTGGCGGGTCGACTCCGGATCGGTGCGGGCGACGAGCATGCACCACTTCGCGTACTGGGCGGTGCTGGTCCAGACCTTCTGGCCGCTGATCACCCAGCCGTCGCCGCCGCGGACGGCGCGGGTCTTGATCGCGGCCAGATCGGAGCCGGCTTCCGGCTCGCTGAAGCCCTGGCACCAGATCTCCTCGGCGGAGAGGATCGGCGCGAGGAAGCGCTCCTTCTGCTCCTCGCTGCCCCAGGACATCAGGGTCGGGCCGCCGAGCAGAAGGCCGAGGGCGTTGGCGGGCAGCGGCGCGCGGGCGTGGCCGAGCTCCTCGAAGAAGATCGCCGATTCGGTCAGCGAGGCGCCACGGCCGCCGTACTCGAGCGGCCAGTCGACCCCGGTCCAGCCACCCGCGTGGAGCATCCGCTGCCAGTCGCGCCGCCAGGCGTAGTGGGCATCCTCGTCGCCGCGGGGCTCGGGCCCTGGCGGGTTGGCGGCGAGCCAGGTGCGCAGCTCCTGGCGGAACTGCTCCTCGGCGGCGGTGAAGGTCAGATCCATCGCTCAGTCGCGCTCGTCGCCGTCGAGGGCCAGCATCAGGGTCTCGCGCGGCTCCTCGCCGACGCTGCGGGTGAGGTGGCCGCGCCCGTCGAGGTCTTCGACGAGGACGACGCTGCCGGGCCCGAAGCGCCGTACCTCGCCGTCGGAGACCTCGACCTCGACCTCGCCGCGAAGGTGGACGACGAGCTGCCGGCGCGGCGCCGGATGCGGCTCGGCCGGATGGTCGACCAGCACCCGCCGGAATCGTGCCTCGGCGATCCGCAGCGCCTCGCTCAGCTCGACGATCGCGCTGGAGACCGGCGACTGTCGTCGCTTGGTCACCAGCGGCACGGCGTCGAAGTGCGTCTCGCCGTCCGGGTCGGTGTAGATGCGTGCGGAAATCATGTCCCTTTATTTGGGATATATATCAGGATCTGGGATAACTGTGTCCTCTGCCTCGGGGTCGAGGTCGAGCGAGCGCAGGAGCCTTGCCACCATCCCGTAGAGGCCGACCAGGGCGGTCAGCTCGAGCGTGGCCCGGTTACCGAACATCGTCCGCACGGCGCGGACGGTCGCCGCGGTGGCCGCGACCTCCCGGGTCGCCTCGTCGGCCAGCGCCAGCGCCGCCCGCTCGCCGGGGTCGAAGCGGCCCTCGGCGGCCTCCCAGCGGCCCAGGGCATCGATCTGGGCCGCCGGGACCCCGACCCGCTCGGCGAGCACGAGGTGGCGGTTCCACTCGTAGTCGGAGCCGGTGAGCTGGGCGACCCGGAGGATCACCAGCTCCTGAAGCGCCGGGGGCAGCTCGGACTCGTTCCAGAGGTAGGAGGCGAGGCCGTAGACGTGCTCGAGCACACCGGGGCTGTGGGCGAGCAGGCGGTAGACGTTGAAGATGCGGCGACGCTCGGACCCGATCCGCCGCAGCAGGCGGGCCGCCGCCGGCCCGGCGTCCTCGGGGCCGAGCAGCGGCAGCCGTGCCATCGCCTAGGCGCCGGCCCGCGCGAAGAGCGCGGCCGGCAGCTCGCGCTTCAGGACCTTGCCGGTGGGCCCCTTCGGAAGAGCCTCGACGAGCGCGATCCGGCGGGGGTACTTGTAGGGGGCGACCTGCTCTCGCACCCAGGCGCGGAGCGCCTCCGGGTCGAGCTCGCTGTCCGCGCGGGGGACCACGGCGGCGGCGATCTCTTCCCCGAGCGCCTCGTCCGGGACCCCGACGACCGCCGCCTCGACCACGTCGGGGTGCTCGTAGAGCACCTCCTCGATCTCGCGCGGGTAGACGTTGTAGCCGCCGCGGATCACCAGGTCCTTCTTGCGGTCGACGATGAAGAAGTAGCCGTCCTCGTCGGCCTTCGCCAGGTCGCCGGTGTGCAGCCAGCCTTCCTCGTCGATCGCCGCGGCCGTCTCCTCGGGACGCTCGTGGTAGCCGGCCATCACGTGATGGCCGCGGATCAGGATCTCGCCGACCTCGCCGACCGGCAGGGTGGCGCCGGACTCGTCGGCGACCCGCATCTCGGTGCCCCAGATCGGGGTCCCGATCGAGCCCGGCCTGCCGGGACGGTCGAGGTGGTTGAAGGAGGCGACCGGGGAGGTCTCCGAGAGGCCGTAGCCCTCGAGCACGCGACAGCCGAAATCGGCCTCGAAGCGGCGCAGGACCTCGACCGGGATCGCCGCCCCGCCGGAGGCGCAGAGGCGCAGGGTCGAGAGGTCGCGCCCGCCGGCGCTCTCGGCATTCAGCATCGCCACGTACATCGTCGGCACGCCGAGGAAGACCGTGATGCCCCGGCGCTCGATCAGCTCCAGCGCCGCGTTCGGGTCGAAGCGCGAGATCAGGACCACCTCGGCACCGCGCCGGAAGGCGGCGTTGAGCACGCAGGTCTGCCCGAAGGAGTGGAACAGCGGCAGCGTTCCAAGCAGCCGGTCCTGGCTCTGAAGGGCGAAGAGCTCGGCCGAGACCTGGGCGTTCCAGAGCAGGTTCGAGTGGGTGAGCAGCGCCCCCTTGGGCCTCCCGGTGGTCCCCGAGGTGTAGAGGATCACCGCCGGGTCCCCGGGCTCGCGCTGGGCGAGGAAGGCGTCCGGCTCGGAGGCCGCGAGGACGTCCTCCATCCGCGGCGCGTCACCGTCGGCGGGCGCCGCGCCGGCGCCGATCACCCGCTCGACGCCGGCCTCGCGGGCACCCGCCAGCGCCGGCTCCAGGCACTCGTGCCAGGCGATCAAGGCCTCGGCACCCGAGTCCTCCAGGTAGTAGGCGATCTCGCGCGGTCGCAGCAGCGGGTTCATCGGCACCACGGCGGCCCCGGCGCGCAGGGCCGCGTGGTAGGAGACGGCGAACTCAGGGACGTTCGGCAGCAGCAGGCCGATCCGCGCCCCGGGTTCGATCCCGTTGGCGCGCAGGTGTCCGGCCAGCCGCCGGGCGCGGTCGTCGAGCTCGGCGTAGGAGAGCCGCTGCTCGTCGAGACGCAGGGCGGTGCTCTCGGGGTGGCGCCGGGCGGCTTGGTCGAGCAGGGTCGCGACATTGAGGCCCATCAGTTCCTCCCTGATTCGGCAAGTGAGTGGAAACGGCTGTCGAAGTGGAGCATCGGCGCCCCGGAGCGGACGCGGCAGGAGTAGACCGAGCCGACGTAGATGACGTGGTCGCCGCCGTCGTGGCGGTCGTGCATCCCGCATCCGAGCGTCGCCAGCGCGTCCGGCAGGGCAGGCAGGCCGTTGACCTGGCTCGGCTCGAAGCCGGACCCGCTGAACTTGTCGCCGCCCGAAGCGGCGAATCGCAGCGCCAGCTCCTCGTGCCGGCTGCCGAGGATGTTGACGAGGAACCGGTCGCACTCCATGAAGGCGTCGTGAGAGGAAGAGGTGCGAGCCTGGCAGACGAGGATCAGTGGCGGGTCCAGCGAGAGCGAGCAGAACGCGCTCGCCGTGAAGCCCTTCCACGCTCCGGAGTCGTCGATCGTGGTGACGATCGTGACGCCGCTGGCAAACCGCTTCATCGCCTCGCGGAAGTCGCCCATCAGTCGAGCAGCCCGAGGTGGCGCACCTCGCAGCAGTGGGTGTGGAATTCGCCGGCGAAGTGCTGCTCGAGCCGCGGCAGGATGCGCGCCCGCAGCTCCCCCTGCTCGTACTCGCGCAGGTCCGCCTCGCTGTCCCAGAGGCTGACCGTGCCGCCGCTGTCGCGGTCCTCGGTGTCCCGTACCAGCAGGCGGCCACGCATCCCGTCGGGGCGGCCGGCCGCGAGCAGCTCGCGGCGGTAGGCCTCCTCGAACGCCTCCCAGTGGTCGGGCTTGACGCGGCCCCAGGTGATCCTTGCGTGCATCTCGATTCCTTTCAGTCCCAGGCGTTGTGGCGCGCGGCCGCACTTGGCTCGCCTGGGTAGGCCGTGGCGGTCGCGAAGATCTCCCTCGGGTTGCCGACCAGCATCGCCTCCACCTGATCGGCGCCGACGCCGCGCGCGCGGAGAGCCGGGACGACGTCCTCGACGACGTGGCGGTGGTGGTGGCGCGGCCGCAGCCGGCGCAGGGCGGCGACGGGGGTGCGGTCGTTCCAGAAGCTGGCGTCGTGCGAGAGCAGCAGCCGCCCGGCGCTGCCCTCGGCGCAGAGGGTCGCGACCACGTCGACGCGATCCTCGTCGGCGAGCACGTCCTCGACCCCGAACCGGTCCATGCCGAGGTAGCTGCCCCCGGCGAGCAGCGACCGCAGGTACTCCAGGTCGGTGCTGTCGCCGCAGTGGCCGATCACGACGCGCCCCAGGTCGACCCCCTCCTCGGCGAAGATCCGCTGCTGGTCGAGCCCGTTGCGGTCGGCGGCGTGGGTATGGGTCGAGATGTGGGCGCCGGTGGCGCGGTGGGCGATCGCGCAGGCGCGCAGCACCCGCTCGACCGGCGGGGTGAGCCCGGCACGGTCGATCGCGCACTTGATCACCCCGGCGCGGATGTCGGTTCCGGCGACGCCGTTCTCGAGGTCGCCGATCAGCAGCTCGGCCGTCTCCACGGGCGCCCTCTGGTGCCAGAAGCGCTGCGGCTCGATCCAGACACCGGTGGCGGCGACGATCGCCACCCCGCTTGCCCGCGAGACCTCCGCCAGCAGCTCGACGTCGCGCCCGAGGTCGTAGGTGGTGTGGTCGACGATCGTGTCGACGCCGACGTCGCGGATCGCCGCCAGCCCCTCGACGCAGAGGGCGACGACCTCGGCGCGGCGGAAGGTCGACGGGTAGTCCTCGCGCAGGCCCGGCGAGCGCGTGATCACGTGCTCGTGCATCAGGACGACCCCGAGCTCGTCGACAGGTCGTGGTCCGGTCACGGTCTGGACGACCGGCGCGCCGCCGCTCATTCGCCGCTTGCCTCCTCGGCGGCCGGGTCCCCGTCGGCGCCGAGCTCCAGCAGGTGCCCGAGGCGCTCCTGCTTGGCCCGCAGGTAGCGCAGATTCTCTGGCCGGGCGGCGGGGATCAGCGGCACCCGCTCCTCGATCTCGAGCCCGAAGCCGCCGAGGCCGGTGTACTTGGCGGGGTTGTTGGTCATCAGCCGCATCCGCCTGACGCCGAGGTCGACCAGCATCTGGGCCCCCACCCCGTAGCGGCGCGAGTCGGCGGGGAAGCCGAGCTCGAGGTTGGCCTGCACGGTGTCGAGGCCCCCGTCCTGGAGGCCGTAGGCGCGCAGCTTGTGCCCGAGCCCGATGCCGCGGCCCTCGTGGCCGCGGAGGTAGATCAGCGCGCCCCGGCCCTCGGCGCTGATGTGGGCGAGCGCGGCGTGCAGTTGTTCGCCGCAGTCGCAGCGCAGCGAGCCCATCGCGTCGCCCGTCAGGCACTCGGAGTGGACGCGGACGAGCGGCGGCTCGCCGTCGAGGTCGCCCTGCACCAGCGCCAGGTGCTGCAGGCCGGTCAGCAGCGACTCGAAGACGTAGGCGCGGAACTCGCCGTGCTCGGTCGGCAACTGCGCCTCGGCCACCCGCCGCACCAGCTTCTCGTGGCGGCGGCGATGGCGGATGATGGCGGCGATCGAGATCTTCGTCAGCCCGTGATCGGCGACGAAGCGGTCGAGCTCCTCGCCGCGCGCCATCGAGCCGTCCTCGTTGGCGATCTCGCAGATCGCCGCCACCGGCTCGAGCCCGGCCAGGCGCGCCAGGTCGACCGCCGCCTCGGTGTGGCCGCTGCGCCGCAGCACCCCGCCCTCGCAGTAGCGCAGGGGGAAGACGTGGCCCGGGCGGGCGAGCTCGGCGTAGGTGGTGCTGGGGTCCGCGAGGGCGCGGATCGTCCGCGCCCGGTCAGCGGCGGAGATGCCGGTGGTGCCGCCGCTGCGCAGGTCGCAGGAGACGGTGAAGGCGGTGCCGTGGGCCTCGGAGTTGGCGCTGACCATCTGCGGCAGCCGCAGCTCATCCAGCCGCTCACCGGTCATCGGCACGCAGATCACCCCGGAGGTGTGGCGGACCATGAAGCCGACGTTCTCGGCGCTGATCTTCGCGGCGGCGATGATCAGATCGCCCTCGTTCTCACGCTCCTCGTCGTCGGTCACGACGACGAACTCGCCGCGACCGAAGGCTTCCAGCGCGGTACTGATGTCGGCGGACGAATCGCTCATCGAGGCTCCTCTCCCGTTTGGAATATCAATGTACTATAAAATGGGATATGAACCGAATTCCAAACAAACCGATAACAAACAAGGCATCCGACGGCGGTACCGGGGTCGTGATCGCGGGAGCGGCGCGGACCCCGATCGGGTCCTACGGGAGGTCGCTCCGCGATGTTCCGGCGACCGAGCTGGGCGCCATCGCGGCCCGCGCGGCGATCGAGCGGGCCGGGTTGGAGGCGGGGCAGATCGACCATGTCGTCTTCGGCAACGTCGTGCACACCGCGACCGAGGACATGTACATGGCCCGGGTCGTCGGCATCAAGGCCGGCATCCCGAAGGAGACGCCGGCCTTCACCGTCAACCGTCTGTGCGGCACCGGCGTGCAGGCGATCGTCTCGGCGGTGCAGGCGATCCAGGCCGGCGACGTCGACATCGCGCTCGCCGGAGGCGCCGAGTCGATGAGCCGCGGCCCTTATTGGGTGCCGTCCGCGCGTTGGGGGACGCGGATGGGCGACGCTCACCTGGTCGACCCCGTGCAGGGCGGCCTCACCGACCCCTTCCACGACATCCTGATGGGGGTGACCGCCGAGAACCTGGCCGCCGAAAAGGGCATCACCCGGGAGCAGCAGGACGAATTCGCGGTCGAGTCGCACCGCCGCGCCGCCGCCGCCCAGGCGGCCGGTCGCTTCGACGCCGAGATCGTCCCCGTGCCGGTGCCGACGCGCAAGGGCGAGGTGCCCTTCGAGCGCGACGAGCACCTGCGACCGGACGCCTCGCTGGAGGCGATGGCGGCGCTGAAGCCGATCTTCAGGAGCGACGGCGGCACCGTCACCGCCGGCAACGCCTCGGGCATGAACGACGCCGGGGCCGCCGTCGTCGTGCTGCGCGAGGAGCGCGCCCGGGAGCTCGGGGTGCCGGTGCGAGCGCGGGTGCTGGCGGCCGCGAGCTGTGGGGTCGACCCGCGGGTCATGGGCATCGGGCCGGTGCCGGCCGTGCGCAAGGTGTTGGAGCGGAGCGGCGTCGAGCTCGACCGCATCGGCGTGATCGAGCTGAACGAGGCATTCGCCGCCCAGGCCCTGGCGGTGATGGGCGACCTCGGGCTCGACCCCGCCCGCGTCAATCCCAACGGCGGCGCGGTCGCCCTCGGCCACCCGATCGCCGCCACCGGTGCCGCGATCACGGTCAAGGCCCTGGCCGAGATGGAGCGGGGGGATCACGAGCTCGGCCTCGTCACCCTCTGCATCGGCGGCGGTCAGGGCATCGCCCTGCTCCTCGAGCGGGCCTCATGACCGAGCGGGGAGGGCGCCTCGACGGGCAGGCCGGGATCGTCACCGGCGCCTCGCGCGGCATCGGGCTGGCGATCGCGCGGAGGCTGCTGGAGGAGGGGGCCCGCGTCTGCATCACCGCCCGCCACGGGGCCGAGCTGGATGCCGCGCGCGAGTCGCTCGGCGCCGGCGAGCGGACGATCTCCCTCGCCGGCTCCGCCGCGGACCCGGAGCACCGTCGGGACGCCGTCGCCGCCACCCTCAGGGCCTTCGGCCGCTGCTCCCTGCTCGTCAACAACGCCGCCGCCAACCCGCTCTACGGGCCGACGATCGAGGCCGATCTCGACGCCTTCAGGAAGATCCTCGAGGTCAACCTGGTCGCGGCGCTGGCCTGGACCCAGCTCGTGCACGAAGCCTGGATGGGCGAGCACGGCGGCGCCGTGCTGAACGTGGCCTCGGCGGGAGGGCTCGTGGCCGGCGAGATGCTCGGCCCCTACAACCTCAGCAAGGCGGGGCTGATCCACCTCACCCGCCAGCTGGCGCTCGAGCTGGGACCGGGGATCCGCGTCAACGGCATCGCCCCCGCCGTGGTCACGACCAGCTTCGCCCGCCCCCTGTACGAGGACGAGAACGCCGGGCTGGAGGCGCTCTACCCGCTCGGGCGGCTCGGAACGCCGCGCGACACGGCGGACTTGACCGCCTTCCTGCTCAGCGACGAAGCTTCCTGGATCACCGGCCAGACGGTCGTCATCGACGGCGGCATCACGCTCTCCGACCCCGGCGGTCGGCGGGCGCGTGAGGAGCTGCGATGAGCGCCGCGGGCTGGGACGTGGTCGTCGTCGGGGCCGGCGCCTCGGGGGCGACGCTGGCGGCACGGCTCTCCGAGGACCCGGGCCGGCGGGTCCTCCTGCTCGAGGCCGGGGCCGACCCGGGCGGCGCCGACGAGGTGCCGGCCGAGCTCGTCGGTCGCGCCACGTCCGACAGCGGCATCGCCCACGCCTGGAAGTTCAAGGCCGAGGCGGTGCCGGGGCGGGAGATCGAGTACCCGGCGGGCAAGGTCCTCGGTGGCGGCTCGGCGATCAACAGCGCCGTCGCCTTGCGCGGCGCCCCGGCCGACTACGACGAGTGGGCGGCCGCCGGCAATCCCGGCTGGAGCTGGCCGGAGGTGCTGCCGTACTTCCGCCGGCTCGAGTCGGACCGCGATTTCGGCGGCGAGCACCACGGCGCCGACGGGCCGGTGCCGATCCGGCGCGCGCACCGCGAGGACTTCCTCGGCGTCCACCGGGCGCTCTTCGAGGCGGCGCTCGCCCTCGGCCACGCCGAAGCGCCCGACCTCAACCTCCCGGGTGCGGTCGGGGTCGGCCCCTGGCCGATGAACGTCGAGGACGGCCAGAGGGTCTCCACCGCCGCCGCGTACCTCACCTCCGAGGTGCGCCGGCGGTCCAACCTCAAGATCCGCGTCGCCGCGCCGGTCCGCCGCCTCGCCTTCGCGGGCACCCGCGCGACCGGGATCGAGCTCGAGGACGGCGAGCTGGTCGCGGCAGGCGAGGTCATCCTCTGCGCCGGGGCGATCTGCACCCCTGGGATCCTGCTCCGCTCCGGGATCGGTGCCACCGCCCGGGTCCGGGCGGCCGGCGGGGCCCCCCTCGTCGACCTTCCCGGGGTCGGCGAGAACCTGATCGACCACGCCTTCGCCTGGATCGGGCTGGTGCCGACGCCGGGCGTCTGTGACCTCGACTCCCGCTCGGTGCAGGTCGGCCTCCGCTACACCGCGCGCGGCTCCGGCGAAGCGGGCGACATGCAGCTGCTGGCGGTGCTGCCGGTCGACCTCGCGGACGCGCCGGAGCTGGCGGCGAAGGTCGGGGCCGAGCGCATCTTCATGCTCGGGGCCGGCCTGCAGCGGCCTCGCTCGCGCGGGCGCGTCAGCTGGCCCGGAGGCAGCTCGTCGGACCCGCCGCGGATCGAGCTCCGGCTGAACGAGGCCGCCGCCGACGTCGAGCGTCTCGGCGAGGGGGTCAGGCTTGCCTGGGAGGTCGCCCACTCGCCGCAGATGGCACCGTACGTGGAGCGCGTCGCGATGCTCGACGAGGGGACGCTCGGCGACGACCGCGCGTTGGCCGCATACGTCGAGGGGGTCGCGACCACCTTCAAGCACCCCTGCGGCACCGCCCGCATGGGCACCGCGGACGACGCGGGTGCGGTCGTCGATGCCGGGGGCCGGGTGTACGGGGTGGAGGGGCTGCGGGTGGCGGACATGTCGATCGCGCCGACCATCCCCCGTGCCAACACGAACCTGACCGCGATCATGATCGGCGAGGTGCTCGCCGCGCGGATGCGGGCCGAGGGTCTGGCGGTGTCGCGGTGAGGGCGATGGTGATCGAGAATCCCGGCGAGGCCGGGACGCTGCGGTTGGCGGACGTGCCGGAGCCGGAGCTGGGGCCTCGCGACGTCCTCGTGCGGGTGCGGGCGACGGCGCTGAACAGGGCCGATCTCTCGCAGCGCCTGGGCCGCTATCGGCAGCAGGCGACCGCCCGCGGCGGACCGCCGATCGGCGGCCTGGAGTCGGCCGGGGAGGTCGTTGCCCGCGGTGCCGAGGCCACCCGGTTCGCCGTCGGCGACCGGGTGATGGGGCAGTGCAGCGGCGGCTACGCGGAGCTGCTGGCCGTCGACGAGCGGTTGTTGCTGCCGGTGCCCGCGGAGCTCGACTGGCCGCAGGCGGCGGCCACGCCGGTCGCGCTCGTGACCGAGTACGACGCGATCCGGACGAACGCCGAGCTGGCTGCCGGCGAGGCGGTCCTGATCCAGGCCGCGGGCTCGGCGGTGGGGCTGCTCGGACTGCAGATCGCCCGCCACCTCGGGGCCGGCGAGATCTTCGCCACCGTCGCCTCCGGGCAGCAGGCGGAGCTGGTGCGAAGCCTCGGCGCCGACGTCGCGATCGAGCACGAACGCGAGCCGTTCGAGGCCGTGGTCGAGGAGCGGACGGGCGGAAGCGGGGTCGACGTCGTGATCGACCATGTCGGCGGGCCGGTGCTGGCCGCGAACCTGCGGGCGATGGCGCTGCGTGGACGGCTGGTCAGCGTCGGACGCCTCGGCCCGGCCGTCGGCGACCTCGACCTCGACCTGCTGGCGCTGAAGCGGCTGCGGCTGATCGGCGTCACCTTCCGGACCCGCACGATCGAGGAGTACGAGGCCTGCGTGCGGAGCGCCGGAGAGGCTTTGCTGCCCGCCCTCGCCGAGGGCTCGCTGCGGCCGGTCGTGGACAGCGTGTACCCGCTGGAGCAGGCGCTCGAGGCGCAGGAGCGGATGCGGGCGAACCTCCACCTCGGGAAGATCGTCCTGACGGTTGGTCCGGCTGTCCCGTCATCTGGTTAGAGTCTCAGGAGACATTCCCGATCGGGGAAGTTGCGAACAGGGGAGGAGCCTCGCGGATGCCAGCATCAGGAATCGAGCGCAAGACCGACTCCGGGCCGACGAGCAGCGGCGAGGGCGACGGCCTGGTCGGCAACAAAGCCACCGCGAGGGTCCTCCTGGTCCTCTCCGAGTTGACGGGCGGCGCCGAGAGCTACGGGGTCACCGAGCTGAGCCGCCGGCTCGGCATGACGAAGAACATGGTGCACCGCGCGCTCCGCACCCTGCTGCGCCACGGCTACGTGGTCCGCGATTCCTCGGGGACGCGCTACCTGCTCGGCCCCGGCACCCTCCGGCTGGCCCGCGGCGGCCTGCCGGATCTCAACCTGCCCGAGTTCTGCCACCCCTACATGGCGCGGATGCGCGAGCTCTCCGGCGAGACGGTGACCCTCGCCGTGCCCTGGGGACGCAGCGCCGTGATCGTCGGCGGTGTTCGCGGGAGCGGTGTGATCGCCCGCCGGATCCCGCTCGGCCGCATCACGCCGCTGCACATCAGCCCGGCCTCCCGGGCGATCCTCGCGAGCTTCCCCGACGAGGCGATCGGGCGCTACCTGGAGCAGCCCCTCGAGAGCTTCAGCGGCCGCACGCTGGACAGCGCCGACGACGTCTGGGCGGAGGTCGAGGCGATCCGCGAGCGCGGCTTCGCGACCGTCTTCGGCGATCACTGGCGCGGCGTCAACGGCGTCTCCTTCCCGATCCCGGCAAGCGCCGAATTCCCGCACGGGTCACTCACCGTCGGCGGACCGGCCGAGCGTCTCACCGACGAGCGGCTCGACGAGCTGCTCGACGACCTGCGCGAGCTCATGGAGGAGCTGTCGCGGTCGAGCCGGCTCTACCCGTCCGAGTACTCCGAGGCGAGCGTCTGATGCCGCCGGTCCCGAACACCTCGGTCGACCAGATCTTCGACGCGCTCCACCTGCTCGCCGAGAGTGGGGGTCCGCTCGGCGTCGCCGACGTGGCGAAGGAGATGGGCATCCCGACCAGCACCGCGCACCGGCTGCTCGCGACGATCGACGACGCCGGCTTCGCCGCCCGCGACTCGACCGGGAGCAAATACGAGCTGGGCGGACGCTCCTACATGCTGGTCAACAGCTTCTTTCACCAGTTCGAGATCCAGCGCACCGCCGCTCCCTACGTGGCCCGCGCCGCGGCCGAGCTGGGGGAGACGACCGCGCTGGACGTGCGGGTCGGTTGGCACGCGGTGCGGATGCTCGGTTTCGAGGGCGGCAACGAAGTCCACGCCGGCACCCGCCTCGGGCAGACAGCTCCACTGGGGACGACGGCGGCGGGGCTGGCGATCCTCGCCGGGATGCCCGAGGACGACGTCCTCCGCTATCTCCGCTGGGAGGGCGGAGGCCGTCGCTCGGCGGCCCGCACCCGCTCGCTGCGGGCGCGGCTCGAGGAGATCCGCGGTGACGGGTACGCGCGGGCGGCGGGCACCGACGGCGAGGGGGCCGAGGTCGGGATCCCGATCGCGGCCGAGGGGCGGGCGATCGCCGCGCTGTCGATCGACGGTGCCGAGCCGGCCCTCGCGGCCCTGTCTCGCGCCGCCGGGTTCAAAAGAGTGCGGCGCCTGGTCGCCGAGCTCGAGAAGGCGGTGGCCCGCGACCCGGAGCTCGCCCGCGAGCGTTTCGCGCATCTCGACTCAGACGAGATCGCCGCGCTGGTCGGGCCACCGCCTGCCTGACCTGCGCTGCAGAAGTCTCCCTGCGTGCTATAAGTAGAAACTGTTCCCGATAAATGGGACAGTCACACGACGGAGGAGGCTGCAGGAATGGCGATCACGGTGCTACCACGGGCGCACGAGCTCGACCTGTCTCCCGGCCGCCTCTACATCGACGGCGAATGGAGCGAGGGCGAGGGCGGCTCCGCCTGGACCCACCTCTCGCCTGCCACGAACGAGGAGGTCACGACGTGGGCCACGGCCGGCGCCGCCGACGTCGACCGCGCGGTGCGCGCGGCGCGGCGGGCGTTCGACGAGGGTCCGTGGCCGTCGATGCGAGCCCGCGAGCGCATGCACCTGTTGCAGCGGCTGGTCGGCCTGATCCACGAGAACGCCGACGAACTGAACCGCCTGCAGGTGCTCGACAACGGCATGCCGTTGTCGATGAGCTCCTCCTACGGCGCCTCGGCCGGCATGGCCGCCGACCGCATCGACCACCACGTCGGCTGGATCGACAAGCTCACCGGCGAGACCTTCCCCGTCTACAGCGAGGGCCACCCGATGCAGATGCTGACCTTGCTCGAGCCGATCGGCGTCGTCGCCGGGATCCTTCCCTGGAACGCACCGCTGATGCAGTCCTGCGGCAAGATCGGCCCGGCTCTCGCCGCCGGCTGCACCCTGGTGATCAAGCCCTCCGAGTACGCGCCGCTGACCGTGATCCGGCTCGCCGAGCTGATCGAGGAGCTGGAACTCCCGGACGGGGTCTTCAACCTGGTCCTCGGCGACGGCCCGGTCACCGGCGAGGCTCTGGTCACCCACGAGGGCGTCGACAAGATCAACTTCACCGGTAGCCGCGCCACGGGCGAACACATCCTCGCCGCCAGCGGCAAGGGCATCCGCCGCGTCTCGCTGGAGCTCGGCGGCAAGAGCCCCTCGATCGTCTTCGCCGATTCCGATCTGGAACGGGCGGCGGTCACCACCATGGCCCACGTCAGCATCGGCCTCTCGGGACAGGTGTGCTCGGCGCAGACGCGGGCGCTGGTCGAGCGCGAGGTCTACGACGAATTCGTCGAGATCGCGGCTCGTGCCGGCGACCGTGTCCGGTACGGAGACCCGTTCGAGATGGCCACGACCTCGGCGCCGCTGATCAACGCGGTCCAGCTGGAGAAGGTGATGTCCTACATCGAGCGCGGCGGCGAGGAGGGCGGCCGCCTGGTGATCGGCGGCGATCGGCCTGCCGGGGAGCTCGGCGACGGCAACTGGGTCAACCCGACGATCTTCGCCGACGTCGACCGGACGATGACGATCGCTCGCGAGGAGATCTTCGGCCCGGTCCTCTCGGTGATCCCGATCGAGGGCGAGGAAGAGGCGGTCCGCCTGGCCAACGACTCTCCCTACGGCCTCTCGGCCGGGATCTACACCGACAACGTCGAGCGGGCGATGCGCGTGGCCCGCGCCCTGCGGGCCGGGACGGTCGGGATCAACGACTACGACTTCTTCCCCAACGCCCCGTTCGGCGGCTACAAGGCCTCCGGCCTCGGTCGCGAGGGCGGGCGCCACGCGATGGAGGCGGTGATGGAGACCAAGACGGTGATGGTCGGCCTGGGGGAGGCCTCCTGATGCTGGGCACGGACGATCGGATCGCGATCGAGCAGCTGAACGCCCGCTACGCGCAGTCGATCGACCGCGGCGACGGTCCCGCCTGGGCAGCCTGCTTCGGCGCGGATGGGGTCTTCGTCTCCTCCCGCGCCGGCGAGGTGACCGGCGCGGAGCAGCTGGCGGAGTTCGCGCGGGCGGCCGGCGACGCCCCGGGGGCCGAGCTGCGCACCCACTGGATCGGCACCGTCCTCGCCGAGGAGCGCGACGGAACCGTCAACGGCCGCTGCTACGCGATGGTCGTCGAGGGTGGGGCCGAGCCGCGCATCGTCGCGAGCGTGATCTACGAAGACGAGCTCGACCGCGGCGAGGGCGGATGGCGGTTTCGCCGCCGCGTCGTGCGGATCGTGCAATAGACGAACAGGAGGAGCACCGATGCAGACTGCCGACGGCGAGCTCGCGACCAACGAAGCCGCGTTCCATGCCTTCCACCAAGCGTTGATCGACAAGGATCTCGATCGCATCGTCGACATCCACAGCGACGACGCGACGCTCGAATTCCCCTTCGCACCGCCGGGCTTCCCGCGGCGGGTCGAGGGCCGGGAGCAGATCCGGGAGTTCGAGCGACCGATCAGCGAGAGCGTCGCTTCCTGCTCGTTCCACAACCTGACCATGCGCCCGCTCGGCGGACCGAACACGCTCGTCGCCGAGTACAGCGGCGTGGTGGAGCTGACCTCGGGCCGCTCCTACAACAACACCTACTGCGTCATCGTCGAGTTCCGCGACGGCCTCATGCACCACGTGCGCGAGTACTTCAATCCGCTGGTGATCCAGGCCGCGGAACTCGTCGCCGGGAACCCCGAAGGGTCCTGAGCACCCAGCGCCCCGCCTCGTGCGGGGCGCTTTTCTTATGTCTTGACATCCTTCTCGCTTGTACTGTAACTTGGGATGACTGTCATAAGCTCGCACCACGGGAAAGGTGCGGTCAGAGGAGGAATCGATGCACTACTTCCGCTCCAGGAAGCTTTCGCGCCCGTCCGGGCGTAGTGGTCTCAAACAGGTCGGACTCGCTGTGGTCGCACTCTTGTTGGCGCTTTCGATCGTCGCCTGTGGGTCGTCCTCGGGCGGTGGTTCGTCGAGTTCGGATTCGACCACCGGGAGTGCCGACGGCGGCAGCGGCGGCATCGATCTCGACGCGGCCAAGGTGCTGAAGGAAAACTTCGCCGGGGTGGTCGAAAAGGGCCCGACCTCCGGCCCGAAGGCACAAGCGGGCAAGAACGTCTGGCTGCTGAGCTGCCTCGAATTCGAAGGGTGCCAGCGGATCACCAACGGGATGACCGAAGCGGCGAAGGAACTCGGCTGGAACCTGCACGTGGTCAACACCAAGGCCGAACCGAACCTGACGATCGCGGCGATGCGTCAGGCGATCAGCGCCAACGCGGACGGCATCATCGAGCTGCCGATCGACTGTCCGCTGATCAAGTCCGGCCTGCTGGCGGCAAAACAGGCCGGCGTCCCGGTCGTCGCCTACGGTGGCCTCGACTGCGATAACCCCGTCTTCCACGGTGGCCAGCCGCTCTTTGCCGCCGACGTCGAATTCAACGGCAAGGACTGGGCGCAGTTCTACGGCAAAACCGGCGAAAAGGACGCCGAAGTCGTCCTCGCCCTGGCCAAGGAACAGGGCATCGAAGACCCGAAGATCATCCAGGTCCGCAACGACGACCAGGCACTGCAGCACGAACACAGTGAACGCTTCGCGAAGACGATCGAAGCGAAGTGCCCGGATTGCTCGCTCTACCCGCTCTCGTTCACGGTCCCCCAGCTGGGTGAAGGCAAGGGTCCGGAAATCTTCAAGAGCGGCGTCCTGGCCCACCCCGACGCCGACGTCCTCTACTACCACGCCTCGGCCTGGCTGCCCTCGGGATTGCAGGCCGCGATCCTCAGCGCCGGTCACAAGTTCGAAGTGCTCTGCTGCGGCGACGGCGGCCAGGGCGACTTCCAGAACATCCGCGATGAACTCGCGCCCGCCTACGCCGCCGACGCATACCCGTCCTACTGGGCCGGCTGGGCCGTCCTCGACGTTCTGAACCGGGTGTTCGCGGGTGAAACGAAGATGCCCTACGAGGGCGGCGAGTCACTGTTCGTCGACAAGACCCACAACCTGCCGGAACCCGAAGAATTCGCCAACGGCAGCTACGACTTCAAAGCTCCCTACCAGAAGGTCTGGAACGGGGGCTGAGAAGGTGGTGTTCCCAGAACATCTCTCCTCCACCCACGACGAGCGTCGCCACGAGGCGGCGCTCGTCGTCGAGAATCTCTCCAAGTCGTTCGGCCCGACCCGGGCGCTCGACGCGGTGGGCTTCAGCGCGGCACGCGGTGAGATCCACGGCCTGCTCGGCGGCAACGGCTCGGGCAAGTCGACGCTCATCAAGATCCTCGCCGGCGTCTACCGCGGCGAGCCGGGCGGGACGCTGCGGTTCGGCGGACGCGAGGTGGCGAGTGACGGCACCAGCCCCGAGCTGGCCCGTCGCTGCGGCCTGCGCTTCGTCCACCAGAGCCCGGGCGTCTTCCCCCTGCTGACGGTGGCGGAGAACATGGCGATCGGCAGCGCCGGCGGCTTTCCGACCGCCGCGGGCGGCATCCGCTGGCGGGCGTTGCGCAAGCGGACCGCGGCGCTGCTCGACCGTTTCGAGATCGCTGCCCGCCCCGACGACGTCCTCGGTGATCTGCGGCCCGCCGACCACACGATGATCGCGATCGCCAGGGCGCTGCAGGACGAGGAGGAGAGCGTCTCCGTGCTCGTCCTCGACGAGCCGACCGCCTCCCTCCCCGAGCACGAGGTCCAGATTCTGCTGCAGGCGCTGCGCCGCCTTGCCCGATCGGGACTCGCGGTCCTCTACGTCAGCCATCGGCTGGAGGAGGTCGTCTCGGTGGTCGACTCGGTCACCGTCCTGCGCAACGGACGGCACGTGATCACGCGCGACGCCGAGGATCTCACCCAGGAGCAGCTGGTCGAGTACATCGTCGGACGGCCGCTCGAGCGGCTCTACGCCGAGAGCGCCGAGCGCCACATCGCCAACCCGGTCCTGGAGGTGTCGCACCTGCGCGGCGGCCCCCTCGCCGACATCTCGATGAAGGTCCGCGAGGGAGAGATCGTCGGCATCGCGGGCCTGCTCGGCTCGGGCCGCACCGAGCTGTTGCGGGCGATCTTCGGCGCCTACCCGATCGAGTCCGGCGAGCTGCGGCTGGCGGGCGAGCCGCTGCGGCCGAAGTCGCCGGAACAGGCCATGCGGCGCGGCATCGCCTACATCCCGGAGAACCGCGAGCAGGATGCCGCGTTCCCTGACCTCAGCGTCCGCATGAACCTCAGCGTCGCGAACCTCCCCCGTTATCGGGGGGCGGCCGGTTTCCGCCACGCCCGCGAGCGGGCTGACGCCCGCGATGCGTTGGCCGAGTTCTCGATTCGGACCGACGGCGACGCGGCGTCGCTCTCCTCGCTCTCCGGGGGCAACCAGCAGAAGGTGATCCTCGCCCGTTGGCTGCAGCGGAAGCCGCGATTGCTGCTTCTTGACGAGCCGACCCAGGGGGTCGACGTGGGGGCGCGGGCCGACGTCTACGCCTCCATCCGCCGGGCGGTACAGGGCGGGACCGCCGCGATCCTCGTCAGCTCCGACTTCGAGGAGCTGGTTCACGCATCCGACCGGGTTCTCGTCCTGCGCGACGGCCGGATCGTCGCCGAACTCAATCGCTCCGAGCTCGAGGCGGAGCGGCTCACCGAACTGGTCCTATCCGCAGAGAGAGAGGCAGCATGACGCACACCGCACCGGAGCTCACCGCCGTTGCGCCAGAGGCGCAAACACAGCCGCCGGGCGCTCCATCCTCCCGGCCGAGCCGGCGCCCCCGGCTCAGCTTCTCCCTTCACACCGCCGAGCGCTTCGGGCTCGTCATCCTCTTCTTCGCGGTCGTCGCCGTGTTCTGCCTGCTGAAACCGGAAACTTTCGGCACCGCCGAGAACTTCCGCAGCATCGCCCTTTCCCAGTCGGTGCCGGCGGTCATCGCCCTGGCGCTGATCTTCCCCCTGGTCGGCGGCCGCTTCGACGTCTCGGTCGGCAACAACATGGGGCTCTGCGCGATCCTCGTGGCGGCACTGATGAGCAAAGCGAGCCTGCCGCTCGTGCCCTGCATCGCCGCGGCGATCGCCTGCGGCGCCCTGATCGGGGCGATCAACGGCGGCATCGTCACCTACCTGGGGGTCAACTCGATCATCGCCACGATCGGCACCGGCACGATCATGGCCGGGCTCGTCCAGGCCTACACCAACGGCATCCCGATCAGCAACGGGCTCTCGCCGACGCTGACCAACCTCAGCGCCAAGACCGTGGCCGGGATCCCGGCCCTCTTCCTGATCATGCTCGTCGTCAGCGTCGTCGTCTGGTTCGTCCTCACCCAGTCGCCCTACGGGCGACGTCTGCTCGCCACCGGCTCGAACCAGAGCGCCGCTCAGCTGACCGGTCTCAACGTGCGGCGCACGGTGCTGATGAGCTTCGTGCTCTCGGGTTGCCTCGCGGGCGCGGCCGGGGTCCTGCTGATCGCCTCCCAGGGCAGCGGCGACCCCAACGCCGGCAGCCTCGCCTCGATCCTCCCGGCGCTCGCGGCCGTCTTTCTCGGCGCCACCACCTGGCAGCCGGGCAAATACAACGTCCCGGGCACGATCGTCGGCCTCTTCTTCGTCGGCACGACGATCAGCGGCCTCGTCCTCCTCGGAGTCGCCCCCTGGGTGACCCAGGTCTTCAACAGTGTGGCAGTGGTCGTCGCGATCGCAATCTCCGCCCAACTGCGCCGGAGGCGCACCGGAACCCTCGAGATCGGGACCTGATCCGGCTGCGGTCGGGACCCGCGGGCTGTCGCACGGGGGGGACGGGGACCCGCAAGCTGGCGCCCGGATTACGGACGCGCCCCTCTCGCCACGGCCCGGGCAGGCTGTGGCCGTGGCGAGAGGGGCGGGTGTGCGGAAGGCGTGGAGGGACTCGCGCGGAAGCGTCACGGGGGTGCGCCGGGTGTGCGCCAGAAGTGCGGCGGGGCCGT
>CALCIA010000362.1 GCA_937907435.1 uncultured Actinomycetes bacterium
GATCGTCACGTAAGTCCGACTTCCTCACGTCCCTGTGCCGGCTTTTTCACGAAAGCCTCACGTCCTGGGCTCCTCATGGGGGTCACAGCCTGCCAGGACCCCCATGAGGAGCCCAGGACCATCCTCGGACGGCCGCAAGCGCCGCGGAGCCCCGCCAGTCCCTTCGCCGCCCCCCCGACCCCTACGCCGGGTTAACCGTCACCGGCGTCCCGATCGGCGTGTACGGCCAGATTTCGCCGGCCTCTTCGAGCGGCATCTCGACGCAGCCGAGGCTCTGGGGGCTGCCGTAGGACGGGCGGTCGAAGGCGTGGAGGGCGTCGCCGCCGTTGAAGTAGGAGACCCACATGATCCCCGGGTCGTTGTAGTGGGAGCCGTCGGGGTTTTCGCCGCTCATCGTCGTTTCTTCGTAGCGCAGGTAGACCGGGAAGGTGCCGGCTTCGGTTTCGGCGCCGGGGATGCCGGTGTTGGCGGGTGCTTCGCTGACGATCATCTTGCCGTTGTGCCAGACGTTCACCGTCTCCGGCACCGACTCGTCGACCCAGACGTAGGTGTAGCCGTTGCCGGCGCCCTTGGTCGGTTTCGTTTCGCCCGCGATCGTCGCCTTCATCAGTTCTTCCCAGACGACCGGGCCGGCGAGGCCGTCAACTTCGAGGCCCTTCCGTTCCTCGAAGGACATCAGCGCGCCTTTCACCAGCACGTTTTCTCCACCCGGCGTCCACAGCTCCTTGATGCCCGCGGGGGTGTTCCCCCAGCGCGGTGCGAAGTGGCCCTTCGGCGCTTCCGTCGTCGCCGCCGCGACCTGGGCTTCCGGCGTCTTCGCGACTTCTTCGCCGTTCCACTTGTACGGCAGGTAGCCGAGCTGGGCGAGCATCTGCTGCAGGCGCAGCTGCGAGCCGGCCGGGACTTCCCACTTGACCTCCGACGCGTTCTGGGTCGAGCCGTCGGACTGGACGACTTCGACTTCTTCGGGCAGCTCCACCTTCAGGTGGGTGGCGAGCGGCGCACCGAAGCCGGCGGGCACGAAGCGCAGGGAATGGGGATTCGGCTGCGACCACTTGCCGTCGACTTCCGGCGAGAGCTTCGGCTTTTCGGAGCCGAGGATCTTCTTCACCGGCTCGGAGAAGGTGATTTCGATCGGCGTCGAGGCGGAGATCGTGGAGCCCGCGGTGGGGGTGGCGGCGACGGTCGGCGTCCCGGTCGCCGGGAACCAGGTGACCGACCTGAACTTGCCGATGTGCTCCCAGGGCTCCGGCGCGGCCGCGACGACCATCTGGCCCGCCGCCGGCTGCTTGCCGAGCGTGAAGCTGGTCTGCGGCTGGTCGAAGCGGCGGTGCTTCAGCTTGCCCGGCTGACCGTAGGCGACCTCGCTGACCGGGCGGTTGAAGTGGACGTAGGGCTGCTTGCCGCTCTTGACGCTGAGCCAGCGCCCTTCGAGCCCGGCCGCCGGCGCGGTCACCGTCGTCGTCAGCGTCGTCTCGCTCCCGGCCACCCAACCGATCGCGCTCGGCCGCTTCACGGTCGCCTCGACCCTCACCTGCTCGCCCGGGTGGAGCTTGACCGTCGGCACGATGCGGTCGCCCTTCAATTCGACCGGGACTTCGTCGCCGCTCTTCACCGCGGTGGCGCTGACGTTCGAGACGTCGCCGCCGAAGGTGTCGGTGCTGACCTTGCCGAGCGAGGAGCCATCTTCTTCGAGGCTCGAGCCGGAGAGCGCGAAGGCGGAGACGACAAAGGCCGCGACGGCCGCGAGCACGAGCGTGACGATGCCGCCGACCAGCAGGCGCTTCGGCCAGCGGCGGGGCGCCTGCGGCTGGTCCGGCGCGGTCGATCGATCCTCTAGCAGCATGGGACTACACAGGGTAGGCACCCCGCACCGCGGCCGTGCGGATCTGTAGACGAATGAATGTCAGGTGCCGTCAGGACTGCTCTGAGGAGGGCTTCTGGCGGGCCGGCATCTCGAAGAACATGTTGGTCGACATCGTCGAGATCCCCTCGTCGTCTGTGCCGGTGCGCCGTTCGTCGCTACGCGCCTGGATGTCCATGGTCCGCTCGTAGATCTCGGCGTGCAGAGCGGCGAGCTCGGCGAAGCCCTGCTCGTCGACCACCAAGGGCGTACGGACCAGCCAGCGGTTCGGGCGCTGGTCGAACGTATGCTCGTCCATCGCGCGAGCGATGTCGGTGACGTGGCACTGGAGCACGTAGCGGGTGAAGACCTCGCGGTCCTTGACGCTCTGCTCGGCGAATTCGCTCTCGTGCAGGATCGGTCGCTCGATCGCGCGGTAGAAGTGCTCGACGGCACCGCGAACCGGCCGCTCGTCGACCAGCTCGATGAGGTTCAGCTCCTGGAGTTTCCGCACGTGGTAGCCCACGTGGCCGACGTCTTTGCCGATCTCCTGGGCGATTTCGACCGGGCTCGCGGTCCGTTCGGCCAGGATCATGAAACAGCGCACTCGGGTCGGGTGGGCAACGATCGCCCCGAGGGTTGCCTCCATGGACGCGGGCTCAGTCTTCGCGGCGGGCATCGGTTGGTCTCCTTGGTTGAAGCGGGATATCTCGCTCGATCGTAGAGCAATTTCTGAGCAATTCCAGCGGACTTTGCTGGAAGGCGATGTACCGCTGGAATCTCTTCCAACGGTGGAAGCGGTCACATCAGTGAGTCATCCAACAAGTCCAGGGAGAAGGGGGTGAAGAAAGTGAAGATCACTACCGTGACCGAGGTCGTTCAGACGGTCGCCACCACCAAGGGCGTCTAGCTCATCGAGCTGCAGGGGGCCGGCAGCCTGGGAGCCGGCCCCCTTTCGCAATCGGGCACAATCGCCCGATGCGGCACAACCCCGCCCACGCCACCACCGATCCCGAGGCGGTCCGGGATCTGGTCCGCCAGAACCCTTGGGCGACGATCGTCAGCGACAACGCGGGCGCGCTCGTGGCCTCGCATTACCCGGTCCTCCTCGACGAGGGCGCCGAGGGCCTGGCGCTGCTGACCCACGTCGGCCGGCCCGACGAGGAGGTGCACGGCTTCGGCGATCGCGAGGTGCTCGTGATCGTGCAGGGACACCACGGTTACGTGTCGCCGAGCTGGTACGGGCCCGACGCGACGCGGGCGCCGACCTGGAACTTCAGCGTCGCCCACCTGAACGGGGTGCCCGAGGTGCTGGGCGAGGACGAGAACCTGGCGACGCTGACCCGGCTGGTCGAGCGCTTCGAGCGTGCCGTCGAGGAGCCCCTTTACCTGGACCAGGAGTGGGGACGGCAGGTCGCCAAGGGCACCGTCGGGCTGCGGATCCCGGTGAGCCGCTTCGTCTGCAAGCGCAAGCTGAGCCAGGACAAGGACGACCGCAGCCGGCGCCAGGTGATCGAGAAGCTGCGCGAGCCCGGTCCCTACAGCCACCCCGAGCTGGCCGACGAGATGGAGCGCGAGTGGGAGGCCAGGCGCTAGCCGAGGAACTGCATCTACGGACGATGTCGCTTTCGCGGCGCCGGCTCCGACCCACTCCCGAAGGCGCCGCCGGTGCCACCGACAGGAGGTTGAGAGATGAAGTTCATGCTGCTGCAGTACTACGGCGGGGTCGAGGGACTGGCCCCGATGACCGAGTGGAAGCCGGAGGAGGCGCAGGCCCACATCGACTTCCAGCTGGACCTGAACGCGGAGCTGCGCGAGAGCGGCGAGCTGATCGAGGCGCAGGCCCTGACCGCGCCGGAGCTGGCCAAGCGCGTGGTCTCCGGCGGCGGCGCGCCGGTCGTCACCGACGGGCCCTTCCCAGAGTCGAAGGAGCTCCTCGCCGGCTACCGGATGATCGACGTCGAGTCCGAGGAGCGGGCGATCGAGATCGCCGCGCGCGGCTCGGCGGCGCCCGGGCCGGGAGGGGCGCCGATCCGCGACCGGATCGAGGTGCGGGAGGTGATGTGGAACAGCGAGCAGTGAACGGCGCGCCACGCCACCGCGGCGACCTCGAGGACCTGCTGCGCGAGGCCGCGCCGCGGGTCCTCGCCGCGGTGGTGCGCCGCTTCGGCGACTTCGCCGACTCCGAGGACGCGGTCCAGGAGGCGATGATCGACGCGGCGCGCCAGTGGCCCGCGCAGGGCACGCCGGAGAGCCCGGCGGGGTGGCTGATCGCGGTGGCTTCGCGACGGATGACCGACCGGATCCGCGCCGATTCCGCACGGCGCGCGCGGGAGGAGCGGCTGGCCGTCGAACCGGAGCCCGGCCCCACGGCCGCGGCCGACGACACCCTGGCGCTGATCTTCATGTGCTGCCGGCCGGAGCTGACCCCGGCGTCGGCGGTCGCCCTCACGCTGCGCGCGGTCGGCGGCCTCTCGACCGCGCAGATCGCCGCCGCCTTCCTCGTCCCGGAGAAGACGATGGGACGGCGGATCGCCCGCGCCAGGCAGACGGTCGCCGCGGCCGCGGAGCCGTTCGGCCTCCCCGCCGGCGCGGAGCGCAAGGAGCGGCTGCGGACCGCGCTCTCGGTCCTCTACCTGATCTTCAACGAGGGCTACGCGGCGAGCGCGGGCCCCGACCTGGCGCGGACCGAGCTCTCCGCCGAGGCGATCCGGCTGACCCGGATCGCGCGGCTGGCACTGCCCGAGGAGCCCGAGGTCGGCGGCCTCCTGGCGCTGATGCTGCTGAGCGACGCGCGCCGCCCGGCCCGCACCGACGGGCGCGGCGAACTGGTGCCGCTGGACGAGCAGGACCGCTCGCGCTGGGACGCCGCGGCGATCGCGGAGGGCCTCCGGGTGCTGAACGAGGCGATCGCGGCGGGCGCCGTCGGTCCCTACCATCTGCAGGCCGCGATCGCCGCCGCCCACGACCGGGCGCGGCGCGCCGAGGACACCGACTGGGCCGAGATCCTCGCCCTCTACGGGCTGCTCGAAGGGGTCGCGCCGGGACCGATGGTGGCGCTGAACCGCGCCGTCGCGACGGCGATGGCCGACGGGCCGCGGGCGGGGCTCGACCTGCTCGCCGAGGTGGAGCCGCGGCTCGAAGGCCACCACCGCGTCCACGCGGTCCGCGCCCACCTGCTCGAGCTGGCAGGCGACTGGGCGGGCGCCCACGCCGAGTACGTGCGCGCCGCCGGGCTGACCGCGAGCCTGCCCGAGCAGCGTTACCTCACCAAGCGCGCGGCGCGCCTCGCGAGCGCCGCTTGACGCGGAGCCACCGGGTACTCAAGCTGGACCGGCCTTGCTCTACTTCAGCGACCCCTCGAGCCTCGAACACGATCCCCGCGACGCGATGCCGGGCCACCCGGAGTCGCCGCCGCGGCTGGTCGCGGTCGAACGGCGCCTCGAGGAGGAAGGCTGGCTCGGCTGGGAGCGGCGGCCGGCCCCGGCGGCGAGCACCGCGGAGCTCGAGCTCGTCCACACCCATCGCCACGTCGCCGCGATCCGCGAGCTGAGCGAGGCGGGCGGCGGCGCGATCGACGTCGAGACCTACGACGGGCCGAACTCCTACCGGGCGGCGGCGCACGCGGCCGGGGGCGCGGCGGCGATGGCCCAGGCGCTGCTGGCGGGCGAGGCGAAGGCGGGCTTCAGCGCAATGCGTCCGCCCGGCCACCACGCCGAACCGGAGCGGGCGATGGGCTTCTGCCTCTTTGACTCGGTCGCGGTCGCGGCGGCGCTGGCGGTCGCCGGGCTCGGCGCCTCCCGGGTGCTGATCCTCGACTGGGACGTCCACCACGGCAACGGCACCGAAGCGATCTTCCGCGACCGCGACGACGTGCTCCTGATCACGATTCAGCAGGAGCTGATCTGGCCGGGGACGGGCCTGGCGGAGGACGTCGGGACGGGCGCCGGCGAGGGCTTCACGATCAACCTCCCGGTCCCGGAAGGGTCGGGCCGTGACGTCTTCCTCTCCCTGCTCGACCGGGTGGTGGCGCCGGTGGCGGGCGAATTCGCGCCCGACCTGATCCTGATCTCGGCCGGATACGACTCCCACATCGAGGACCCGCTGGCGGGCCTGGCGTTGACCGCCGAGGACTTCGGCCAGATGGCGGTCGAGGTGCGCGAGCTCGGGGCGCGCCTGGGGGCGCCGATCGGCGCGGTGCTCGAGGGCGGTTACGCGCCGAGCGCGCTGGCCGACTCGGTGGCGGCGACGATGCGGGGACTGGGCGGCGCGGGCGAGCCCGTGACCGCGCCGGAGACGGCGCTCGCCACCGCGGCCGCGGCGCGGGTCGCGCCCTTCTGGCCCGCGGCGGCCGGGTCCTGACGACGCCGCGGCCGTCGGGCTCACTCCCTGGCCGTCCGTCCGATCGTCAGCGCCGCCGGGCCCCTGTAGGTTGCGCGGCGTGGAGTCGCCGCGCAAGATCCTCGTCGTCGCCCTGCTCGGCGCGCTGGCGCTGGCGCTCGCCGCGACCGCGACCGCCGGTGCCGCCGCCCACAAGCACCACCGCAAGGCGATCCACCCGCCCGCCGCCATCCGGGTCGAGCGGGTGAAGCTCGCCCGCACCCCGAGCGGCCGCCCTGCCCTGCTGGTCGCCGTCCGCTACCCGATCCAGGCGGCGGGCCGGCGGCTGCGGCTGGTCGCGCGCGTCCGGATGAGGCCCGGCACGGTGCCGCTCGCCGACGCGGTCGCCCACCGCCTCAGCGCCGGCGCCCTGCGCCGGCCGGAGCGCCGCCGCACCTTCACCTTCGTCCACGAGATCGACCTGAAGTCGAGCATCGCCCACGGTCTCGCGAAGGCCTGGCGCGAAGGCCGCGCGCCGCTCGTCACCGTCGAAGCCCAGGGCGGCATCGACATCGACGCCGACGGCAAGGCCGACATCCGCTCGCCGGGCATCCCGCGGCGGAACGTGCGGCTCGCGCCGCCGGCGCGGGGCGCCGCGACGGCCTCGGCCTCCGCGGCCAAGCCCTTCTGCGCTTCGATCCCGGTGATCGAAGTGGCGCCGCGCGGGCAGGCGACGATCCCGCTGCCCGCCTGCACCCGGCCGGTGCGCTGGAGCGTCACCGCGGGGGCGAGCGCCGGCGCCGCCCACCTCGCCGCCGGCCGCCTGACCTACACCGCGCCCGCGACGCCCGGCACCGAGACGATCCGCCTCGACCACGGAACCGTCGTCGTCAAGGTCACCCGGCCCTGGCTGCCGCTCACGCCGCTCACCCCTGCCTCCTCCTCCGGCCAGGGCCCGGTCGTCCGCGCGATGGGGGACTCGGTCACCGCGGGCTTCGGCTACTACAGCGACGGGTCCTCGATGGGGATCCTCTCGCTGTACGAATGCAAACCGGTGGGGAAGACGCTCGACGACGCCTGCTCGTCGAACTCGACCGCAACCGCCAACGGCCTCGCCAAGGTTCCCTACGCGCCCGACTACGGCCTTGCCAACAACATCTCCTGGGCGGCGCAGTGGGCGAACCAGTACGGCGTGACCAACTACAAGAACTTCGCCGTGAGCGGCTCCGAACCGACCAACTGGGCGCCGAAGGGCAGCCTCTACGAAACGACCGAACAGATCGAGGCCGAAAACCCCGACTACATCCTGATGACGATCGGCGCCAACCCGATCCTCGCCAACACCCTCTTCGGGCTCGGCTCGATGGCGTGCGCGCTGGAGGCAGACATCGTCGGCGGCTACCGCGAATGTGTCGAAGAAGCCTTCGAAGAAGTCCACCTGCGTGAAGAACTGAAGCGCCTCTACACCGAGCTGGTGGAAAAGACGCACGCGACGATCTACCTGATGCAGTACCACCTCGCGATCCCCTCCTCGGCGCTCGCCTACTCGGTCACCCAGATCGCCGAGATGGGGAAGCTGATGAACGAAACGATCGCCGAAGTCGCGCAGGAAGTGAACCCGACCCGCCTCAAGGTCGTCTCCCCGCCCCACTTCAACGTCGGCATCAGCCTCGAACCGGTCTACCCGTCGACGTTCACCTGCTCCTACTTCGAATTCGGCGTCGACGGCCCGAGCGTGCAGTCGACGCCGACCCAGGTCGAGCTGAAGCTCGGCCACTACCCCTCCTTCTGCGGCGGCCCGCAGGGCGGCGGCGAACCGTGGGTGATCAGCGGCGACACCGGCATCCACCCGAGCGCCGCCGGCTACGGGCAGATGGCAAGCCAGGTGCCACCGCCCGCCCCGCGCGGCTGAGGTGGCTTGAGGTTGAGTTCGGGGGCTGCGCGCCTGGGAAGGGATGGGGCCGCGAGCTGTCGCCCGGGGAGGGATGGGGACCCGCAAGCTGTCGCCCGGAAGGGCCGGGGGCCCGCAAGCTGTCGCCCGGATTACGGACGCGCCCCTCTCGCCACGGCCCGGGCAGGCTGTGGCCGTGGCGAGAGGGGCGGGTGTGCGGAAGGTGTGGAGGGTCGAGCGCGGGGGCCTCACGGGAGTGCGTCGGGAATGGCACGGATCCGTGACGGGAGTCAGACGTCGTCACAGAGATGCCGGGAACTCCA
>CALCIA010000363.1 GCA_937907435.1 uncultured Actinomycetes bacterium
TCCCGTCACGGATCCGTGCCACTCCCGACGCACTCCCGTGACGCTCCCGCGCACGACCCGCCACACCTTCCGCACACCCGCCCCTCTCGCCACGGCCACAGCCTGCCCGGGCCGTGGCGAGAGGGGCGGGTCCTTCTCCGGGCGACAGCTTGCGGGCCCCCGGCCCGCCCAGAGGTTCCCGACCTACGGCCGCTGAGGCACCTGGGGCTCGCCGAGGCCGTAGGTGTCGTAGGCGCCGAACTTGGCGAAGGTCTTGTGGGTCGGGCCGTGGAAGTCGGAGGAGGCGGTGGGGACGAGGTCGAGCTCGGCGCAGAGGTCGAGGAGGTGGCGGGTCTGCTCCTCGGTGTGGGTCGGGTAGAAGGTCTCGACCCCGTCGGCCCTGAGGGAGCGGATCAGGTCGTCGACCTCGCCGGGCGCGGAGATGTCCCAGTAGGGGTGGGCGATGACGGCGACGCCGCCGGCCTCGCGGATCAGGGCGATCGCCTGCGCGGCGTCCGGCCAGCGGCGGGGCACGAAGGCTTTGGCGCCGGGGACGAGGTACTCCTCGAAGAAGGGGCCGAGATCGCCGGTGGCGCCGGCGGCCTTGGCGATGTGGGGGCGGCCGATCGAGTCGGCGCCGCCCGCCTCGCGGATCGCGTCGTCGAGGGTGAGGTCGAAGCCGAAGCCGCGCAGGTTCTCGACGATCTCGGCGGCGCGGGCGCGGCGCTCGTCCTGGGCCCGCTCGCAGGCCGGCTCGATCTTCGCCAGGTCGACCCAGTAGCCGCAGATGTGCAGGTCTTCGGCGTACTCATGCACGCACGACATCTCCACCGCGGGCACGATCTCGACCCCGTGCTCCCGCCCCGCTGCTTCGGCCCCCGGCACCCCCGCGACGGAGTCGTGGTCGGAGAGCGCGAGCGTCGTCACCCCGGCCTTGGCAGCTTCCGCGACGACATCTCGCGGAGCGAGCTGACCGTCCGAATGGGTGGAATGGCTCTGCAGCTCGATGAGTGGCATCGGCGGCGCAGTCTATTTGCCCGAGCACGTCCCTCCCTCCAGGGTCCCAGACAAATAGACTCCGCCGCCGATGTTCAAGAAGGTCCTAATCGCCAACCGCGGGGAGATCGCGATCCGCGTCGCTCGAACCCTCCGCGAGATGGGGATCGGCTCGGTGGCCGTGTATTCGGAGATCGATCGGGACGCGCCGCACGTGCGCGAGGCCGACGAGGCGTTTCTGCTCGGCCCGGCGGTGCCGGCGGAGAGCTACCTGAACATCGCCAAGATCATCGAGGTCGCCAAAGAGGCCGGCGCCGAGGGCATCCACCCCGGCTATGGCTTCCTCGCCGAGAACGCCGACATGGCGCGGGCGTGCGCCGAGGCCGGGATCACCTGGATCGGCCCACCGCCGGAGGCGATCGAAATGATGGGGTCGAAGACGCGGGCCCGCGAGATCATGGACGAAGCGGGCGTGCCGATCGTCCCCGGCTCGACTGAGGTCGCGCCGGATCTCGACGCGGCACGCAAGCAGGCCGACGAAGCCGGCTACCCGGTCGCCTGCAAGGCCGCGGGCGGCGGCGGCGGCAAGGGCTTCCGCGTCGCGCGGACGCCGGACGACCTGCAGGACGCCTTCGAAGGTTCGGCGCGCGAAGGCGAGAAATTCTTCGGCGATCCGCGCGTCTACATCGAGCGTTATCTGGAGGATCCGCGCCACGTCGAGGTCCAGGTGCTGGCCGACTCGCACGGCAATGTGATCCACGTCGGCGAGCGCGACTGCTCGATCCAGCGCCGCCACCAGAAGGTGATCGAGGAGGCCCCGGGCCCGCACGTCGACGAGGAGATGCGCGCGCGGATCGGCAAGATCGCCACCGACGCGGCCGCCGCGGTCGGCTATCGCGGCGCGGGCACGATCGAGGGCATGCAGGTCGGCGACGAGTACTTCTTCCTCGAGATGAACACCCGCGTCCAGGTCGAGCACTGCGTGACCGAGATGATCAGCGGCCTCGACATCGTCCGCGAGCAGATCCTCGTCGCCGCGGGCGAGCCGCTCTCGATCTCCCAGGAGGAGGTCGACCTGCGCGGCTGGTCGATCGAGTGCCGGATCAACGCCGAGAACGCGGCGAAGAAATTCGCTCCCGCCCCGGGTCCGATCGGCCCGTCCTACCGCGAGCCATCGGGCCCTGGCGTGCGCGTCGACTCCGGCGTCGAGGGCGGCGGCGAGGTCACGCCGATGTACGACCCGATGGTCGCCAAGCTCGTGGTCTGGGACGTCGACCGGGAGAAGGCGACGCGGCGGATGCTGCGGGCGCTCGACGAATACGACACCGGCGGCCTGCAGACGCTGATCCCCTTCCACAAGGCGATCCTGCGCACCGAGCAGTGGGCCAAGGGCGAGACCTGCCGTGACCTGATGGAGGACACGGACTGGCTCAAGTCCACCGCGCCCGAGGTGGTCGCCGCGCCGGAGCCCTCGGAGGAGGGCGGCGAGGTCGTCACCCGCGACTACAAGGTCGAGGTCTCGGGCAAGCTCTTCGACGTCAAGGTCATCGGCGAGGCGGTCGCCGGCGCCGCGGCTCCGTCCGCGAACGGGCGCAAGCCGCCGAAACGCGAGCGCAGCAGCGGCGGCGGTGCCGCGGCCTCCAGCGAGTCCCTGCCCTCGCCCCTCCAGGGCACGATCCTCAAAGTCGCGGTCGCCGAGGGCGCCGAGGTGAGCGAGGGCGACCTGATCTGCGTGATCGAGGCGATGAAGATGGAGAACGAGATCACCGCCCACCGCGCTGGCAAAGTGACTTCGCTGAACGTGGCCGAAGGCGCCGCGATCGGCTCCGGCGACGTGATCGCCGTCATCCAGTAGAGCGGGAGGGGGAGCCGGGTAGGCCCCGCCTTCGCGCACCTCCTCCCTGCGGTCGGAGGAATGAGGATCGCGCCTTCGGCGCGAGGAACACGCAAGCGAGTTGTGGAGGCTCAGGCGGGGCCTACCCGGCTCCCCCGCCGACGAGCCAGCGCCACCTCGTCACAATGCCTCAACAGCAGCCGGTTGATGGGCCGAAAACCAGACATATAGGCAGGTTTTCGGCCCATCAACGTGGAGTGGAGCCGGCCCTTCGTCCCTTTCAGCTTTTAGGAGCCCCCCGGACGCGAGCGCCGCACTCATGCTTTCCGAGGAGGGAGACCTGACCCCCTCCGAACGGCTTGTAACGAGGGCCCTGAGGCCAACTCGGTCAGGCCCCTAGGCGATCCAGCCCGAGTTTGAGAGAGGAGGGGGTCAGGTCTCCCTCCCCCGCCGGCCCACCGAAGAACGGGCTCAGTGTTTGTGGGCTTTTTCCCGTTCGCGCCGTTCGCGTTCCCGTTCGCGCTTTTCGCGTTCGTGTTCGCGTTCCCGCTGTTCCTTTTCCTTTTCGCGCTTGACCTTGAGCTGGTCGCGCTTGGTCAGCGGGAGCTTTTCGGCGACTTCGCGGCAGGTGCGCCCGGAGCATTCCTCGAGGCGGACCAGTTCTTCGTGCAGGAAGTTGCGGATCGGCGCGTAGTTGCGGTCGCGGACGATGTTGTTGAGCTCGTACGGGTCCTTGTTGATGTCGTAGAGCTCCTTCTCGCCGTCCGGCCACTCGATGTACTTGTAGGGGCCGAGACGGATGCCGTAGTAGTTCTTCGGCGGCGCGACGACCGAGGCGTGGGCGGCCGCTCCACGGGCGCTCGCGCCCTTCACGCCGAGCTTGCCGCGGGCCTTGCCGGCGGCGGTCGATTCGCCGGTGGCGGCGTTGCCGTCCTGTTCGACGTCGTTGGTCTGGACGAAGGACTCGAAGAGGAGCGGGCGGCGCGTGCGCAGGCTCGGGTCCTGCATGAACGGGACCAGCGAGGTGCCGTCGACGCTTTTGTCCGGCGTCACCCCGGCCAGTTCGAGGATCGTCGGGGCGATGTCGATCGTCGAGGCGAACTGCCCGGTTTTGGTGTTCGGTTCGATCCCCGGCCCGCGGATGATCAGCGGCAGGTGGGTGGCGGGCTCGTAGGCGAGGAACTTGCCGCCGACCAGGCGGTGCTGGCCGAAGAAGAAGCCGTTGTCGGAGGTGAAGATGACGTAGGTGTTGTTGATCCGGCCCAGGGCGCCGAGCTGGTCGAGGATCTGCTTCACCCCTTCGTCCACCGACAGCAGCGCCGCCAGGCAGTTCTGGTAGTAGACGCGGTAGGTGTGGATTTCCGTGGCGCTCAGGTAGGGCGCTTCGCGGATGAAGCGGGGCTTGTCGTTGACGTTGCCCTCGTTGAAGCCTTCGGCGCGGTTGTCCGGCAGCGGCGCCCCGGCGAAGCGGCCGATGTGCCGTGACGCCGGCTGCGGCCCGGCCGGGCGGCGGAAGTCACCGTGCGGCGAGGTGTAGTCGACCTGCATGTAGAACGGCTGTTCCGGCGAGGTCGCGGCGAGTTCTTCGGTCGCCAGCTGGTTGAATTTGTCGGTCTCGTAGTAACAGGGCTGCCCGTTGAGCGGCGCGTAGGGGCAGCCGGCGTCGTCGATCGCGCCGTATTCGCGCGTTTCCCAGGAGCCCGAGTTCCCGTAGGGCCCTTCGACCACGCCGTTGTTGTTCAGCAGGTAGCCGTAGGCGTAGTGGTTCGTGTCCGAGTTGAGGATGGTGTGCCACGAGTTCCAGCCGGGCGGCACTTCGGTCCCCGGGCTGTAAGGCGCGTCGCCGTAGCCGTTGAGGATCTTGCCGATGTGGATCGTGCGGTAGCCGGCGCCCTGCAGCCAGGTCGCGATGTTGTGCGAGTAGGCGAGGCGCGACTGGAAGCCGGTCCAGCCGCCGTTCGGCGGGACGTTGCCCTGGACGTGGTTGTTGTGGGCGTAACGGCCGGTGAGGAGGCTGACGCGGGAGGGGGCGCAGAGGCTGTACGGGGTGTAGTAGCGGGTGAAGGTGACCCCTTGTTCGCCGAGCAGCTGCAGGGTGTTCGGCATCGCGAATTCTTCGCCGCCGTTCAGCGTGCGGACGCCGTCGTAGAGCTCTTCCAGCGTCTGGTCGTCGGTCTGGATGACGACGAAGCTCGGTTTCTGCACTTCCGAGGCTTTGGCCCGCGCCGCGCTCGCTTCCTCGCTGGTCGCCATGACCAGCCCGAAGAGGAGCGCCATGGCCGCGATCGCCGCGGCCACGCGCGCGGCCACGCCGCCGCGCCACGACTGGGTATTGAGATCACGCAAGGTCATTCAGAAGCGCCCTACCGCGAGGAAACCACCGGCGGCTGCCGGAGTTGCGCTCCGCAAACTAAAAGACGCTCAGGACGCCCGCTCAGGACGCGCCGAGCTTCGCGGCGGCTTCGCGGAAGTTTTTCACCGTCGCGGAGGGCGCTTTGCGGCCTTCGAGTTTCTCGCCGTGGCGGTTGACCCAGATGACCGGGACGCCCATTTTGAGGACCGGGGCGATGTCGGTCGTGTAGTTGCAGCCGATGTGGAGCCAGCCTTTTTTGCCGCCGATGCGGCGCGCGCACTCTTTGAAGTGGACCGGGTCCGGCTTGTAGCTGCGGACCTGCTGGGCGGTGACGACGAGGTCGAGTTCGGTGCGCAGGTGGCGCCGCGAGATCCCGAGCAGTTTGTCGTCGATGTTGGAGATGATCCCGATCTCGTACTTTTTGCCGAGCCGGTCCATCGCCGCGTTGGCCTCGCGGAAGGGCAGCCAGTAGGCGACGCTGTTGGGCAGGAACTGGGCCCGCGAGGGCTCGATCTCCCAGCCCAGCTCGCCCGCGACTTTGACGATCGTGCGGCGCAGCACCTCGGCGTAGAGCTCGTAGGAGCCCGCCATGACTTCGGCCTGGACCTCGAAGAAGCGGTCGAGGAAAGGCTGCTCTTCGAATGAGAAGCCGTCTTTGTCCGCCTCTTTCTTGACGGCCTCGACGATGCCTTTCTCCCAGTCGATGAGGGTGCCGTAGCAGTCGGTCGTGACCCAGTTGATGTTTTTGAGTGAGGGCAGGGCCATCGGAGAGCGCGGGATTATGGCATTCGGATAGGGTTTCGCGCCGCGCCCCTCCGACGGAGCGCACTTCCCCACCATGGACCTCCTCGAATACCAGGGCAAGCAGCTCTTCGCCAAGCACGGGATCGCCGTGCCGAGCGGTGAGGTCGCCGACAACGTCGACGACGCCGTCGCCGCGGCGGAGCGCATCGGCTACCCGTGTGCGATCAAGGCCCAGGTGTTGATCGGCGGCCGCGGCAAGGCGGGCGGGGTGAAGATCGCCAAGGACACAGGCGAGGCGCGGCAATACGCGTCCGACATCATCGGCATGGACATCACCGGCCCGCACGGCGAGGGTCCCTTCCGCGTCGACTCGGTGTGGGTCGAGGGCGGCTCCGACATCGCCGAGGAGTACTACGCGTCGATCATCCTCGACCGCGGCGAGAAGAAGCTGCTGGCGATGGTCTCCGCCAAGGGCGGGATGGACATCGAGGCGGTCGCCGCCGCGAACCCTGCCGACCTGACCAAAGTCCACATCGACCCGACCAAGCCCTTCGACGCCGCCGCGGCGCGCTCGATCGTCGCTGCCGCCGGGCTGGCCGAGGACGCGCTCGACGAGGCCGCCGACGTGCTGGCGAAGCTGAACGAGGTGGCGCGCGAGGAGGACGCGACGCTGATCGAGGTCAACCCGCTGATCGTCACCGCCGATCGCAAGGTCGTCGCCCTCGACGCCAAGGTGACGATCGACGGCAACTCGCTCTTCCGTCATGAGGATCTGGCCGAGATCGCCGACACCGTCGACGACCCGCAGGAGCAGATGGCGAAGGAAAAGGGCCTCACCTACGTGAAACTCGACGGCAACGTGGGGATCCTGGCCAACGGCGCCGGGCTCTGCATGTCGACCCTTGACGTCGTCGCCCAGGCGGGCGGCGCGCCGGCCAACTTCCTCGACGCGGGCGGCGGCTCGAAAGCCGACGCGATCGTCAACGCGCTCGAAGTCATCAAGTCCGACTCCAAGGTGACGGCGATCCTCTTCAACATCTTCGGCGGCATCACCCGCTGCGACGAGATCGCCAAGGGGATCGTCACCGCCTCGGGCCAGATCGGCCTCGACCTGCCGCTGGTCGTCCGCCTCGACGGCACGAACTTCGAAGAGGGCCTGGCGATCCTCGCCGAGGCGAACCTGCCGAACCTGCACCAGGAGAAGACGATGCTGGACGCCGCGCGCCGGGTCGTCGAGCTGGCCGGAGGCGCCTCGTGAGCATCATCATCGACGGGAACACGAAGCTCGCCGTCTCCGGGCTGACCGGGCGGGAGGGCTCCTTCCACGGGCTGCGCAACAAGGCCTACGGGACCGACCTCGTCGCGGGCGTCACGCCCGGCAAGGGCGGCCAGGACGTCGAGGGGACGCCGGTCTTCGACACGATCGCCGAGGCGGTCACCGAGGCGGGCGCGAACACCTCGATGATCTTCGTCCCGGCGCGCTTCGCCGCGGCGGCGATCGACGAGGCGATCGACTCCGGGGTCGAGACCGTGATCGCGATCACCGAGGGCATCCCCGTCCTCGACATGCTCGGCACCTACTGGAAGGCGAAGGAGAAGGGCGTGCGGCTGATCGGGCCGAACTGCCCCGGCGTGCTCTCGCCCGGCAAGGCGAACGTGGGGATCATCCCCGACGCCTTCTTCGACCCGGGCCCGATCGGCGTCGTCTCCAAGTCGGGGACGCTGACCTACCAGATCGGCAACGAGCTGAAACAAGCAGGCACCGGCAACTCCTCGATCGTCGGCATCGGCGGCGACCCGATCGTCGGCTCCGACTTCATCGACATCCTCAAGCTCTACGAGGCGGACCCCGACACCGAGCTGATCGTGATGGTCGGCGAGATCGGCGGCGACGCCGAGGAGCGGGCCGCCGACTTCATCGCCGCCGAGGTCACCAAGCCTGTCGTCGCCTACATCGCCGGCTTCACCGCCCCGCCCGGCAAGCAGATGGGCCACGCCGGCGCGATCATCTCCGGCTCCTCGGGCACCGCCCAGGCCAAGAAAGACGCCCTCGAAGCAAAGGGCGTCCGGGTCGGCGAAAGCCCGACCGAGACCGCCGCGATCGCGGTCGAGACCCTGCGCGGCTAGCGGCCTCGGGTCGTTGGGCGGTGGGGAGGGGTCCGCGGCGCGTGGCCGGGGGGCTGGGGCGCGGGAGGGATGGGGAGCTCTGAGGCTGGCGCCCGGGGGAAGGGACGGGGCCCCGCAAGCTGTCGCCCGGGTAGGGACGCGCCCCTCTCGCCACGGCCCGGGCAGGCTGTGGCCGTGGCGAGAGGGGCGGGTGTGCGGAAGGTGTGGAGGGACCGTCGCGGGAGCGTGACGAGCGAGCGACGGGAGTGGCACGGATCCGTGACGGGAGTCAGGCGTCGTCACGGAGATGCCGGGAACTCCGGTCTTTCTCCCGTGTTGTGCAACACCGACCTACGCGCTGCGT
>CALCIA010000364.1 GCA_937907435.1 uncultured Actinomycetes bacterium
CCTGGGCTCCTCATGGGGGTCACAGCCTGCCAGGACCCCCATGAGGAGCCCAGGGCCCACCCAGTCACCGCTTCCCCTGGACCTTGCCCTTCTGACCGTGACCACCCTTGTGATTCTTGCCGTGCGTCTTGTGATGCTTGCGGTGCTTCTTGTTGCACGGGGTCTTGATCCGCGGGTGGCGCTTGACCTTCTTGCCGTTCTGCCCGACCAGACGGATGATCCCCTTGACCGGCTTCGCGCAGAGGTTCGTCGAGGCCTGCAGCAGGCCGTGCTTGCCGCCCGGCAGTTTGAGGACGAATTTGCTCACCGGCAGGTCGGGGACGTTGGCGAAGGTGGTGCGGATGCCGCCCTTGAAGCTGTCGATGCGACCGTCGAGGACGATGCTCACCTGGCCCCTCAGGTCGGCGACCATGTCCGGCAGCGTGTTGTTGGACGAGCGCAGGTAGACGGGCCCTTCGACCGGGTGCGAGAGGAGCGGCGTCCAGGCCCGCGCGTAGCCGTAGCGCGATTTGGCCGGGCACTGGCCGGCGGCGAACTGGGGCCGCGTGCAGACGGTGCCGAGGCTCGACTGGTCGAGGAAGATCGCGTGCGGCAGCGCCACCGAGGCAAGTGCCGTGTTGGCCTGGCCCGGCTTGGTGGTCAGCGTCGCCTTCAGTTTCGGGTGCTTGGCGCGGCCGGTCTGGCCGAAGAGGCGGACGTTCAAGCTCGGCTTGAAGGCGAGCCCGTCGCAGCCTTCACCCTGGAACGGGGCGTTCACCTTGGCCTGCGACCAGGCCGACGGGTTGGTCGGGTCCGCACCGCCGCCGGCGACCTGACCCGTGGTCGCGTTCTTGTTGCAGTTCGTGCCGTTGAGGGTGAATTCCTTGCGCTTCAGGTTCACCAGGATCGAGCGGATGTCGAGTTTGGCGCCGCCGAAGACGTCGGGGATTTCCGCACCCGCTTCGATCTGCCCCGATTCCGAATTCAAGTTGAGCGGCGCGTGGACGACGACGTTGCCGAGGTCGAACGGCCCGGCCACCGCCGGGGTGATGACGACCGCCGACAGCGGCGCCCCCTTATAAGGACCGGAGAGGAAGACGCGGCCTTCGATCTTCAGCGGCGTCGACCCCGTGCCCGCTTCGATCATCGCGGTGCCGATTTCGCTCTTGCGGTTGCAGCTCGAGCCCTTCTGCTCTTCGACCCCCGAGCGCCCCGCGGCCCGGTTGTATTCCCGCGCTTCGCAGTAGGGGACGTCGGAGATGTTCGCGGTCGCGCCGGGCGGCAGGGTCAGGTTGAAGCCCTTGATCTCCTGCTGGCCTTCGTCGCGGGTGATCTTCAGCTGGAAGGGCGTGTAGGTCGCCGCCTTGGCGCTCACCGGCTTGGCGCTCACGCCGGGCGCAAACGGCCGTTCGGCCATCGACTTCGCACAGGGACCGCCCCCGGGCGCCTGGGTCAGCTTCAGTTCGGTCGGCGGGGTCGCGGTCGCCGCGCCGGTCGAGTACGGCACCGCGCTCGAGGTCGCGGTCTGACTGCACAGCGGCGGGCTGCTCAGCGCCGGGATCGCGTGCTTGACGGTCGGGCCGAAGGTCAGCGTCGCCGAGCTGAAGGCCACCTGCGGCAGGCCGTCGAATTCAGCGCTCAGCCGGCCGGTCGTCGGGTTGGCCCTGACCTTGCCTTCCTCGCGCACCTGGACGCCGTACCGGATCGCTTCGGCGTTGAAGAAGACCCGGTACTCGCTGCCCGACTGCGGGTCGCGGCTCTTCTGTTCGGCCAGGTAGACCGGCCCCTTCAGCGAACCCGGCGGCAGCTCCGGCGCTTCGATCGCCACCGTGCCGATCTGCGTTTCCTCCGAGCAGGTGACCGGCGCTTTGGAGTGCAGTGGGAAGGCGTTGTCGGGGCAGAACTTGAGGCCGGGCGCGGTGGCCGGGTTCAGACCGGCGCCGACCGGCAGCGTCACGTTCGCGGACTTCACCGTCGAGGTGTTGACTTCGGCCGCGTTCAGGTGCTGCGGGATGTTCAGCGACACGGTCACGGTCGAGGACGAGTCGGTCGGCCCGCTCGCGGCGGCGGCGACGTTCGGCGCGAAGGGCACCGCCCCGCAGTTCGCGATCGGCACCGGCGGCGTCGTCGGCTGCGGCCCGGCGATCGAGCCGGCCTGGCTTTCGACTTCGAGGATGCTGGTCGAGTTCCCGTTGCAGGGGCTCGGCAAGGTCAGGAACGAGCCGCCGCCGCCGTTGTAGCCGCCGGCCTGGCCGTTGAAGACGAGGCGGTTGCGGCCCAGGGGCGGGAACGCGCTGATGTTGTTGATGTAGAACGACTCGTGGTAGTCGCCCGCCCATTCGATCGACGTTTCGAGGGTGACGAACTCGTTGACCAACGGCACCAGCGGCGTCGTCACGTGAAAGCCGAAGCGGGCCGGTTCGCCGTTGTTCGGCACAAGGTTGTAGACGGCGAACGGTGGTGGGGTGACCGGCGCCTTGGGGAGGAACCCGCCGAGGATCGGCACTTCGAGTTCGGTGGTGACGGTGCTTTCACCGACCTGACTGCTCGCCGGACAGCCATCGGCCAGGAAGGTGTCGACCGGACACTGCGGCACGGCCTGCGGGTTGACGTTCAGTCCCTCGGGCAGTTCGACTTTCACCCGCCTCGCCTGGTCGGATTCGCCGCTGGTGCCGAGCGAGAAGTCGGTGATGCCGTCCGGCGGATGCCCGGCCGCCTGGGCGAAGAATTCACTCGGCGCGCCGCTGTACGTGCAGGTCGCCGTCGCGCAGGTGCCGGCTTCCCATTTGCTGATCCCGATCGCCGACGCGGAACTCGCGCCGAACGCCGCCACGAGCAGCGCGATCAGCGCCAGCGCTCCGGCCATCCCTGCAGCGTTACGTGTGCTCCTCTTCATCGCGGCGACCCCTTACCCAGCTATCTCGCTTTGGAAAACAACCACGGCTAGCCGTGGTTGCGCTTCCCGTTCCGGTGATTTGCCTTCTTGTGCTTCGACTTCTGCACACCGTGGCAGGCGGCGGCGCGGAGCGGCAGCTTCTTCTTCACCAGGCGCTTGCCGTTCTGGGCGAGGAAGGTCAGCTTCGAGAAGTAACGGTGCGTGCAGAGGTTGCGCGAGTTCTGGATCAGGCCCTTCTTGCCGCCCTGCATCGTCAGCGTGAACTTCCTCACCGGGACGTCGGGGACGGGCGAGAACGTGGTGCGGATACGACCGTGCTTCACCGACTTGATCACGCCGTGCAGCTGGATCTCGACCTGGCCGCGCAGGTCGGCGAGCAGGTCAGGCAGGACGTGGTTCGAGGAGACGAGGTAGACCGGGCCCGCCAGTGCGTCTTCCAAGAGCGGCGATTCGGCCCGCGCGTAGCCGTAGACCGAGGCCTTCGGGCAATCGTGCGCGGCAAGCTGCACCCGCGTGCAGATGGTCTTGATGTGGCCCTGGTCGATCAGCTCCGAGCGCGGCATCGTCAGCGTCGCCCGGGCGATGTTGGCGTCGCCTTCGCGGGCGGTCAGCGTCGCCCGCAGCTTCGGGTGGCCGGCGCGCCGCATCTGCTTCCTGCCGCCGATGAAGCGGGTGACGAGCTTGGGCCGGAACTTCAGCGCCTGGCAGTTGGAGGTCTGGAACGGGACCGAGGCGGCGAACGAGCTCCACGCGGCCGAGGACGCCGGGTCGGCGCCTCCCCCGTTCAGCGTCGCCGCGTTCGACATCGGCCCGCAGCTGGTCGGGTTGAGCGTGAATTCCTTCCTGCTCAGGTCGAGGACGACCGAGCGGACGCTCAGCTGCGCTCCGCCGAAGACGTCGGGGATCGGGTCGGAGACCGCCGTCACCTGCGCCGTCACCGGGTCGACCCGCAGGGCCACCCGCACCACGACCGTGCCGAGGTCAAACGGCCCGGCCGTGGCGGGGGTGACGACTGCCAGGGAGAGAGGGGCCCCGTGGTAGGGGCCTGAGAGGAAGACCTTGCCGGTGACCTGGAGCGGCGTCGGGCCGGTGCCCGCCTCGATCGTGGCGGTGCCGACTTCGCTCTTCGCCGGGCAGCTCGGATCGGCGGCCTGGACGGCGCCGCCGGCCTGGGCCGCGGCGCCGATCGCGCTCTCCGGGCAGTAGGGGACGCCCGCCAGCTTGGCGAGCATCCCGGGCGCCAAGGAGACCGTGGCGGCTTTCAGCTCCTGCTGGCCGTTGCCGCGGGTGATCGCGACGCGCAGCGGGCTGAAGGCGCCGGCCTGGGTGCTCCTCGGCCCGGCGGCGAAAGATGGGGCGAAGGGTCGCGCGGCAAGCGTCGCTGCGCAGGCCCCTCCGCCCGGGGTGGCGTGGAGGGAGAAGCTGCCGACCGGGGTCGCGGCGGCGTTGCCGGACCACGGGGTCATCCGGGCGGTGCTCGTGTTCGGGCCGCAGGTGGGCGGGCTGCTCAGCACCGCCCGTTGGCCGCCGACGAAGTCGAGGGTGAAGCTGGTGAACGGGACCTGCGGGACTTCGGCGACCTTCGTCGTCAGCTGCCCGGTCACCGGGTCGGCGAAGACGTGGCCGAGGAGCCGCACGTCGATCCCGTACCGGGCCGAGGCGGCGTCGATGAAGATCCGGTACTCGTTGCCGGAGGTCGGGTCGCTCGATTCCTGCTTGCCGATGTAGACGTCGCCTTCGAGGCTGCCTTCCGGCAGCGCCGCCGCGGTGATCTTCGCGGTGCCGATCCTCGACTCCGGCGGACAGGTGATCGGCGCGGTCGAGTGGAGGACGAACTGGCTGTTGTCGCAGGTCTTCAGGTTGTTCGGCGCGGCGGCGGCGGAGGGGTTGATCCCCATCCCCGGCGGCAGCGTCACCTGCGCTTCCTTGGTCGTCGACTGGTCCTGGCCTTCGGGGCCGTGCGGCGGCGGGACGACCACCCCGACCTGGGCCGCCGCGGGCGCGTTCGCTTCGTCGGTCCCCGGCGCGACCGCGAGGCCCGGCGCGTAGGGGATCGTGGTGCAGCTTTTCGGCGAGGTGCCCGGCGGGATCGGCGATTCGAGGTAGGCGCCGGCCCCGTCCGGGAAGCTCTCCCCCGCTTCGATCTCTTCGTAGGAGGCCGCCCGCAGCAGGGTCGAGTATTCGCTGCCCGATTCGAGGAAGGCCTGCCCGTGGCAGGTACTCGGCGTGGTGAGGAAGGTGCCGTCGCCGGCGCGGCCGTTGAAGACGAGGCGATTTTTGAGGATCGCCCCTTCGATCCCTTCGATCGGCAGAGCGTGCGGAACCGCGATCGTGAAGCCCTCGTGGTAATCGCTACTCGAGGCGATGTCGCCTTCGAGGAAGACTTCGTTGCCGGCGAGTTCGAGCCCGAAACGCGCGGCCTGCCCGGGCTTGGGCACGACGTTGTAGACATTGACGGCAGTCACTCCCGGGATCGGCGGGATCGGCACGCCCACGAGCGGCTCCGAGGCCGTGACGCCGCTTTCGCCGACTTTCGATCCGGCCGGACATCCGGAGGCCCCGGCTTCGAAGACCGCGATCGGGCAGCGTTCGGTCGCCCCCGGGTTGACGCTCAGACCGACCGGCAGCTCGACCCGCACGTACGCGAGTTCGGCGGTCGGTTCTTCGGTCCCCGGAAGCAAGCCCGGCTTGTGGGCGACGATGAACTGGGTGAAGCCGAAGTTCGGATGGGCGGCGGCGGTTTCGAAGAAGAACGTGCCCGGGTCGCTTTCGACGTTGCAGAAGTCGGCCGGATTCGGGTCGGTGATCGCCGGTTCCTGCTTGCAGGTCCCGGCCTGCCATCCGGAGTCGACCTTAGGTTCGTGGGGATTGCTCGGAGCGATGACCGAGGCGGTGTCGGCGGCGGCGATCGCCGGCTGGAGGCCGACGGCAAGGGCGATCCCGACGCAGATCACGGAAAAATTGATCCAGGCGTCGCCAATCGCCGCATCTCTCCTCCAGAAGGACATCCCGAGGGCGACCATACCCGAAATTAGGGACGCGAATCAATATTTTTTGGTAATCTCGCGCACACGCCAGCCGAAACGGGGTACGGGCATTTTGGACAATGGCAACGGAAACGGAAACGGGGTCGTCGACTTGAACGGCAAAGCGTCCTCCAGTGGCAAGGGAAACGGGAGCCGCCCGAAGGGGGCGTCGATTCCCGTGAACTGGGAGCATCTGGCGCGGGCGACGGCACATCCGCTGCGCGTCTCGATCCTCGAAATCCTCGGGATCGACGGCGGCCGGGTCCTCTCCCCCAGCGATCTGAGCCAGGAGCTGCAGATCCCGCTCAGCAACACGAACTACCACGTCACCGAGCTGGCGAAGGCGGGGCTGATCGTGTTGGTGCGCCAGCGCGCGGTGCGCGGCGCCACCGAGCACTTCTACACGCTCCCTGAGGCTCTACCCAAGATCGAGGCCGAGGGCGCGACCGCGGCCGAACCCGTCCACGCCTGATTCGTCGAGCCCCGACCCGTCGAGGCCGACGTCCTCGACCCGCACGTCCATCCTCGTCTTCGCCAGCCAGCGGATGAGGAGTGCGACGACGACGGCGAGGATCAGGCTGACGCCGCCGGCACCGAGCCCGAGCCCGCCGCGGGCGTGGTCGACCGCCATCCAGTCGGCGACCGAGGCGCCGAGCGGGCGGGTCAGGACGTAGGCGGCCCAGAAGGCGAGCACCTCGTTCATCCCGAACCGGCGGTAGCCGACGAACGGGACCGCGATCAGGGCGGCGAAGAGGACGATCGAGCCGAAGTAGCCGAGGTGGAGGCTCGTCGCGGTCATGTCGCCGGCGGCGGTGCCGAGGGCGAAGGTGGCGAGGACGGTCGCCCAGTAGAAGGCCTCGCGGCGTCGGGTGCGCACGGAGTGGATCGACAGCGTGCCCTCGCTGCGGTACCAGGCGGCGAAGATGATCGCGAGCACGACGGAGTAGAAGATCGTCGAGTCCAGATAGGGAATGCCGAGCCCGACGTGCAGCGCGTCCGCGGCGGAGGTGCCGAAGATCGCGACCATGACCACGACGCTCCAATAGGTCCAGGCGTCATACCGCTCGGCGCGAAATTGGCGCCGCAGCGTCCACACCAACGCGATCAACATCAGCGGAATCGCGATCGCCGGACCGAGAAAGCCGTTCATCCAGTCCGACGTGGTCTCACCCATGGCGGTCGTCGCCACCTTGGTAAGCCAGAAGAAGGCGATGATCTCGGGGACCTTGGTGAACAGCGTCCCCGAGATCGATCGCCTGTGCTGGGGGTTCAGGGAGGAGAGGGAAGTGCTCGACATGGCGCGGCAAGCTATGGCCGTCCACTTAATCGACGATGAGAGCAGCTAAGGGTGGGATGAGAGCAACCGGGGCGCAAAAGGTGACTCTTCCGCGTGTCTCCTGCCGGAGTCGGGGCTACTCGCGGGGAGGGGACTGGGTGGGTGGTTCCGCTTGGCCCAGGGCTCGCAAGCTGTCGCCCGGGTAGGGGACGCGCCCCTCTCGCCACGGCCCGGGCAGGCTGTGGCCGTGGCGAGAGGGGCGGGTGTGCGGAAGGTGTGGAGGGACGTGCGCGGGAGGCGGACGGGAGTGCGTCGGGAGTGACACCGATCCGTGACGGAGGTCCGACGTCGTCACAGAGATGTCGAGAACTCCACTCTTTCTCCCGTGTTGTCCAACAGTGACTTACGCGCTGCGTGATTTAGGGCCCCTATAGGGGGGTCAAAACACGCAGCGCGTTCTCGACCCCCCGATCCGGGCCGAAAAGAGGTCTCCCAGGGCCGGAAAGTGTGACGTTCCCGACATCTTCGTCACGGATCCGGCCGAGGTG
>CALCIA010000365.1 GCA_937907435.1 uncultured Actinomycetes bacterium
CGTGTCCCTCCACACCTTCCATACACCCGCCCCTCTCGCCACGGCCACAGCCTGCCCGGGCCGTGGCGAGAGGGGCGCGTCCCCTACCCGGGCGCCAGCTTGCGGGTCACGGGCCCTCCGTGCGACAGCCCGCGGGCCCCGTGGCCTGGGAATTGCTGCGGCTTAACGACTCGGGTCACTAGCCGTGTGCAAGGCTCGGGGGGTGAAGCGGATCGTCCTGCTCGACGACTACCAGGGGGTCGCCCTCGACTACGGCGGCTGGGATCGGGTCCCGGACGAGTGGCAGGTGGTCGCCCTCGAGCAGCACATCGACGATGCCGACGAGCTGGTCGAAGCGCTCTCCGGCGCCGAGATCGTCGTCGCGATGCGCGAGCGCACGCCGTTTCCGGCTGCGATCCTCGACCGTCTGCCGGACCTGAAGCTGCTGATCACCACCGGGATGGGGAACGTGGCGATCGACGTCGCCGCGGCGCGCCGCAACGGGGTCGTCGTCTGCGGGACCGGCATCAAGGGCGCGCCGACCGCCGAGCTCAGCTGGGGGCTGATCCTGGCGCTGGTGCGCTCGATCCCCGCCGAGCATGACTCGGTGCGAAGCGGCGGCTGGCAGACGACGATCGGCGGCGACCTCGACGGCGCGACGCTCGGGCTGGTCGGGCTCGGCCGCCTGGGGGCGCGGATGGCGCGCATCGGCGCCGCCTTCGGCATGGAGGTGCTCGCCTGGAGCCAGAACCTCGACCCCGCGGCGGCGCGCGAGGCCGGCGTCGAGTCGGTCGAGAAGCTCGCGCTCTTCGAACGCGCCGACGTCGTCTCCGTCCACTACCGGCTGAGCGGGCGCAGCCGGGGGCTCGTCGGCGGCGCCGAGATCGGCGCGATGAAGCCGAGCGCCTACCTCGTCAACACCTCGCGCGGGCCGCTCGTCGACACCGACGCGCTGGTCGCGGCGCTCGAGCGCGGCGCCATCGCGGGCGCCGGCATCGACGTCTACGACACCGAGCCGCTGCCCGCCGACCACCCGCTGCGCCGCGCCCCGCGCACCGTGCTGACCCCGCACCTCGGCTACGTCACCGAGGACACCTACGACATCTTCTTCAGCGACGCCGTCGAGGACGTGCTGGCCTACCTCGACGGCGTCCCGCTCCGCCTCATCGAGCCCTGATGTTGATGGGCCGAAAACTAGACATATAGGCGAGTTTTCGGCCCACCAACGTGGGCGCCGGGCCTATTTGCCGGCTTCGGAGGCGACGTAGGCCGAGACGGCCTTGACTTCTTCAGGGCTCAGCGTGCCTTCCTTGCCGAACGCCGGCATCGGGCCGCCGCCGTTGATCACCTGATTTTCGACCGTCGCTTCTTCCGGCGCGAGTTCATCGAGGTTGGGACCGACGGTGCCGGTCGCTCCCGCGGCTTTCAGCGTGTGGCAGGACGCGCAGTTGGCGCTGAAGATGGCCTTGCCTTCGCCGGCCGACGCCGATTCACCGCCGGCTTCTTCTTCTTTTTCGGCCGGTTCTTCGGCTTCTTCGGCGGGTTCTTCTTCGGCTTCTTCCGCCGGTTCTTCTTCCGCCGGTTCTTCTTCCGCCTGTTCTTCTTCGGCCGGGGGCGCCGCTTCTTGTTCGGTCGTCGCTTCGGTCGTCGTTCCGCCGCTACCGCCGCATCCGGCCACCACGACGGCGCCAGCCAGGGCGAGGACCACGAACAGGATCAGAGCTTTTGGGACTTTCGAGAAGATCAAACGGCACCTCCAAGGCAGTTGTTGTCCGGGTTCTATTCTCTGGAAGGCCTTGCGGACCCTGCTTGCCTTCGCCCTCACGCTACTCCTGCTCGCGGGCTGCGGGGGTGGAAACCACGATCAGACGAGGCGGGACGTCGGCTGGCCGAGCTGGGGAAACGTCCCCGAGAACACCCATTTCGCCGCCCTCGAACAGGTCGACCGCGGCAACGTGTCGAAGCTGCGCGTCGCCTGGACGCGCCCCGGCGGGCGGGGGCAGAACGCCTGGGAGACCTTCCCGATCGTGGTCGGGCGCACCATGTACTACGACACCGGCCTGGGCCAGGTCTTCGCCGTCGACGCCGCCACCGGCAAGGTCCGCTGGTCCTACGCGCCGCCGGTCGACTTCCTCGCCGGGCCGCAGCTCGAGCTGTCGGAGCCGGTCAGCCGCGGCGTCACCTACGGCGCCGGGCGGATCTACCTCACCACCGCCGACGACCGGCTGATCGCGCTCGACGCCCGCACCGGCAAGGTGCGCTGGAAGACCCGGGTGGTCGACCCCGAAGCGGGCAACACGCTGAACTCGCCGGGGACCTTCTGGGACGGCGAGATCCTGGTCGGCGGCCCGGCCGGGGACGCGGGCCTGCGCGGGTTCGTCGCCGCCTACGACGCCGCCACCGGCAAGCAGCGCTGGCGCACCTTCATGGTCCCGCCGCCCGGCCGGGGATGGAACCGCGCGCGCGGCACCCACGGCGGCGGCGACGTCTGGATGCCGCCGACCGTCGACCCGCGCAGCGGCACCGCCTACGTCGCCACCGGCAACCCGACCCCCGGCTTCACCAACACCGCCCGCGGCGGCTGCAACCCCCTGGCCGACGCGATCGTCGCGCTCGACGCGAGGACCGGCCGGATCGAGTGGAGCCGCACGCTCTTCTGCCACGACAGCTGGGACTACGACACCGTGCAGGCGCCGATGGTGCTCGACGCCCCGGCGGGCGGGGGCAGCGTCCGCGCCGTCGGCACCGGCAGCAAGGCGGGCTTCTACGCGGTGTTCGGCGCCCGCGCCGGCGCGCCGATCTCCCGCTCCCCGTTCATCACCAGGTTCTCGCGCCCGCACCTGCGCCCGACCCGCGCGGGCGTCGTCGTCTGCCCGGGCATCTTCGGCGGGATCGAGTACGGGCCCGCGGCGCTGAGCGCCGACGGGGAGTCGATCTTCATCGCCGGCAACCAGATGTGCCAGCGCTACAAGCTCGCCTCGCGGGCGGAGCTGGAGACGCGCGCGCCCGGCGAGAACGACCTCGGCGGCACGGTCGAACAGGTCGGTCCCGCGACCGGCGTCCTCGCCGCGCTCGACCCGGCGACCGGCAAGGTCCGCTGGCGCGTCAAGCTCCCGCGGCCCTCCAACGGCGGCGCCCTCGCCACCGCCGGCGGCCTCGTCCTGGTCGGCGACGACGACGGTTACCTGCGCGCCTTCGACGAGCGCGACGGCAAGGTGCTCTGGCGCCACGACCTCCATCGGCGCGTCGGCTCGGCCCCGATCGCCTACGAAATCGGCGGCGTCGAGTACATCGCGATCGCCGCGGGCGGCTCGCTGGTCGAGGCGAGGGGGACCGTCCCCGACGCGCCGGCCCGCCTCTTCGTCTTCCGCCTCGGCGGGTAGCCCGTCGAAGTCCCCCAACCCGCTTCACTAAAGTCACCACCTGATGACCGCGGACACCGCCGCACTCGCCGGCACTACGGATCTCGCCCCGCTGGAGCCGGAGGAGTTCCAGCGCGTCGCCGCCGCGATCGAGGACGCGGTCGGCAAGATCGTGGTCGGCCAGCACGAGGCCGTGCGGGGCGCCCTGATCTGCCTGATCGCCGGCGGCCACGCGCTGCTCGAGGGCGTCCCCGGCCTCGGCAAGACGACCCTCGCCCGCGCCCTCGCCGGGGCGCTCGAGCTGGAGCCGAAGCGGATCCAGTTCACCCCCGACCTGATGCCCGCCGACATCACCGGCACCACGGTGCTGATCCAGGGCGCCGAAACGCAGGAGACGCAGCTGCGCTTCGAACCGGGGCCGGTCTTCGCCAACGTCGTGATCGCCGACGAGATCAACCGCGCCGCGCCGCGCACCCAGAGCGCCCTGCTCGAGGCGATGCAGGAGCGCACCGTCACCACCGCCAACATGACCCGGGCGCTGCCCGCGCCGTTCTTCGTCCTCGCCACCCAGAACCCGGTCGAGATGTACGGGACCTACCCGCTGCCGGAGGCCGAGCTCGACCGCTTCTTCCTCAAACTGCGCTTCGACTTCCCGCCGGTCGCCGAGCTGAACGAGATGGTCGGGCTGACGACGACCGCCGAGCACGAAGGGGCGCAGCTGTCGGCGGCGCCGGTGGCCGACGCGACCACGGTGCTGCGGATGAACGCGCTGGTCCGCTCGGTGCCCGCCGCCGAGCACGTGATCGACTACGCCAGCCGGCTGGTCGTCTCGCTGCACCCGGAGAACGCGGGCGCGACCGACGCGGTGAAGCGCTTCGTCCGCCTCGGGCCGAGCCCGCGCGGCGCCCAGGCGCTGGCCCTGGCGGGGCGCGTCGCGGCGCTGATCGAGGGCCGCCACAACCTCTCGATCGACGACGTCCAGGCGATCGCCCTACCCGCGCTGCGCCACCGCCTCGTCCTCACCATCGACGCCGAGCGCCAGAACGTCTCGCCGGACGACATCGTCCGCGAGGCGATCGAGGCGCTGCCGCGGGAGGCGTCGTAGCCGCGACGCCGGAGCCGAGCGCTCCCCGGGCGGGCGCGACGGGCGCGCCCCTACTCGACGCCGCCGCGTTGCGCCAGCTCGAAACGCTCTCGCTCGCCGGGGTCGAAGCGGTGGTCGCGGGCTTCGGCGGCCAGCGGGCGGGCGCCCAGCGCACCCGCGGGCTCGAATTCGTCGACTACCGCCGCTACACCCCCGGCGACGACCTGCGCTCGATCGACTGGAACGTCTACGCGCGCCTGCGCGAGGTCGTGGTCAAAGCGGCGCCCGCCGAGGGCCACGTCGACCTGGCGCTGCTGCTCGACGGCAGCCGCTCGATGGACGACGGGACGCCCTCGCGCTTCCGCTATGCGCAGGAGCTCGGCGCGATGCTCGGCACCGTCGCCCTGCTCGGCTCCGACGTCGTCGCCGTCCACATGCTTGCCGACGGCACCTCCTTCACCGGCGCCCGCCTCGCCGCCCCGCACCTGGTCGGTGAGCTGATCGAAGAGGTCGGCGAGCTGCCCCGCGGCACCAAGACCGACCTCGCCGCGAGCCTCCGCGACTACCGCCGCGGCGCCGAGCCCGCCGACCTCGCGGTGCTCCTCTCCGACGGCCTCGCCGAGCCCGACGCGCTCGCCGAAGCCATCGACGAGCTGGCCGGCTCCGCCCGCGCCGCCGCCTTTGTCCACCTGGTCGAGGGCGAGGAGGCCCTTGCCGCCCTCGAGGGCGCCTACGAGCTGGAGGACCGCGAGACCGGCGAGCGGCTGGTGGTCGAGGTGACCCCGCGGGTGCGCGCGACTTACGAAGGGCGGGTCGCGGCGGCTTCCACCGCGCTGAAGGACCGCTGTGGGGATCGCGGGGTCACCTACCTGCGGGCGGCGATGGATGTGGCGCCGCTGGATTTCTTGTTTGGTGCTGCGCGGGATGCGAGGCTTGTGAGCTTGTAGGGGGGACGGGCGAGACGGGCGGGGGTCCGAGGCGCTTGCGGCCGTCCGAGGGAGGTCCTGGGCTCCTCATGGGGGTCCTGGCAGG
>CALCIA010000366.1 GCA_937907435.1 uncultured Actinomycetes bacterium
CACAGCCTGCCAGGACCCCCATGAGGAGCCCAGGACCTCCCTCGGACGGCCGGGGCGCCCCGGACCCCCGCCCGTCCCGCCTCCCACCCACCTACGCCGCCCTGGTCTCTTTCCGCTGCAACCTCACCACCGCATCGACCAACACCGCCAACAGCAGCACGCCGCCGGTGACCATGAGTTTCACCGGGGAGGAGAGGCCGAGGAGGTCCATGCCGTTGGAGATCGAGCCGATTACGAGGGCGCCGAGGAGAGCCGTCCAGACCGAGCCGCGGCCGCCGAAGAGGCTGGTGCCGGCGATGACCGGGCCGGCGATCGCCAGGAGGAGGAGTTCGTTGCCGCCCGAGTTCTGGTTGACCGCGAAGAGGCGTGACGCGGCCATGATGCCGCCGATCGCGGCCATCGAGCCGGAGATCGCGAAGACCGCGATCCGCACGCCGTTGACGCGGATGCCGGCCCGGCGCGCGGCCTCGGCGTTGCCGCCGACGGCGAAGATGTGGCGCCCGAAGGTGGTGCCCTTGACGATGTACTCCATCGTGACCACGAAGCCGAGCAGGATCAGGAGCGCCAGCGGCACGCCGCGGTCGGAGTTGAGGATCGCCACGGCGGCGATGACGATCGCCGCGATCACCGCGAATTTGAAGATCAACGGCAGCGGGTTGCGGTCCGCCAGCCCGGCGGCGACCCGTTTTCGGAAGCCGATCGCGAGCACCAGCCCGTAGGCGACGAGGACGACGACCGCCATGATCCAGCCGACCGTGTTCGAGTAGAAGATGTTGGCCAGGCCGGTGATCTTGGGGTCGGTGACGTTCAGTGACCCCGTCTTGCCTAAGACCTGTAACAGGGCGCCTTCCCAGGTCAATAACCCCGCCAAGGTGACGACGAAGGACGGGACGACGAAGCGGCTGAACAGCGACCCCTGGGTGGCCCCGATCGCGGCGCCGACGGCGATCGCGGCGGCGATCGCCAGGTACGCGTTCCACCCGTGTTTGACGTTCAGCACCACCATCACCGCGCCGCACAGGCCGCTGACCGCGCCTACCGAGAGGTCGATCTCGCCGAGCAGCAGGACGTAGACGATGCCGACCGAGATCAGCCCGATCGTGGTGATCTGCAGCATCAGGTTGGTCAGGTTCTCGGCCGAGAGGAAGCGGCTTTCCTGGACCTGGAAGATGATCGCGATGACGATCAGGCCGAAGACGACCCGCAGCGAGGAGAGGTCGCCCTGGATCACCCGACGCAGTTGGTGCCGGGGATCGAGCTTCATCCCGCCGGTTTCCTCGGTCTCCACGGTGTCGACAGAGTCGCTCACTCCGTGCCTCCTTCGGAAGGTTTGTCGGTGCCCTCGGGCACGTCGGGAGTCGCCGGCTCGCGCAGTTGCTCGGCGGCCGCTTTGGCACCGCGGCCGTTGCCGCCGAGGCCGGTGATCGCGGCGACCACCTGGTCCTCGTTGGCCTCGCTGGCGCGGAATTCGCCTGCGCCTTTGCCGAGGCGAAGGACGAAGATGCGGTCGGCGATCGCGAAGACGTCGGCGAGGTTGTGGCTGATCACGACGACGCCGAGGTCGCGTTCGCGCAGGCGTTTGATCAGCGCGAGGACCTGTTTGGTCTGCGGCACGCCGAGCGCCGCGGTGGGCTCGTCGAGCATCACGACCTTCGGCTCGCCGAGCAGCGAGCGGGCGACCGCGACCTGCTGGCGCTGGCCGCCGGAGAGCATCCCGACCTCGGTGCGCAGGCTGGGGATCGTCACCGCGAGGTTGGACAAGAGCTCCCCCGCCTCGTGCTCCATCCGCACCTCGTCGAGGCGGCGCGACACGGAGCCCACGCCGGGCGAGACCTCCTCGCGGCCGAGGAAAAGGTTGGCGACGACGTCGAGGTTGTCGGCCAGCGCGAGGTCCTGGTAGACGGTCGCGATGCCCAGGTTCGTCGCGTCCTGGGGTTTGTTGATCGACACCGCGTCGCCTTCCCAGCGGATCGTGCCGCCGTCGGGCGAGTTGATCCCGGCGATCGCCTTCACCAGCGTCGACTTGCCGGCGCCGTTGTCGCCGACGAGGCCCACGACCTCGCCGGCGCTGACGGCAAAGTCGACCCGGTCCAACGCGCGGACCGGGCCGAATTGCTTACTGATCCCCTCCAGCTGGAGGAGGGGCTGATCCGGGCTCATCGCTCAGCCCGAGATCCCTTGTTCTTTACAGGCCGCGGCGTATGCGCCTTCGCACAGTTCTTCCGGACTGACGAATTTTTCGGCGATCACCGTTTCCTTGATGTTGTCTTTCGTGACCGGGGTCGAGGTCAGAAGCACAGACGGAACTTCGGTCTTGCCGTTGTTGATCATCTGCGTTTTTTCTTTGGTTTCGACTTCACCGGTTTCGCCAAGCGAGATCGCCATTTCGGCGGCGATTTCCGCCTCCGGGACGATCGGCTTGAAGATGGTCATGTACTGCTGACCGACGAGGATCCGCTGGAGCCCCGCGACGGTCGAGTCCTGACCGGTGACCGGGATTTCTTCCGGATTGATCCCGGCGCCTTTCATCGCCGCGATCGCGCCGCCGGCCGTGTCGTCGTTCGCCGCGTAGATCCCGGCAAAGCCGTTCTTGCCGATCGCGGTGATCGCCTGCTGGGCCTCGCGCTGAGCGTTTTCAGCGGTCCAACCCGGCGTGTCGTATTCCTTGGCGATTTCGACGCCCGCTTTTTCGAAGGCGTTGTGCGCGCCTTTTTTGAACAGGGCGGCGTTCGGGTCGGCCGGATCACCGTTGATCATGATGATCGGGCCTTTCGGATTGCCGTCTTCTTTGAGTTTTTCGCTCAGCGATTCCGCCTGCTGTTCGCCCACCCGTTCGTTGTCGAAGGAGACGTACCCGGCGACTTCGCTGTTTTCGATCAGACGGTCGTAGCTGACCGTCGGCACTTCCTGGGCGTGCGCTTTTTCGACGATCGCCGCGGCCGCTTTCGAGTCCATCGGGTCGACGACCATCACTTCGGCGCCCTGCGTCAGGGCAGCTTCACCCTGGCTTGCCTGCTTTTCGACGTCACCGCCGGCGTTGAAGTACTTGATTTCGCAACCGGAGCACTGTTCTTCCACGGCTTTGTAGAAGGCCGGTTTGTCGTTCGTTTCGTAACGCGGCGTTTCGTTTTCCGGCAGCAGCAGGGCGATCTTCAGACTTCCGCCGCCGCCTTCTTCACCTCCGCCGCCTTCGTTCGATTCTTCACTGCCCGCTTCGGTGCCGCCACTGGTCGTGTCGCTGCCGCCGCCGCACCCGGCGGCTACGAGTGCGATCGCGACCAAGGCGAACACAGCGAAGAGGGCTCTCTTCATCCAAGCTGATTGGGGCATCTCTCCTCCTTTAGATCTCCCCCCAACGTTCCCGCCGACCATACCCCTGCGGACCGAAAGGCATACGCGCTTGCAGGGGTTTCCTTCCCATAGGACAACAGACCCTTGGTCGGCTGGCCGGAATGTCCAAGTGAACTACGCAGCTACCGGAAGTTTGGCCGCCTTCCCCGACTTGGCCGGCCTGACCAATTCGGCCAGGAACCGACCGGTGTAGGACCCCTCGACGGCGGCGATCTCCTCCGGCGTACCGACGGCGACGATCTCCCCGCCGCCTTCGCCCCCCTCGGGCCCGAGGTCGATCAGCCAGTCCGCCGTCTTGATCACGTCCAGGTTGTGCTCGATCACCACCACCGAGTTGCCGGCGTCGACCAGCCTGCCGAGGACGTCGAGCAGCCGCTGCACGTCGGCGAAGTGCAGTCCGGTGGTCGGCTCGTCGAGGATGTAGAGGGTGTCGCCGGTCGCCACTTTGGAGAGCTCGGTCGCCAGCTTGATCCGCTGTGCCTCACCGCCGGAGAGCGTCGTCGCGGGCTGGCCGAGGCGGATGTAGTCGAGGCCGACGTCACGCAGGGTGCGCAGCCGGCGGTGGATCTTCGGCACGTTCTCGAAGAAACCGACCGCCTCGTCGACCGACATGTCGAGCACGTCGGCGATGTTCTTGCCTTTGAAGCGGACCTCGAGCGTCTCGCGGTTGTAGCGCTTGCCGTGGCACTGCTCGCAGGGCACGTAGACGTCGGGCAGGAAGTGCATCTCGATCTTGATCTGGCCGTCGCCCTTGCAGACCTCGCAGCGGCCCCCCTTGACGTTGAAGCTGAAGCGGCCGGGCTTGTAGCCGCGCGCCCGCGCCTCCTGGGTCTGGGTGAAGAGCTGGCGGATGTGGTCGAAGACGCCGGTGTAGGTCGCCGGGTTTGAGCGCGGGGTGCGACCGATCGGCGACTGGTCGATGTTGATGATCTTGTCGATCTGGGAGAGGCCGTCGATGCCCTCGTGGGCGCCGGGGCGCAGTTTCGCCTGGTGCAGGCGGTTGGCCACCGAGGGGTAGAGCGTCTCGTTGACCAGCGTCGACTTGCCGGAGCCGGACACGCCGGTGACGCAGCAGAAGACCCCGAGCGGGATCGTCACGTCGACGTCCTTGAGGTTGTGTTCGCGGGCGCCGCGCACGGCCAGCGCGCCTTGCGGCCGGCGGCGCTCCTCCGGGAGGTCGATCTTTTTCTTCCCCGACAGGTACTGGCCGGTGAGCGAGGCGGGGTCCTTGGAGACCTGCTTCGGCGTGCCCGCCGCGATCACGTGGCCGCCGTGCTCGCCGGCGCCGGGGCCGAGGTCGACCAGGTGGTCGGCGGCCATCATCGTGCCCTCGTCGTGCTCGACCACGATCACGGTGTTGCCGAGGTCGCGCAGGCGGTCGAGCGTCGCGATCAGCTTCTCGTTGTCGCGCTGGTGAAGTCCGATCGAAGGCTCGTCGAGCACGTACATCACTCCCACGAGACTGGAACCGATCTGCGTCGCGAGGCGGATCCGTTGTGCCTCCCCGCCCGACAACGTCCGCGCCGAGCGCGCCATCGACAGGTAACCGATGCCGACGTTGTCGAGGAAGGTGAGCCGTTCGGTGATCTCCCGCACGATCAGCCGCGCGATCGAGCGCTCGGTCTCGGTCATCTCGAGCCCTTCGATCCATTCTTTGGCGCGCCGCGCCGAGAGGTCGCAATACTCGGCGATGCTGAGCCCGCCGACCTTGACCGCGAGGCTCTCCGGCCGCAGCCGGGCACCGTGGCAGACCGGACAGGCCTGCTCGGCCATGTAGCCCTCGATCCGCTCCCGGTTCGTCTCCGAGTCGGTCTCTTCGTAGCGCCGTTGCAGGTTGTTGACGATTCCCTCGAAGCGCACCTTGTAGGAACGGCGGCGGCCGAAGCGGTTCGTGTACGTGACCTGGTGGCGCTCCTCGCCGGTGCCGTAGAGGAAGATCTCTTTCTCCGTCTTCTTCAGCTTCGACCAGGGCGTGTCGACGTCGACGTCGTAGGCCTCGGCGACCGAGGCGATCAGCCGCCGCCAGTAGGCGGTGACGCCGCGGTTCCACGGCTGCAGCGCGCCCTCGGCCAGCGAGAGGGTCGGGTCGGGGACGACCAGTTCGGGGTCGATCACTTTCTGGAAGCCGAGCCCGTGGCAGCCGTCGCAGGCGCCGTGCGGCGAGTTGAAGGAGAAGATCCGCGGCTCCAGCTCCGGGATCGAGGTGCCGCAGTTGAGGCAGGCGAACTGCTCGGAGAAGAGCAGGTTCGGCTCGTCGTCGTCGACGAACTCGACTTCGATCAGCCCGGCGGCGATGCCCGCCGCGGCCTCCACCGACTCTGAAAGGCGCCGCCGCAGCTCCGGTTTCATCACCAGCCGGTCGACCACGATCGAGATGTCGTGTTTGAACTTCTTGTCGAGGACGATCTCCTCGTCGAGGCGGCGCAGCTCGCCGTCGATCTCGGCCCGCGAGTAGCCCTCGAGCCGCATCTGCTCGAGCAATTTCCCGTACTCGCCTTTGCGCCCGCGCACGACCGGCGCCATCACCATGAATTTGCGCCCGTCCTCGATCGTCATCAGCCGGTCGACGATCTGCTCCTGCGTCTGGCCGGTGATCTCCTCGCCGCACTCAGGGCAGAACGGATGGCCGATCCGGGCCCACAGCAGCCGCAGGTAGTCGTAGATCTCGGTCACCGTGCCGACCGTCGAGCGCGGGTTCCTGGAGGTCGTCTTCTGGTCGATCGAGATCGCCGGCGACAGCCCCTCGATCGAGTCGACGTCCGGCTTCTCCATCAGCCCGAGGAACTGCCGCGCGTAAGACGACAGCGACTCGACATAACGCCGTTGTCCCTCGGCGTAGATCGTGTCGAAGGCAAGGCTCGACTTGCCCGATCCGGACAACCCCGTAATGACGATCAGCGCGTCGCGAGGCAGCTCCAGCGAGACGTCCTTGAGGTTGTGCTCCCGGGCTCCCGAGATGACGATCTTGTCTGAGGCAGGCACGAATAACGAGTCTAACCAAGCGAACAGATGTTCCCCCGCCCTTCGACCGACCCCGGCGGCCGCCTGGCCCCGCGCCCACCCGAACTTCGCCGCGATTTACGGGCTTTCCTGCGTGCCCAGGTCCGTGAAGGGGGGAGAACTTCGGGTGCCCGCCCCTTGGTCACGGCATGCGAAGACAAGCGGGACCTCACCTCAACATGGCCACCTTGGCGGCTCGCCAGTACGGGATCGTCACCCGGGCCCAGCTCGCCGAGCTGGGCTACACGGACCGGATGATCGACCGTGCCCTCCAGGCCGGGAAACTGCAGGCGTGGCACCGCGACATCTTCGCCGCGGGCCACGGGGGCTTGAGCCCGCACGGGCTTTGCCAGGCGGCGCTGATGTTCCGCGGGGAGGGCGCCGCGATCAGCCACCAGTCGGCAGTCTGGCTCTGGGGCCTGGAGAAGAAGTTGGAGGTCCCGGTCAACGTCACCGTGCCCTGGCGCCGTCACGCCGACTACGCGATCGGGATTCACCACTGCCCGACCCTCCGCGACGAGGACATCGCCTCGACCGAGCGGCTGCCGGTGACCGCGGTGCCGCGGACGCTGCTCGACTACGCCTCGACCGCGCAGCAGTACCGGCTGGAATTCGCGATCGAGCGGGCGGAGCGGCTCGACCTTCTCGACCCGGCAGCCGTCGACCGGATCCTCGACGAGAACCCGGAGCACCCGGGCCGCGAGCCGCTCGCGAGCGCCCTGGCGATCTGCCGGAGGACCGGCCTCAGGCACGCCGGCGGGGAGCCGGAGCTGCTGACGGCGCTCGCGGACGCGGACGCCCCGAGCACCGATCCACCGCGGGTTCAGAGGGCGGCGGAGAGTTTGCGGCGGTAGGCGCGGGCGGTCGGGTCGGCGGGGTCGAGGTCCGCCAGGATGCCGATGATCGCGCGGCGGATCAAGTCCCGTCGCTCGTCGGAATCCAGATCGTCGGTGGCGTCGCCGTTCTGGGACAGGGCCTCGAGCAGGGCGTCCAGGGCGGCGGTGTGCTCGCCCGCGTCCAGGGACGACCACGCCTCCGGGGCGACGCCGGCCTGCGCCAGGCGCACGCGGGCGGCGATCCCGGCGGCGCCGAAGTCGTCGGGGAAGCCCTCGACTGCTTCCAGGGCCTCGGTTTCGGCGCCGCGGGCAAGGCGGGCCTTGGCGAGGACCAGGGCGATGTCGGCGCGGCGCGGCTCCAGTTCGGACGCCTCGCGGAGGGAGAGCTCGTCGCCCGCCGCCAGCAGCTGGTCGGCGCGCGAGGGCGCGAGGCCGTCGAAGAAGGCTTCGACCTGGGCGGGCGGCACGGCGCCGACGAATTCGTCGACGACCTTGCCATCACGGAAGGCCTTCACCGCCGGGATCCCCTGGATGCCGAAGCGGGCGGCCAGCGCCTGATTGGCGTCGGTTTCCACCTTCGCCAGGACGACCTCTCCCCCGCGCTTGGCCTCCGCCGCCTCCAGCGCCGGGCCCAACTGTCGGCAGGGCCCGCACCACTCGGCCCAGAAGTCGACGACGACGGGCACCTGCTTGGAGCGCTCGATTACGTCGCGCTCAAAATCCGCTTCGGCTACGTCGACGGCCACCGACGCAGCATAGATAGCCGCGTACGTCGGCTAGTTGGTGACGAAGAACTTCGGGGTCGAGACGCCGGCCATGGAGACCGTCACGGCGTTGACGCAACCGGTTCCGGCCGTCTTTGGCAACCCCACCATGGAGGCGGAGATCAGACTGCCGCCGGCGATCGATTGCGGGAAGTGCGATGCCGTGTACTTGCATCCGACCTCACCGTTCCCGTTGACTTCGAATCCGACCGTCGTTCCACCGCCGGGCACCATTTCCCCGGTCCCGTTCCCCGATCCGATGGCAGTGATTTCGAACAACCAGTTCAGGCTCACGGCGGACACGGTGTAGAGGGTCCCGCAGTGGGCGAAGGTAAACGAGGTGACTTTGGCCAGGAGTGGCGTGCCGGAGGAGGCCCCGTTTTCGAATTTGTAGGTGTATTCGCAACCGGTCAACGGGCTGATGCTGAATTCACCCGTGACCGTGAAGTGCGTCCCGCCCGGGTAGACCGCGGGACAGGGCGAGGTATTGACTTCACACAGCTTCGTCGGCGCCGCGGCGGCGGAACCTGCGCCGAACGCCATCGCGATCACCGCTGCCGCGACCGCCGCCGTCGATGCAACCTTGATGCCCCTCATCGTCGACCTCCCAGGAACAGTGCGTACCCTTCTCATACGCAAAGGTACCTGATTGATCGGGATATGACCAGGTTCGGCTCAGGCCCCCGCGGCCGTCATGCCCTCGAGGTCGCGGCGCAGCTCGCGCAGCTCGTCGCGGATCCGGCCCGCCTCCTCGAACCGCAGATCGTCGGCCGCCGCCAGCATCTCCTCCTCCAGGGCGACGATCGTCTTCTCCAGCTCCTCCGGGCTGTCCCAGCGCTCGGTCCGCTTGCGCCGACGCCGCGCCGGCGCCCGGTCTTCCATCGCCAGTAGCTCCGACATCTCCGAGATCCCCTTGCGCACCGTCGTCGGCGTGATCCCGTGCTCCTCGTTGTAGGCGATCTGGATTGCCCGGCGGCGGTCGGTCTCCCGCATCGCCGCGCGCATCGCGTCGGTCTCCTTGTCGGCGTACATCAGCACCCGCCCGTTGACGTTCCGCGCCGCCCGCCCGATCGTCTGCACCAGGCTCGTCTCGCCGCGCAGGAAGCCCTCCTTGTCGGCGTCGAGGATCGCCACCAGCGACACCTCGGGAAGGTCAAGGCCCTCGCGCAGAAGGTTCACGCCGACCAGCACGTCGTACTCGCCCAGGCGCAGATCGCGGACGATCTGGATGCGTTCGAGCGTGTCGATCTCGGAGTGCAGGTAACGGACCCTGACGCCGTACTCCAGTAGGTAGGCGGTCAGGTCCTCGGCCATCTTCTTGGTCAGCGTCGTGACCAGGATGCGCTCGCCCTGCTCGGCGACCTTTTTGGCCTCGTTCATCAGGTCGTCGATCTGGTTGCGGGTCGCGCGCAGCTCGATCGCGGGGTCGATGATCCCGGTCGGCCGCACGATCTGCTCGACCGTCCGTGACGATTCCGCTTTCTCGAACGGCCCCGGCGTCGCCGAGACCATCACCAGCGACTGCACCCGCTCGAGGAACTCGTCGAACTTCAGCGGCCGGTTGTCGATCGCCGAGGGCAGCCGGAAGCCATAATCGACCAGCGTCTGCTTGCGCGAGCGGTCGCCCTCGTACATGCCGCCGATCTGCGGCACGGTCTGGTGGCTCTCGTCGATGAAGCAGACGAAGTCGTCGGGGAAGTAATCGATGAGGGTGTGCGGCGGCGTGCCCGGTTCGCGGCCGTCGAGGATGCGCGAGTAGTTCTCGATCCCCGAGGTGAAGCCGAGCTCTTTGATCATCTCGAGGTCGTAGGAGGTCCGCTGGCGCAGCCGGTGCGCCTCCAGCTGTTTGCCTTCGTTCTCAAGTTCGGCAGTCCGCGTTTCCAGTTCCGCGCGGATCTCCGCGACCGCCCGGTCGATCGTCTCGTCTTTGGTGACGTAGTGCGACGCCGGCCAGACCGAGACGTGGTCGATCTCGTCGATCACCTCGCCGGTCAGCGGGTCGAAGTGCTGGATGCCCTCGATCTCATCGCCGAAGAGCGCGATCCGGTAGGCCGTCTCGGCATAGGACGGCATGATCTCGAGCACCTCGCCGCGCACCCGGAAGTGGCCGCGGCCGAGCACCGAGTCGTTGCGCTGGTACTGCATCTTGACCAGCTTGCGCAGCACTTCGTCCCGGTCGATCTCCTTGCCGACCTGGAAGAGCTGCATTTTTTCGTTGTAGACCTGGGGCGAGCCGATGCCGTAGATGCAGGAGACCGAGGCGACGATGATCACGTCGCGCCGCGCGAACAGCGACGCGGTGGCCGCGTGGCGCAGGCGGTCGATCTCGTCGTTGATCGAGCTGTCCTTCTCGATGTAAAGGTCCTGCGCCGGGACGTAGGCCTCGGGCTGGTAGTAGTCGTAGTAGGAGACGAAGTAGTTGACCTCGTTCTCCGGGAAGAACTCGCGGAACTCGTTGCAGAGCTGCGCGGCAAGCGTCTTATTGTGCGCGATCACCAGCGCCGGCCGCTGGACCTCGGCGATCACCCCGGCCATCGTGAAGGTCTTGCCGGTGCCGGTGGCGCCGAGCAGGGTCTGGAAGCGCTCGCCGGCGCCGAGGCCCTCGGCAAGCCCCGCGATCGCCTTCGGTTGGTCAGCGGTAGGGATGTAGGCAGAGTTCAGCTTGAAATCGGGCACAGATTGAAGATAGCCAACCGCAAGGTTTGGAAAACTGCGCGGCGATGAAAGCCTCTCGCGCCACCCTCGCCGCCTTCTTCTCGCTCGCAGGGGCCATGCACTTCGCGCGGCCGCGGCCTTACGAATCGATCGTGCCGCCGCCGTTTCCGAAACGCGAGTCGGTGGCGATCTCGGGCGTCGCCGAGGTCGTCGGCGGGCTGGCTGTCCTCCACCCCGCCACCCGGCGCGCGGGGCGCTGGTGGCTGATCGCGCTGCTCCTCGCGGTCTTCCCGGCGAACGTCTGGATGGCGGTCAGCCCGGAGAAGGTCCCGGGCGCGAGCAAGATCCCCCGCTGGGCCTTGTGGGCGCGGCTGCCGCTTCAGCCGCTGGCGATGCTCTGGGTCTGGCGGGCGACGCGGGGTTGATGGCGGGCGGGGCGGGGCGGTGACCCGGGGGCGGGGGTTCGGGGGCGGGGGCTGGCCGAGGTGGTTTAGGTGGGTCCTGGGCTCCTCATGGGGGTCCTGGCAGGCTGTGACCCCCATGAGGAGCCCAGGACGTGAGGCGTTCGTGGGAGAGGCGTCACAGGGACGTTGCGAAGTCGGACTTCCGTGAGGATCGGGTCGGAGAGCTTCCACACCTCGGCCGGA
>CALCIA010000367.1 GCA_937907435.1 uncultured Actinomycetes bacterium
CCTCTCGCCACGGCCACAGCCTGCCCGGGCCGTGGCGAGAGGGGCGGGTCCGTTACCCGGGCGACAGCTTGCGGGGAACCGGCCCTTCCGGGCGCCGGCCGGCAAGGACCCGCGCACCCGTCCCTAAGGCTCCGTCGGTTCGAGCCCGATCACGGTGAAGTAGCCGACCAGGATCACGCGGCGGCCGTCGGAGACCACCGGCGTGTAGCCGGCCTGGTTGATCTGGAAGTTCTTCTTGTGGGTGCGGACGTCGATGCCGATCGTCTTCGGGCCGGTGAAGGTCGAGACGTAGACGGTGTGGCCGATCACGGTCGCGGTTCCTGGCACCGGTCCGCCGACGTCGTAGGTCCAGCGGACCTTGCCGGTGCGGGCGTCGAGGGCGAAGAAGCGCCCGTCTTCGGAGCCGATGTAGACGGTCGGCGGCGTCCCCGGCACCTGGGCGACCGCGGGTGAGCCGTAGACCGCGCCGCCCGTTTCGAAGCTCCACTTCACCTTGCCGGTGCCCTCGTCGAAGGCGTAGACGATGCCGTCGTCGCGGGCGGCGTAGACGTTGCCGAAGGCGATCGCGGGCGAGGAGAAGAAGCCGCCCTTGCCGTAGGGCGCCACGGTGCTGGTGTTGGTGCGCCAGACCGGCTTGCCGGTCTTCGCGTCCAGCGCGTACATCGAGCTCTGGTAGTCGCCGTCGAAGACGTTGCCGGCGTCGTAGCTGGGGCTGGCTTTGAAGGCGCCGGGCGCCTTGAAGCTCCAGACGGTGTGGCCGTCGCCCGCGTCGATCGCGAGGACTTCGGCCGCGTCGGTGCCGAGGTAGACGTTGCCGTCGATCGGCAGCGGCGAGGATTCGAGGTGGGCGTGGAGGTGGCGCTCCCAGACCGCCTTCTCCGTCTTCACGTTGCCCGCCACGAGGGTGCCGTCGAGGAAGGCGCCGTAGACCAGCCCGCGGTAGTAGGCGGGGCCGGTGACGATCGACTGGTGGCCCTTGTTCTTCGGGTCGAGCGTCAGTTCGCCGATCACCTTGTGGGTGCCGAGCTGCACCGCTTTGCCGTTGCCGTACTTGTTGATCGTGTAGGCGACGCGGCCGCCGATCGCGGGCGGGAACTCAAGCAGCCCGTGCGTGTTGATCGACCACGCCTGCCGCAGCGGCGGGTCGAGCGGCCGGTCGATCTCCCCACGGTTGGCCGGCAGGTAGTGCGTCCGCTGCGGGACGCGACCGAAGAAGGGCCAGTCGACGTAGCCGGGTTCGAGCGTGTTCATCGGCACCGTCGCCGGCGCTTCCGAGGTGGATGCCGCCGAGCCGCCGCCCGCGGAGCTCGACGACCCGCCTCCGCCGCAGCCCACGACGAGCAGGGCGACCAGCGCCGTCAGCGCGAACAGGGCGGCGAATCTCGACTTCGGCTTCTTGATCATCGACGCGGGTGGTATCGGCCGGACCAGCCGATCAGATGAGAGGGAATGGGTTGGCTCACTCAGCCGGGAGCCTCGCCTGAGCATCGACCCTTCGTCCAGGTCCCTAAAAATACGGTGGACGCTTAGGCATTCTTGGGTAAGTGCACCAGACGCGGCTCGCGCCGGAACCCAGTCTCGTCGCGACCAGCCTCGGGCGAGAGCGCATGTTGGACGCGCTGCGCCGCCTTTACCAGGTGGTGGAGATTCCCGAGCCGCCGCGGATCGAGGACTACTGGATCGTCATCCCGGCCGAGCCGGCGCTGGTCTACCCCGGCCTGCAGCGGGCGGTGCCGGACTGGTTCGAGCTATTCGTCGTCCCCCGGGACAGCCGGCGGGAGCGAGGCTCCGCCGAAGGCCCGGTCAGGTGAGGTCGAGCCCCATCATCAGGTCGTCGACGTAGGCGCCGTCCAGCAGGAAGGCCTCGCGGCGCCTCCCTTCGAGCTCGAAGCCGCGGCTCTCGTAGAGGTGCCGCGCGGCCACGTTGCCGGACAGCACCCGCAGGACCAGCCGCCGCATCCCCCGCTCGCGGGCCCGGGCGACCGCCTCGTCGAGGAGCGCCGCCCCGATCCCCTCCCCCTGGCGCGCCGGGTCGACCGCCAGCCCCTTCACTTCGAGGACGTGGCGGCTCGACTCGAGGTCGGTCCAGGGACCGAGCAGGAGGCTGCCGAGGACCGCGTCGCCATCGACTGCGACCAGTACGTTGCCGACGCCGTGGCGGGCGAGGACGGGACGGTCGGGATCGGGCGGTGGGCCGGGATTCGAGGTCCGCGACCAAGTGGCGACGTCGAGCCGGCGCAGCGCCGGCTCGTCGCCCTCCCTCGCGTTGCGGACCTCGACCGGCGTCAGCTCAGCTTGGCCGCGTTCAGCCGGCAGTGGACGAAGCCGAACGGCAGCACCTGCACGTTGGCCTTGTTGATGTTCGAGCTGAGTTTCGTGAAGACGTGCTCGGCGCCGGGCTTGTCGCCGGCCTTCAGCTTCTTGCCCGCGGTGGCGAAGAGGTCGGCCTCGATCTTCAGGTAGGAGAACCACTTGGCGAGGCGCGCTTCGTCGGCGCTCGGCTGCGGCAGGGCTTCCAGTTCGCGCAGGGTCTGGGCCTGCTCCCGCGAGGCCTTGGCGAACTTCACCGCCGCCGTCTTCAGCTGGCCCTTTTTCACTTCCTTGCGCACCCCGGCGAGGATCCGTTCGTTCGCCTTCGCGCTCGCCTTGCAGATCGGCTCGGCCGCTTCCTTGTATTCCTCGCGGCTGACTTCGGCGGCAAACGCCGCCGAGCAGACGGCCAACACCAGCACCACGACCGCGGCGGCCGCGATCAACATCCTTCTCGACATCCCACTCCCCTTCCCGCGCCTCCCGGCGACGATGGTCACGAACTCAATTCAACCAGTCCAGCGCCCGTCGCTCCAGCGCGGCCACGTAGTCCGCCTTGCCGGCGATGTAGGCGAGGCGGTCGCCGGGCCGACGGGCGACCAGTTCGCGCTTCACCTCCCCGTAGCGCCGCGCCTCCTCCGGGTGTGCGCGCAGGTAGTCGCGCAGCGCCAGATGGCGTAGCTCGTGCGCGCTGCCCGCGACGCAGACGTGGAGGTGGAAGGTGCGCGGCCGCTCCGCGGGCTTGCCGAAGAAGTGGAGGTCCGGCGAGGCGGGGTCCGGGGCGAAGAGGTAGCCGAGCCCGGCCAGCGGGCGCGCGTAGCGCTCGCTCGGCTCGATCCCCGCGACCGAGACCTGCAGGTCGACGATCGGCTTCGCCGCCATCCCCGGCACCGCGGTCGAGCCGACGTGCTCGGTCCGCACCGCCACCTCGTCGAGCGCCGCCGCGACCCGCGCCATCTCGGCTGCCGCCATCTCCGGCCAGGCGGGGTCGTAGTCGACGATCCGCACCGCCGGGTCGAGGCGGTCGTCCAGGGACGGGTGCCGTCGGGGCACGCTCAGAGGCCGAGGCCGCGGACGCCGTCCTCGTCCCAGCCGAGGTGGTGGGCGACCTCGTGGCGGACGGTCTGGGCCACCTCGGCGCGGAGCAGCTCGGGGTCGTGGCCGAAGTCGCGTTCCAGGGTGTCCTGGTAGATGACGATCCGGTCGTGGAAGTCGTCGCGGGCGACGGTGTCGCCGATGTAGTGGCCGTAGGCGCGGTACTCGTGGCCGCGGGTGGAGATCACGATCGGGATCTCGTCGAGGACGCCGGCGAGGTCGTCGGGCAGGCCGTCGATCGCCGCCTTCACGTGGTCCTCGAATTCGCTCGACTCGCGCTCGGCGGTGGGCATCGCGGCCAGCGCTTCGCTGCGCTCGGCGAGGCGGCGGTATTCCTCCTCCGACATCTCGTTGGCGCCGAGCGCGACCACGCCCCAGGCGGCGAGCAGCACGACCGTGGCGATCGCCATCAGCAGCAGCGTCAGGTCGAGCAGCTCCATGCATCCAGGGTAGCCCCCGGACGCGCCCCCTCAAAGGCGGTCGAGCAGGCGCGCCGGGTCGGCGTCGAAGACGACGGTGTCGCGGTACTCGGGCGCCATGAAGCCCTCGCTGACGGCGGCGTCGAGCATCGCGCCCAGCGCGTCGTAGTAGCCCCGCGTGTTGACCGCGCCGCAGGGCTTGGCGTGGATGCCGAGTTTGGCCCAGGTCGCCGTCTCGAGCAGCTCCTCCAGCGTGCCGATGCCGCCCGGCAGGGCGACGAACGCGTCGGCCAGCTCCCCCATCTTCGCCTTGCGCTCGTGCATCGAGCCGACGACGTGCAGCTCGGTGAGGCCGCGGTGGAACTGCTCCAGGCCGAGCAGGGACTCGGGGATGACGCCGATCACCTCGCCGCCCGCGGCCAGCGCCGCGTCGGCGGCGGCGCCCATCAGGCCCCTGCCGCTGCCGCCGTAGACGAGGCCGATCCCCCGCTCGGCCAGCTCGCGGCCGAGGGCCCCGGCCGCCTCGCGGTACTCCGGGTGCCGGCCGTCGCCGGATCCGGCGAAGACGCAGACGCGCTCTGGTCGGGACGGGGGCATGCGGGCGGGGATTATCGCGGCTGCTCCGAGCGGCCGAGGCCGAATAGGCTGCCGCCTGGCGGGAACGACAATCGCGGGAGGGAATTCTTGAAGCTGGTGATCGGGATCGTGCGCCCGGAGAAGGCGAACGACGTGCTGGAGTCGCTCTACCGGGCCGAGGTGCGGGGCGTCTCGATGAGCCGCGTGCAGGGGCACGGCGGCGAGCTGGAGCGGGTCGAGACCTACCGCGGCACCACCGTGAAGATGGGGCTGGCGGAGAAGGTGCGGCTGGAGATCGCGGTCTCCGACGAGTTCGTCGACGCGACCGTCGACGCGCTCTGCGCGGGCGCCCGCACCGGCGAGGTGGGCGACGGCAAGATCTTCGTCGTGCCGCTCGAGCAGGCGGTCCGGATTCGCACCGGGGACCGTGACACCGGGGCCGTCACCCCGGTCGGGCAGTGAGCGTCGCGATGCCGGTCGCGGTCACCGGGATCAGCCCCGGCGACACCGCCTGGATGCTTGCCGCGACGGCGCTGGTGCTGATGATGACGCCGGCGCTCGGGCTCTTCTACGCGGGCCTGGTGCGCTCGAAGAACACCCTCAACACCTTCATGATGTGCGTCGGCGCGATCGCGGTGGCGATGGTCCTCTGGGCGCTGGTCGGCTACTCGCTCGCCTTCGACGGCACCGGCGCCCTGCTCGGCGGCCTCGGCGACTTCGCCCTCAGCGGCGTCGGCTTCGCCCCGCGCGCGGGGACGGCGATCCCCGGCCTCCTCTTCATGGCCTTCGAGGCGACCTTCTGCATCATCACCGTCGCCCTCGTCTCCGGCGCGGTGGTCGAGCGGATGCGCTTCGGGCCCTTCCTCGTCTTCGCCGCGCTGTGGTCGATCTGCGTCTACGCGGTCCTCGCCCACTGGGCCTTCGGCGGCGGCTGGCTTGAGTCCGGCGGCACCCTCGACTTCGCCGGCGGCGTGCCGGTCGAGATGGGCTCCGGCTTCTCCGCCCTCGCCGCGGCGCTGGTCGTCGGCGCGCGCAAAGACTACGGCCGCCAGGCGCTCCTCCCGCACAACACGATGTACGTGCTGCTCGGCGCCGGGCTCCTCTGGTTCGGCTGGTTCGGCTTCAACGGCGGCAGCGGCTACGGGGTCGGCGACGCGAGCGTCCTCGCCTTCGTCAACACCCTCCTCTGCCCCGCCTGCACGCTGGTCGTCTGGTTTGCCCTCGACCTGCTCCGCGGGCGCAAGGTGACCGCGATCGGGGCGGCGACGGCGATCGTCGTCGGCTGCGTCGCGATCACCCCGGCGGGCGGCTTCATCGCCCCCGGCTGGGCGATGCTGCTCGGCGCCCTCGCGGCGCTGCCCTCCTACGCGATCATCAGCTGGCGGACGCGGACCCGGGTCGACGAGACCCTCGACGTCCTCGCCGCCCACGGCACCGCCGGCCTGGTCGGGATCCTCTTCGTCGGCTTCTTCGCCGCAGCGGCCTGGAACGGGGTCTCAAATGGCCTCCTCTACGGCAACGCCGCCCAGCTCTGGCACCAGGTGCTGGCGATCCTCGTCGTCCCCACCTACGCCTTCGTCGTCACCTACGCGCTGCTGAAGCTGATCGGCCTGGTGACGCCGCTGCGCGCCACCGAGCATCACGAGGCACTGGGCATGGACGTCACCCAACATGGCGAGGAGGCCTACGTCACCGGCGAGGGCGCGATCCTGATCACCGCGGAGGCGGGTGTCGAGGCGGAGGTGCCGGTGGGGGATATGGCGTAGGGGTTCGGGGGGGCTGATGGGGGTCCGGGCGGGGGTTCCGGCGCGGGCGGCCGTCCGAGGGAGGTCCAGGGTGTCCTGGGCTCCTCATGGGGTCCTGGCAGGCTGTGACCCCCATGAGGAGCCCAGGACGTGAGGCGTTCGTGGGAGAGCGTCACAGGTACGTTGCGAAGTCGGACTTACGTGACGATCGGGTCGGGGAGCCTCCACACCTCGGCCGGATC
>CALCIA010000368.1 GCA_937907435.1 uncultured Actinomycetes bacterium
TCCTCATGGGGGTCACAGCCTGCCAGGACCCCCATGAGGAGCCCAGGACCACCTCAGCCCACCTCGGACGGCCCGCAGCGCCCCGGACCCCCGCCCGTCCTTGCGAAACGCCCCCATAACCCCTGCAAAACGGCAGAAAAAAAGCCCGCCGGGACAGTGTCTGGGGAGAATCCCGGCGGGCTAGTGTCTCGTCCACCGGCAAATCTAGGGACGGGAACTAAAGCCGTCCTAAAAGATTGAGGATGAATGCTTTTTGGCGGCGGGCCGGGCGTCGGCGACCGGGATGCGGGCGCGGAAGAGGGCTCCGCCGGAGGGGGATTCGGTCGCTTCGACGCTGCCGCCGTGCGAGGCGGCGACGGCGCTGACGATCGCCAGGCCGAGGCCGGTGCCGTTGCCGCGGGCGGTGTCGGCGGGGCCTTCGCCGCGCACGAAGCGGTCGAAGATCTGGGTCCGCATCGACTGCGGGATCCCCGGCCCGTCGTCGGCGACTTCCACCACCGCGTCGTCGCCCTGCTGGGAAAGTCGCAGTTCGATCGTCGCCCCTTCCGGGGTGTGGCGGGCGGCGTTGTCGAGCAGGTTGAGGACCATGCGGTGGAGCTCGTCGGCGCTCCCGTCCACCCGCAGCGGCCGGTCGTTGTCGATGACGAACTCGCGGCCGCCCATCAGCGGCGCCGCCTCGAGGGCGGCGTCGCCCGCGATTTCGGCCAGGTCGCAGCGCCGGTGCGCGGCGAGCCGGCCCGCGTCGGCCCGCGCCAGCAGCAGCAGGTCGGAGACGAGGCGGCTCATCCGCCGCGAGGAGCGCAGCGCCGAGTCGACCACCTCGCGGTCTTCGGCCTGGCCGGGACCGCCGAGCGAGGCCTGCAGCAACTCCAGGTTGGCGAGCACGCTGGTCAGCGGCGTGCGCAGCTCGTGCGAGGCGTCGGCGACGAACTCGCGCTGCTGCTGCATCGCCTGCTCCCGCTCGGCCCGCGCCGCGTCCAGCGAGCGCAGCATCTGCTCCAGCGTCTCGGCTAGTTCGCCCACCTCGTCTTCGACCGGCGGGCGGGGCATGTGGTGGGAGGGGTCGCGGGTCTCGGAGATCTCCTTGGCGCTCGCGGTGAGCGCGGCGATCGGCCGCATCGCGCGTGCCGCGATCGCCACGCCGGCGAGCACGGCAAGCGCCGTGCCGCCGAGGATCCCGGCGACGACCAAGAACCAGATGCGGTCGATCGTGTCGTCGACGTGCGCGGTGCTGCGGCCGTACTGGACGTAACCGGTCCCGATCCCTTCTTCGGAGAGCACCGCGGTCACGATCCGCATCCCGTTCCGTTCGACCGTGCCGGTTTCCTTCGGCGGTGGACCGAGCCGGCCGCCCCGCAACTGACGAAGTTCAAGCCCGGCACTGTCGAAGACACGGAGCGAGGCGTCCTCCGTCGCGACGTAGCCGGCGAGGCTCTTCGGTACGACGTCCGGTTCCGCGCCGATCAAGGGCCGGACCACGTGGAGTTCGCGCTGCAGGCTTTCCACCGCGTTGGCGACCTCCCCGTTGAAGTCGTCCCGGATCCGCGTCGTCGCGATCTGCCCGATCACGCCGCCGAAGATCATCAGGATCACCAGGGTCAGCCCGGCGGAGACGGCCGCCAGGCGCCAGCGGACCGGCCAGGCGTGAGGGCGCACGACTCGGCGCAGCCAGGCCGCGGTGCCGCTGCGTGCCGCGGCGACCATCAGTCTTTGAGGACGTACCCCGCGCCGCGTTTGGTGTGGAGGAGGCGGGGCTCGCCGCCGGCCTCGAGCTTGCGCCGCAGGTTGGAGATGAAGACGTCGATCGTGTTCGTGGCGGCCATCGGGTCGTAGCCCCAGACTTCGTCGAGCAGGCGCTCGCGGGAGACGACCAGGCGCTCGTTGCGCATCAGGAACTCGAGCAGCTCGAACTCGCGGTTGGTCAGCTCGATTTCGCGGTCGCCGCGGTGGACCTCGCGGGTGTCCGGATTCAGCTGCAGATCGCCGACTTCGAGCGAGGCGGCGCCACGCGGCGGCCGGCGGCGCAGCAGGGCGCGGATCCGCGCCAGGAGCTCCTTGCGCTCGAACGGCTTCACCAGGTAGTCGTCGGCCCCCGAGTCGAGGCCGGTGACGCGATCCTCGGTCTCGGCGCGCGCGGTCAGCATCAGGATCGGCACGTCGCCCTCCTGGCGCAGGCGCCGGCAGACCTCGATCCCGTCGAGCCCGGGCAGGCCGAGGTCGAGCACGACCAGGTCGGGGACGAACCCGACGGCCACGTCGAGCGCCTCGACGCCGTCGGCGGAGGTCCGCACCTCGTAGCCCTCGTTGCGCAGTGAGCGGCGCAGGACGTCGGCGATATCGGCGTCGTCCTCGACGACGAGGACGCGACCGCCTTGCTGAACCTCGGGATCGGTGCTGAGCATGCAGCCGATGTTAAACCGGTTCCAACGCTCTTTGCGCTTGTTTTAAGGCGAATTTAGAGCTCCTTCGCGCCCTGGACGAAATGGTCCGCAGGGGATGGGGGGCAGGTGTCGAAATCGGACCCGTGTTCGTAAGACAGAAGCGCGCCCCTGCCCGTAAAGCCCTCGCCCGGAAACCCAAAGCCAAAGCCAAACGCGGCAAAGCGGCCAAATCGCGTGGCGGATTCGGACTCTTCGCCGGCCTCGAGCAGCGCCATCTCGACCTGATCGGCCTCTTCCTCGTCGCCGCCGGGATCTACCTGCTCTTCGTGCTCTTCTTCGGCTGGGAAGGCGGCAAGGTCGGTTACGGGATCGAAACCGCGCTCGTCTACCTCTTCGGCTCGGTCGGCGCGCGGATCTTCACCCTGCTGATGCTGATCGCGGGCGGGATGATCCTCACCGGCACCTCGATCTCGGCGCTGGCGCGGGGGATCGGCCGCGGCCTGCGGGCGATCTTCGTCGGCGGCGCGAAGGGCGGCGAGGCGACCGCGCGCACCGTCCGCCAGAACTCCGAGGAATGGCGCCGGCGACGAGGGGAGCGCGACGGCCGGACCGCCGAGACGAAGGCGGCAAAGACCGACGTGATGAGCGACTACCCGGACGAGGACGACGAGAGCTTCGCCCCGACCGTGGCGCTGGCCGAGGACCGCGACGACGACATCTTCGCCCCGGGCCTCTTCAACTTCGACGAGGAGGCAGACACCGCCGAGACCCAGGTGGTCCGGGAGCCGGAGCCCGAGCCGGAACCGGAGCCTGCCCCTGAGCCGACCCAGCACGAGCTCCCGACGGAGCCCGAAGCCGACGAGGACGCTCCCAAGCCGACCCCGATGGGGAACCTGCGCGGCGTCACCACCTCCGAGGAGATCGATTACCGGCTGCCGTCCCCGCGCGTGCTCGAGCGCGGCAAAGGCGACAAGGGGCCCGACCCGCGCGACCAGCAGGCGACCGGGCGCAAGCTGATCGAGGCGCTCGGCCACTTCGGGGTCGACGCGAAGATCGTCGGCGTCGTCAGCGGCCCGCACGTCTCCCTGTACGAACTGCGCCTCGCCCCCGGCATCAAAGTCAAGAAGGTCACCGAGCTGGCGAACGACCTCGCCTACGCGCTCGCCTCGACCGACATCCGCATCCTCGCGCCGATCCCCGGCAAACAGGCGGTCGGGGTCGAGGTGCCGAACGCCAAACGCCGCATGGTCCGCCTCGGCGACATCTACCAGGGGCGCCCGCAGAAGGCCTCGCCGCTGGTCGCCTGGCTCGGCAAGGGCATCGACGGCAACCCGGTCTGGACCGACATCGCGAAGATGCCGCACCTGCTCGTCGCCGGCACCACCGGCTCGGGCAAGAGCGCCTGCGTCAACGCGATGCTCTCCTCGATCCTGATGGCGTCCTCGCCCAACGAAGTGCGCCTGGTGCTGGTCGACCCCAAGCAGGTCGAGTTGAACCACTACGAGCAGGTCCCGCACCTGCTGACGCCGGTGGTGACCTCGCCGCGCCTCGCCGCCAACGTCCTCGCCAACCTGATCACCGAGATGGAGACGCGCTACGGCGTGATGTCGCAGGCGCGGGCCCGCAACCTCGAGGAGCTGAACCGGAGCCGCCGCAAAGCCGGCGAGGCGCCGCTGCCGCACATCCTCTGCGTGATCGACGAGCTCGCGGACCTGATGATGGTCGCGCCCGCCGAAGTCGAGGACTCGATCATCCGCCTGGCGCAGAAGTCGCGGGCGACCGGGATCCACCTGGTGCTGGCGACCCAGCGTCCCTCGACCGACATCATCACCGGCACGATCAAGGTCAACATCCCGAGCCGGATCGCCTTCGCGGTATCCTCGCAGACCGACTCGCGGGTGATCCTCGACCAGGGCGGCGCCGAGTCGCTGCTCGGGCAGGGCGACATGCTTTTCCGCGGGGCGGGGACCTCGAAGCTGGCGCGCGTCCAGGGCGCCTTCATCACCGAGGACGAGATCGCGTCGATCACCGGCCACTGGGCCAAACAGGGGGAACCGGAGTTCGAGGAGGAGCTGCTGGAGACGCCGGAGGCCGCCGAGGAGGAGGGCGGGCGCGGGGACGACGACTTCGATCCGGACTCCGACGACCTGCTGGACGAGGCGATCCGCCTGGTCGTGCAGACCGAAACCGCCTCGGTGTCGATGATCCAGCGGCGCCTGCGGGTCGGTTACACGCGGGCCGGGCGGCTGATCGACATGCTCGAGCGGCGCGGCGTCATCTCCGGCTACGAGGGCTCCAAGCCGCGCCAGGTGCTGATCACGCAGGCCGATCTGGCCCGCGTCGTCGGCGGGCCGGGGTCCGGGAGCGGCGGCGGCGGGGCGAGCGCCGAGCCCTCCCCGGTCGGGGCCGAGGCCGACAGCGACGCTTCCTGACGTCGCCGGTCCGGTAGGTTCGCCCCCGTGAAGGCGGGCGTCGTCAGAGCCGGGATCGTGGTCACCGGGACCGAGGTGATCACCGGGCGCATCGCCGACGCCAACGGGCCCTGGATCAGCGAACGGCTGGCCGAGCTGGGGATCGAGGTCGCCCACATCATCGTCGTCGCCGACCGTCCCGACGACCTCGAGCACGCGCTGCGCTTCCTGGCGGCCGAGGAGATGGACCTGATCGTGACCAGCGGCGGCCTCGGGCCGACCGCGGACGACCTGACGGCGGAGATCGTCGGGCGCTTCGCCGGGCGGCCGCTGCGGCTCGACGTCGACATGGAGGCGAAGATCCGCGAGATCCTGCGCCGCTTCGCCCGCAACCGCAGCTTCAAGTTCGACGAAGAGGCGGTGATGGAGTCCAACCGCAAGCAGGCGATGGTGCCGGAGGGGGCGGTGGCGCTCGACCCGGTCGGGACCGCGCCGGGGCTGGTCGTCCCCGCCGGTGAGCGCGTCGTGATCGTCATGCCCGGCCCGCCGCGCGAGCTGCGGCCGATGTGGCCGCGGGCGCTGGACACCGAGCCGGTGCGGGCCATCCTGGCGCAAGCGACGCCGCTGCACGGGCTGACGATGCGGATGTTCGGCGTGCCGGAGTCCGAAATCGCCAAAAGCCTGCGCGAGATCGAGCACGACGACGGGGTGGACGTCGACGCGGTCGAGATCACGACGTGCCTGCGGCGGGGGGAGATCGAGATCGACGTGCGCTGGCGCGAGGAGACCGAGGCGACCGCGATGGCGGTGCGCGACGGGCTGCGGCGACGGCACGAGCGGGAGACGTTCAGCCTCGACGGCGAGACGATCGACGAGCAGGTGGCGAAGCTGCTGGCGGGGCACCGGCTGGGGCTGGCGGAGTCCTGTAGCGGCGGGCTGCTGGCGGCGCGGATCACGAACGTGCCGGGGGCCTCGGACTACTTCGCCGGGAGCGCCGTCACCTATTCGTATGAGGCCA